>JAIEQX010000157.1 GCA_019747375.1 Beijerinckiaceae bacterium | reverse complement strand
CTAGGCTAATCTGCGAACCCTACAGTCAGTTCCGCAGCAGAGGGATGTGACTGCATTCGGGGAGACGGTCGATGACGAAAACCCAACTCAAAATGGTCGTCGCGGCGCTGTTTCTGGCGCCTTTGATGACCGCGCATGCGACAGCGCAATCTCGTCCGGACACGCTGCGCATGACATGCGGCATGGCCTCCGAAACCGTGCGACGCGAGGGCGCCGTCATATTGTCCACAGGACCCAATATCTACGACCGTTACGTGTCGAGCCAGGCCTATTGCCAGCGCGACGAAGAGACGCGACCTCATTGGCTCGCGACATCAGATTCCCGGCAATGTTTCATTGGCTATGTCTGCGAGCGCAAGGGCGGAGATCCCAGCCCTCCGTGACCGGCCATTTTGCCGGTTCGCGCAGACTGGCCCGCGTTGCGGCTTTGGTCCGAGGCGTCACGGACCGCCTCCGCGGCGCGCTGCAGCGCCAGCAGAAAAGCATCCTGCACGGGCGTCGGCAGCCAGGTGCTGCGCGTCGTCAAACCCACGAAACGACGCTGATGCGGAATGCGGACGCCCTCCACCCGTGCGAGATCGGCGTGGCCGTCGAGCGTAATCTGCCATCGCGAGAGCAGCGAAATCCGGTCGCTCGTCGTCAGCAGGGCCACGATGGTGGCAAGGCAGCTCGTCTCGATCTGCACGTGCGCGGGTAGGTTGCGAGCTTCTATCAATTCGTTCAGAACGACGCGGCGTGGAAGCCCTTCGGTTGGAAAAACCCACTGACACGCCGCGAGATCCTTGGCGCCGATGCGGTCAAGCTTCGTCAACGGATGATCGCGGCGGCATACGATAGAATAGGGATCTTCGAATAAGTCTTGCTCGCACAGGTCATCGAAGGGCGGCGGCGTCCGCAAGGCTCCGTACATCATGTCAATGGCGCCGTCGCGGAGATCGACCGCCAGCTTCTGATAAGGGCCTTCCACCACTTCGAGTTTGTGGAGTGGGAACGCCTGCAACAGCGCGTGCGTCGCGGTCGCCAGAAGCGTGCGCGGCGCCAGGGCCAGCACGCCAATTCTCAGACTCGCGCGGGCTGTCCTGGCGGCTCCGATTTCCTCCTGTCCGGAAATGATTTCACCGATGGCGAGCGCGAGACGACGAGCGAGGTCGGCTCCGCGTTCGTTAACGGCCAGACCTGTCGCAGAACGGCGGTAGAGAGGCGCGCCCAGCAATCTCTCGAGCTGGCGGGCAGGGCGCTGCAGGCTCGGCTCGGACAAGCCAAGCTTTTGCGCGGCCGCACGAAAGGAGCCTGCCTGCCAGATCGCCATGATGGCGCGGGTCTGGGAGCCTCCCAGTTTTCGGGCGACCAGCTCGGGATCCTCACGCTGCGCGTCGCCGAGCGCCGAACGCACGGCGCCGACCACCTGTGCAAAGAAGCGCTTCGTCCGGCGGCGGAAGATCGTCCCGGATTCATTGAGGAAGCTGCCTTCCTGCGACCGTTCAAACAGACGGGCGCCCATTTGGGCTTCCAGCAGATTGATCGATTGCGTGACCGCCGGCTGACTCAGACGCAGTTCGAGCGCGGCCGCTGAAACCGAACCCGACGCGGCTATCGCCTCGAACGCGCGCAGGCGCCGGAAACTCGGAACCTGATCCAGGGTCTCCATGGCGTCCGCTCTCCGTGGCATTTGAACTTACTAAAAATCTATATGTCGTGTCGCCCTTTGAATAGAGCGATTTGATGGGGGCGTGCTTTGATCCGTCCAGTCCCGGAGCGCGCCGACAAGCTGCGCCCGAGGGGAGCGAAACGAAAACGCCGGCCGGTCGCCTCCTGCAAAAGGCGCGAGGCCGCGGCGCGGATCCGAGGAAAGTCGCAGGCATGTCCATCTCCCAAGGCATCAAGATCATTGACGTGCATTGTCATGTCGTCTCGCCAGATCGAGTGACCTATCCGCTGGCTCCGCTGGGCGGAAAGCAATCCGACTGGTCGTCCGAACGGCCCACCACGCCACTGCAATTGCTTGCCGCCATGGACGCCGCCGGCGTCGCCAAGGCTGCGGTCGTGCAGGCTTCCACCGCCTACGGACACGATTCTTCCTATCTGGCGGACTCGATCAGCCAGTTTCTGGAGCGCTTCACGGGCGTGTTCTCGATCGACCCGCTGGAAGAGGACGCCTCGGCTCAGGTGGACCGGTGGGTTTCACGGGGCATGACGGGGATGCGGGTCTTCACCACGGGAAGCACCATGCCGGGTCAACAGACCTGGCTCGACGACGAGCGCGCATTTCCAGTCTGGGAAAAAGCCGGCAAACTGAAGTTGCCGATTTCGGTGCAGATGACCGCGCAGGGCATTCCGCTTCTGATCAAGATCGTCGAGCGTTTTCCGGAGACGGATTTTCTGCTCGATCACCTGGCTCGGCCCGTCATCAACGATGGCCCTCCCTATGCGGCCGCCCAAAGCCTCTGGGACATCGCCAAGTACAAGAGCATCTATCTCAAGCTGACCAGCCGCACGGTGGAGCATTGTCAGGCCGGAAAGTCCACGCCGGACGCCTTCATGGCGAAGCTGATGGACACGTTCGGATCAGAGCGCGTGCTCTGGGGCTCGAACTTCCCGGCGCATGACGACACGCTGCCCAACATCGTCAAGGAGACGCTGCACGTGATCGCGTCGCTCGACGCCAAGGACAAGACCAACATCATGTCCGGAACGGCCGAACGTCTCTACCCGACATTGAAGTGAGCGAGCCAGTCATGACCAACATACCGACGCTCAGCACCGCGCTGAAACGATACGCCACGACGGAAGGCCTGTTGTCCGGAGCCGTCACGTCTCCGCACTTCAATTTCGAGTTTCACGAAATCGAACCGATCCACGACGCATTCAAACCGATGGCGCGTGAACAGCGTTTCGACGTCAGCGAAATGGCGGTGTTCACATATTTGCAGGCCTACACCTACAAAAAGCCGATCATCCTGCTGCCGGTGGTGCTGGCCTCGCGCTTCCAGCACGGGTGCATCGTCTACAATACCGATTTTCACGAGACATTGACTCCCGACATGCTGCCCGGGATGAAAGTCGGCGTGCGCGCGTACACGCAGACCACCGGCGCCTGGGTGCGTAACATCCTGTCGCAGGAGCATCATCTCGATCTCGAAAGCGTCAAGTGGGTGATTTTCGAAGACGCGCATCTGGCCGAATATAAGGAGCCGGCGTTCGTGTCGCGCGCGCCGAAAGGCACGAAGCTTCTGCCCATGCTGATGTCGGGCGAGATCGATGCTGGAATTCTCGGCAATGATTTGCCGGACGATCCAAAGATCAAGGCCGTCATCCCGGACGCCGCCAAGGCGGGCCGGGCGTGGCACGACAAGACAGGCTTGTTGCCCGTCAACCACATGCTTGTCGTGAAGCGCGATCTGGCGCGCGAGCGTCCGGACCTCGTGCGCAGCGTTTACGCCGCATTCAAGCAATCGAAGGAAATGGCGCCGGCGACGCCAGGGGCGATCGACATGCGTCCCATCGGATTCGACGCCATCACGCCGTCGCTCGAACTGGTGATCCAACTCGCCTATGAGCAGCAGATCATTCCAGAAAGATTCTCGGTGGACGAGTTGTTCGCCGAAGCCCGCGCCATTCTCGGCGCCAATTCCTGAATAACGTCCGGCTTAACCGGACAGCCCTTTTGGAGGAAACATGTTCAATATGAATCACGTGCTCGGCGCCGGCGCCGCGCTCGCCTGCGTGACTGCGCTCGCCTTGCCGGCTTCGGCGCAGTCTCCCGAAGCATTCTTCAAGGACAAGACGGTCAAGATCATGGTCGGCCATTCGCCGGGCGGATCCTATGATTTTTACGCGCGGCTCGCTGCCGACATGCTGAAGGTCCATCTGCCCGGCGTGAAGGCGGTGATCGTTGAGAACAAGCCGGGCGGCGGCGGCCTGATCGCCACCAGCTTCTTCTATTCCCAGTCTCCCAAGGACGGCACGGCGCTCGGCCTGCTGCCCGAGACCATCGCCAACACGCAGCTGCTCGAGCCGGAAGTCGGCAAGTGGAAAGTGGAGGAGATGCGCTACATCGGATCCTTCTCCTCCGTAAATACAGCCTTCGTGCGTCGGAAGAACTCGCCGTCGAAGACGATCGAGGACATGAAGCGTCAGGAAACGATCGTTGGCTGCACGGGCACGAATGCGCAGAGCTATCAGTATCCGGCGCTGCTGAAAGTGCTGGGCAACTACAAGTTCAAGATGATTTGCGGCTATCCGGGCGCAGCGGAATATTCGCTCGCGCTCGAACGCGGCGAGATCGATCTGGTGTCGTCGGCGTGGAACAGTTGGCGCGTGACGCACAAGAAGGAACTCGACAACGGCGATCTCGTGGCGGTTATCCAGACCGGGTTGAAGCGAAATCGAGAGCTGCAGAATGTGCCGCTCATGCAGGAACTGGTGGACGATCCGGACGCCAAGAAGGTGATTGAATTCGCGTCCGCCGGAGCCATGATCGGCCGCGCGCTCATCGCTCCTCCGGGCCTGCCGCCTGAAATGGTCGATTATCTGCGCTCCGTCTTCGACAAGATGGTCGCCGATCCGGCCATGCAGGAGTTGGCTGCGAAGCGAGGTCTAGAACTCGATCCCGCCAGCGGGACCGTGGTTCAGGGCTATGCGGACGAGATCGTGAAAGCCACGCCTGACGTGGTCAAGAAGGCTGCAATCGCCTTCAAGGGCTGAGCGGCAACGCCCAGCAGCAAGGCGGCCCTCTCGGGGCCGCCTTTTTGCTGATCTGCGAAAACGCACCCGTCTGCCGATTCACATGGCCTTGGGGACCGGGAGGGCGTATTCTGGCGATCCGCCCATCGGAGGCGGCCGCGCCCGGGCCAAACTTGCGTCATGGGCGACAGGCGCTGCTTTCGTTTCGACAACGGCCAAGATGCCGCATGATCCCGGGCGCAGAGCGTCGCGGGACCGGAGTTTCATTCCATGTCCAATGACCAACAGCCGGCGCGTCAGCTCGCCAAGCGCGCGCAGATGGCCCGCTACGTCGTCTCCGTCGACGGCCAGCCGAAGAGCAGCTTCGACACGCGCGAACCCGCCGAGGCCGAGGCCAAGCGAATCCTCGACAAGTTTCCGGTCGTCACCGTGAAGGTGCAGGATTCAGAAGCCGACAGCGCCAAGACGCTGGGCGCCACCAGCGCCCCGGAAGAGCCCCAGGATTGATGTCCCGGCCTATTTGAAGACCGCCCGCACGCGTTCGACCGTGTCGGGCGCCGTCTGATAGATCTGCTCGATGAGCGCCTGAATGTCGGGCCCTGACAAAGGATCTATATCAAGCCCGCGCTTCTTCGCTTCGGCCAGGAAGGCGGGGTCTTGCATGGTCTTCATGAAGCTCGACTGCAAGGCCTCGGCGATGTCGGCCGGGGTGCCGGGCGCCGCGATGAACGGACGTCCGAATTCCTGGGTGGCGAAGAGAAGCCGCAGCGCGGCCTGCTGTTCGGGTGTCTTTGCGAAGGACGGGACGTGCGGCACGTTCGGCAGTTCGGGGTTTTTCTCGCGTCCATACTGCCCGACGAGAACCACGGACTTGTCGCGCAACTGCTGCGCCATCGTGCCCCGAATGCTCGCCCAGGTGATTCCGCCGATTCCCTGAACTTCGCCTCGCTCCATCGCGATGTTCACCTCGCGCGTGCCGGGGTAGCCCATCACGATCTTGAATTTCGTACCCAGGATGGCGTTGACGAGTTTGGGAAACGTGTCCGTGGCGCCGCCTGATCCGCCAAGGATCATTTCCTTCTCGAAGCCCTGTTCGAAGCTCGTGACGGGCGCGTCGGCGCGCGCGACCATGACCTGCGTCTCGCGCAGCGCGCTGCCGATCCAAACGAATTTGCGCGCGTCGAAGCGCGCGCGTTCCGGATTGAGGATGGCTTCGGAGGCGATCTGCGGATTGACCGCGCCGATGACGGAGCCGTCCTTCGGGGCCAGCGTGAAAATGTTGTTGGCGACAGAAAGACTCATCGGGCCCGGCATGTTCTGCGGCACGAAGGTCGGATGGCCCGGCATGTGTCTTGACCAGTGCGGCGCAATGGTGCGGGCAAAAAGATCGTAGCCGCCGCCTGCGCTGGAGCCGATGAGGATCTTGATCTGCTTCCCGGCGAAGCGTTCCTCCAGCGTTTGCGCCGTCGCCTGACCGCCCAGGGCGAGCAGACACAGAACCGCCGTCATGCGCCCGATGCCGAAAATCCCCATGCGCTCCGCTCCCTCACCTGACGCCGGGTTTGCCCCGGACTTGCGGACGCGTCATCCTGTGGGGCGCGCGTCGACCGAGACAGGTTAGCGTGAACGACCCGATTGGCAAGCGGGCGAAAATTGGGTGGAGGGGACGATGGCGGACGACAAGACCAGCGATGCGATCCGGCTGATCGGCATAGCCAAGCCGACGAAGCGCGGCGCCGCCTCGCATGCGCTTCTGGTGAGCATGTTGCCGGAGGGCGTTCGGACGATTGTTCGCTACTCGCCGGTGAAAAACGGCACGATGGAAGAGTTCGAGGGCGCGCTGCCTTTCTATGAGCAGATAACCGCCGATCTGGCGGCCGAGGGCGCGCAACTCATCCATCTGGAAGGTACGCCGCCATTTCTGATTCTGGGTCACGACGCCGAGCGGCTCACGCTCGATGACTGGTCGCGCCGCTTTGGCGTACCGATCTTCACATCCGCGACGTGTCAGGCGAATGCATTGCGGGCGCTGGGCGTGCGCAAGTTGCTGGACGTCGGCTATGACCCGACGACAGGACCTGTCGCGGAGGCCTATTTCCGTGACGCCGGGTTCGATGTCATTGCGGTCGAAAAGGTTCCGGTCGCCTGGGGCGCCTCGGGCGACATCAGCGAAAATGACGCCTTCGACATGCTGGGTTCGATTTTGCGGCGCCATCCGGGCGCGGATGGCTTGTGCTTGCAGGGCAGCAGCAAATGGCGCCTGAGCGGGTTGATCGGTCGGCTCGAGGACGAATTTGGCGTCGTGGTCGTACATCCCGTGGCGGCGCGCTATTGGGAATTGATGCATCGCCTCGGGCATCCCGCGCCGCGCCAGGGACTGGGCCGCCTGCTCGCCGAGATGCCGCCGATGCCCAAGTCCTGACCGGGGTTGCGCCGCTGCGCGCTCACGGCCTACCATCCCCTCAATAAAAATATGGGGAGGGGACAGCATGGACCGCATGGGTTTGTGGCGACATGGGCCGATTGCGTGGATGGGCGCGGCCCTGCTGATGGGAATTCTGGCTGGCGCGCCGCCGCTGCAGGCCCAGACCACACCCGATTTCTACGCCGGCAAGACCATCAGCATGACCGTGGGTTACGCGCCTGGCGGAATCTACGACATCAATGCGCGGCTGACGGCAAAATATCTGACAAAGCACCTGCCAGGCCATCCGACCGTGATCGTGCGCAACGTGCCAGGCGCGGGCGGGCTCACGCAGGCGAACCAGCTTTACAACGTCGCGGCGCGCGACGGCACGGAGATTGGCATCATCGGCCGCGCCGCCCCGCAACTGGCGGTGCTGGGCGAGCCCGGGCCGCGCTTCGATCCGGCCGGCTTCAACTGGATCGGCTCTTCAAGCTCTTACCAGGATGACGCCTACATTCTTTTCGTGCGCTCGGACATGGGCCTCGCGTCCTTCGAGGCAGCGCTCTCGACGAAGAAGAAAATCAACTTCGGGGCAGGGGGACCGGGCTCCAGCAACCTCTCCTTCGGCAATATTGCGAGCGATGTGCTCGGTCTCAACCTTTCGATCATCAAGGGTTATGCGGGCGCAGCGCCAATCGTTCTGGCCATGCAGACCGGCGAACTCGACAGTACCGTGATGGGGTATTCCTCCATCCGTGCAGGACAGCGCGACCTCCTCGACAGCAAGCGCATCGTCGGGCTTGTGCAGTTCGGCCGCACGACGAGGCACCCGGAATTTCCCGACACGCCGACGGCGCGAGAATCTGCGAAATCGGAGGACGATCGGGTTCTGATCGAACTCGCGGAGGCGCCGTTCTTCATGGCGTTGCCGTTCGCGGCGCCGCCCGGCGTTCCAGCTGATCGGGTCGCTCTCCTGCGCACGGCCTTCATGCAGTTGCATCTGGACCCCGATTATCTGGCCGAAGCCAAGAAGCTCGATCTTGACGTCAGTCCGCTGGACGGTGAGGCGGTGCAGGCTCTCATTCAGCGGATGACCCAGACGCCCAAGCCTGTGATCGAACGGTTCAAGGCGATCATGAACAAGTGAGGGCGAAATGAGCTTTGAAAGTTGGCGAGGAACGGCAGGGATGATCATGCCGACCATGCGCCCGGGTGCGCCCGAAGAAGTAATCAGGCTTCTACCCGATGGACTCGGCGTCATCACGCTCTATCTGGACATCGAGCGCGGAGACGAGCGCGAGTTTCACGACTCGCTGCCTCATTACGACGTCGACGCAGCGCGGCTGGCGAGGGCGGGATGCGACGTGATTCACCCCGCCGGCGCTCCGCCGTTCATGCTGCTCGGCTATGAAGGTGAAAAGAAGCAGATCGCTGACTGGGAGGCGCGGCATGGCGCGCAATTCTTTACGGCAGGATCGAACCATGTGGATGCGTTCAAGGCGCTGGGCGTAAACCGCATCGTCGGGGCGAGCTATTCAGCGATTCAGAACCGCATCGTCACCGATTACATGGGACAGGCGGGCGTGGAAGTGCTGGCCATGGAGCCGCTTGAAGCGCCATTCAAATCCGTTGGCCAGATCGCACCGACAGCGCTCTACCGTCATATCCGCCGTCTGTTCCTCAACCATCCTGAGGCCGAGGCCATCTACATCCAGGGATCCGGCTGGCGGACGCTCAACATCATCGAGACGCTCGAGCAGGATTTTGGCGTTCCAGTCGTGCACGCGGTCGCGTCGAAGGCGTGGGAAATCCAGAAACGGCTGAAAGTCAGAGAGCCGCGCCGCGGCGTCGGGCGTCTGCTCGCCCAATTGCCAGGGTACTAAAAAATGCTGCGGAACAAGCAGCGCCGCGCAAGGCGGATCAACAGGGGAGTGAGAGCATGTTTTTTTTCGCCCGCGGAATTTTAGGCTCATTGACGCTTTCATGCGTGGCGATATCCTGCATCGCCGGTCTTGTCACGGCTTCCCCGGCGCGTGCGCAGCAGAGCGTCGAAGACTTCTACCGGGGCGGCAAACTCAGCTTGATCGTCGGCGTCAGCGCGGGCGGTGGCTATGATCTCTATGCGCGCATGCTGGCGCGCTACATGGGACGCCATATTCCGGGCAATCCGAGCATTGTCGTGCAGAACATGCCTGGTTCAGGGAGCGTCATCGCGGCCGGATACCTCTATTCCGTCGCGCCGAAAGACGGATCGGTGATCGGCACGCTGGCGCGCATTGCGCTGATCGAACCCCTGTTCACGCCGCAGCGGTTCGACGGTTCGAAGTTTGTCGGCATCGGCAGCATTGCGAAGGACATCAGCACCTGCATCTCATGGAAGACCGCGAAGGTGAAAACCTGGCAGGACATGATGGAAAAGGAATTCATCGCCTCCGGGCAGGGGACCGGCGCCGATCCGGACGCCTTCGCCAACATGATCCGCAAGCTCTTCGGCGCGCCGATCCGGCTCGTGACCGGTTATCCCGGCACCAACGAACAGGCGCTGTCGATGGAGCGGGGCGAAACGGAGGGCTACTGCGGCATTTCCTACAGCACGATCAAGACGCGCTATGCGAAATGGCTGGCGGACCGCTCCATCAACATCATCGTGCAGAACGCCACCGAGAAGCATCCGGATCTGCCGGACGTTCCTCTGATCACGGAACTGGCGACGAGCCCCGAGCAGAAACAGATCATCCGCCTGATCGTGGCTACGCAGAG
>JAIEQX010000099.1 GCA_019747375.1 Beijerinckiaceae bacterium | reverse complement strand
TCTCCGGCGGCGAACGCTTCTCGGGCCTGAGGCTATAAGCAGCGGGGCCCACGCGCAACCGCGCGCCCTTGACCGAAACGCCACGCTCCCGCACATTCCGGCACGATCAAAGAGAGCGCGCCGATGCAACGGCCGAGGCCCGGAGGGGGGCAAACCCGATGTCCAAGCCCAAACTTCTTATTTTTGCGCCGCGCGAAGAGCCGGCCGACCTGCTGACGCGCCTCAAAGATGCAGGCCTGGATATCGGCTTTGGAGAGAAGGCCTGGCAGTACCCCCGCACCGACTATGAAGCAGACCTCGCGGCGGCGGCGCGCGACACGGTGGCGATGATGGGCACGTCCATTCGCCACACGCCGATCACCCGCCGGGTGATGGAGGAAGCCCAGCGCCTTCGCATCGTCGCCAAATACACGGTTGGTGTGGACGACATCGACACGGATGCCGCGACCGACCTTGGCATTCTCGTCTGCCATGCGCCGACGGAATCCAATTGCTTCGGCGTGGCTGAAAGCACCATGGCGATGATCCTCGGCGTGCTGAAAAAGCTGATGGAGCGCGACAAGGATGTGCGCGACGGCAAATGGCGCGAGCCGCAGCATGGCACCACCTTCCTGGGCGCCCGCGCGGATGGCTACGGCGGCATCACTATCGGGCTGGTCGGCCTGGGGCGGATCGGGACGCGCGTGTCGCAATTGCTGGCGCCGTGGCGCGTCAAGGTGATCGCCTACGATCCCTATGCCGAACCGGCACGATTCCTGCTCGCGGGCGTGAAACAGGTCGATTACGAAACGCTGCTGCGCGAATCCGACGTCGTCTCGTTCCATGTGGTGCTGACGAAGGAAACGCGATTCATGTTCGACGAGGCGCAGATCGCTTTGATGAAAAAGAGCGCAGTCGTCATCAATACGGCGCGCGGCAAGGTCATTCGCGAGGCCGCTGTCGCCCGGGCCATCGCGGAAGGCCGGTTGCGGGGCGCGGCCATCGACGCTTTCGAGGAAGAACCGCTGCCCATGGATTCGCCGCTGCGGGCGCTCGGCGACAAGGTGCTGCTGTCGCCGCATTCCGCTTCCTTCAACGAGGGCGGGGAATTGCGTCCGGGCATCCAGTGGGCCACACGCTCCGTTCTGTCGGCCCTCAATGGGCAAGTTCCGGACAACGTCTACAACAAGGAAGTGATCCCGCGTTGGCGCGAACGCTTCGGAGGCGCGGGCGCGCTGGGCTGAGCTACGCTGCGATGCGAGACAAGAACAAGCCCCGACAGGGCTGCGACAAGGATCAAGTGACTGATGGCTCATAGTAATGACTACGACTACATCATCGTCGGCGCGGGCTCTGCCGGCTGTGTGCTGGCCAATCGCCTGAGCGCCGACGGCGCACGCGTGCTGTTGCTGGAAGCCGGTGGGCGAGACGTCGATCCCCTGATCCACATTCCGCTCGGCATGGGCAAGATTCACGACTGGCACCTGCACAATTGGGGCTATCACACCGAACAGGAACCGAACCTCGACAATCGCAGGATCGAGGCTTCGCGGGGAAAAGTTCTGGGCGGGTCATCCTCCATCAACGTTATGGCCTATACGCGCGGACATCGGGGCGACTACGACCGCTGGGCGAAGAACGGCGCAACAGGCTGGTCCTATGCGGAGGCCCTGCCCTATTTCAAACGCGCCGAAACATGGCAGGGCGGCGAAAACCCCTGGCGGGGCGGCGACGGGCCGCTGGGCACGGAATGGGCCAAGACGAGAGACCCGCTTTTCGACGCCTGGATCGAGGCGGCGAAGCAGGCGGGCTTCCCGGTAACGGACGATTATAACGGGGAAAAGGGCGAAGGTTTCGGCCGCAGCCAGTACACAATCCGCAACGGGCGTCGCTCATCGACCGCCAATGCATACCTCAAGCCCGTGCGCGCGCGCAGCAATCTCAGGGTCGAGACGCATGCATTGGCGCATCGCATCATTCTTCAAGGCACGACCGCACGCGGCGTCGAATACGAGCATCACGGCATGCTCATCAAAGCCCATGCGGCGCGCGAAGTGATCATATCAAGCGGCACGTTCAATGCGCCGCAGCTGCTGATGCTGTCCGGCATAGGACCGGCGGCGCATCTGCGCGAGGCCGGCATCGCGCCGGTGGTCGACCTGCCGGTCGGCAAGAACCTTCAGGACCATCTCGCGGCGCTCATCATGTACACGCGGCCAAACGCAGGTACGTTCCGCGACACGATGCGCTTCGACCGCATCGCCTGGAGCATGATCCGCGCCTATACGCGCGGCACAGGCGACGGCACGGTCGTGCCGGGCGGCCTGCACGCCTTCGTGAAAACGCAGCCCGATCTCGACGTGCCGGATGTCGAGTTCATGTTCCGCGGCCTGCCCACGAATGCGCATATGTGGTTCCCACTGTTAAAGGCGCCCTATCTCGACGGCTACGGCATCCGCCCCACGCTTCTGCATCCCAAGAGCCGGGGCGAAATTCTGCTGGCTTCGAGCGATCCGCGTCAGGCGATGCGCATCCGCTACAACTTCCTCACTGACCCGTATGACCTTCCGACGCTGCGCGAAGGCTTCAAGCGCGCGCGCGACGTGGCCGGCCAATCCGCGCTCGCGCCCTTCCGGGGCGAAGAAAAGACGCCCGGTCCGAAGGTGAAGACTGACGCCGAGATCGACGCCTTCATCCGGCGCACGGCCATTACGGCGCATCATCCCGCCGGCACCTGCAAGATGGGGCAGGACGAGACCGCCGTGCTCGATCCGCACCTTCGTGTGCGCGGCGTCGAACGTCTGCGCGTGGTGGACGCGTCCGCCATGCCCGACATGGTGGGCGCGCACATTAACGCCTGCGTGATCATGATGGCCGAAAAAGCGTCGGACATGATCCTGGGCCGACCGCCGGCGGCGCCGGCGCTCGACGCCTGAAGCCGGCATTTATTCGCGCGCGCGGGTGACGACATTCAGCGTCACCCCCTGCCCGTCCGCGACCTTCTGCAGCGAGCGCTCGATGGCCCGGACAAGTTTCGCCGGATCCTCGACGCGTTCGCCGTGGCCCCCGCAGGCTTCGACGATCTTCTCGTAATCGGGCGATGGCGCCAGGTCGACCATGGGCAGGCTGTTGGCCTTGGACGCCATGCCGTCCGGATACATGCCGAGCGTCGCGCGGCGCACGGCGTACCACATCGAATTGTTCATGATGATTGTCAGGGTCGGCAAATTCTCCGCCTTCTGCACATAATGCGAGGCGGTGGGCAGGCCGAACATGTAGGAGCCGTCGCCGCAGCAGGTGATTACCTGCCGGTCGCGGGCGGCGAGCTTGGCCCCAAGCGCCTGTCCAAGGCCGACGCCGAGGCCGCCGGAGCTGCCTGACAGGAAGCAGTTCGGATGTTCCATGTCGAGGAACGGCAGCGGCACGCCCAGTTCGTCCGAAATGATCGCGTCCTTGTCCTTCACTTGATTCAGCGCCCACGCCACGAAGGCAGGATGAATCGGCGTCGATGTCTTCGCCTGTTCGATGACGGCGGCGCGACGCGCCAGGATCTTGTCACGCAGCTCCGAGATGCGCGCGCGGCGCGCGTCGACCGCGGGCTTTCGGTCGCGCAGCTTGTCGCGAAGGGCGACGCGCAGCATCTCGATCGCCGCGCCCGGATCGCCCGCCACAGCGAGGTCGCATTCGAAGCCGCGCATCGGATAGGTCGAGAAATGCGGATCATGCGCGATGTGGATGATTTTCGTGTCGCGGCCCGGACGCATGTTGCGCGGCACCCACGGAACCGGCGCATCCAGCACCACGATGAGATCGGCCATCTCCAGAATCTCGGCCGTAGCGAAGCCGAGCGCCATGGGATTGGCAGAGCTGATGCTGCATACGAGCCCCTGAACGACGGGCAACGCGTGCTCGACCGCAAGGTCGCCCAGCGCGTGAAAGGCTGCGGCGGAGCGGCCCGAGCGGCCCGCCACGATCAGGGGAGCCTGTGCGTCCGCGATCATGGACGCGGCCTGCTCGATGGCGTCGCCGGACGGCACCGCCGCATGGGCGCCGAGCGCGCGGCGCGGCGGCGGGCCGACATTTTCGACCTCGTGGCCCAGCACCTCGCGAGGCAGCGTGAGATAGACCGGGCCCTGCGGCTCCGTCATGGCGATATCGAGCGCCCGCGACACCAGCGTGCCGACAGGCTGGCCGGCCCGCAGCTCGTAGTCCCATTTGACGTTCTCGCGGACGATTCCCGCCTGATCGAAATTCTCCTGGGCCCAATGGATCAGCACGTCTCGCGAGCCGGGGTCGCCGGTTTCGGTGAGAGGCGTGCGCCCGGCGGCAAGCAGCACCGGCACATTGTCGCGCGCGGCGTTCATGACGCCCATCACGGCGTTCGCGGTCCCGACATTGACGTGCACCATGACGCAGGACGCCTGGCCGGTGATCTTCGAGTAGCCCTGCGCCATCGACATGGCGACATTCTCATGCGGGACGGTGATGAATTCAGGAGCTGGTCAACCCTCCGCCTTCATCCGGACGAGGCCTTCGATCAATGGCGCGAAGTCCGTGCCGCTATTGGCGAAAACGTGCTTGATCCCACATGCGTGCAGGGTCGACAGATAGGCTTCGGCGGCGGTCTGTGTGCGGGGGCGCTCGGACGTCATGATTTTCTCCCGGAGGTCCGCCGCCGCGCAGGCGCGTGTTCTGGCGTGACCGGTCTTGTTATCGCGTTTCTCCGCGCCAGACATTAGCGGGATGCGGCGACCTGTCCAGCGTCAGCGGCGCAAGCTCGACTGGACGCAATGGCCCTCCGGACCTAGTCTGCCGGCCAAACGGGAGGACGCCACATGAGCGAATATGAACGTTGGGAAAAACGATTCTCCGTGCCGGAATATATTTTCGGCGAGAAGCCGAACGCCTTTCTGGCCAAGCAGAAGCACCTGCTTCCCGCGGGCGGCGCGGCGCTCTCGATCGCCGACGGCGAAGGGCGCAACGGCGTCTGGCTTGCCGAGCAGGGCCTGGACGTCCACGCCATAGACTTCTCGCCGACAGCGCTGAAGAAGGCGAACGCGCTTGCCAGAAAGCGCGGGGTGCGGCTGCGCACCGAACTCGCAGACGTGATCGCCTGGACGTATCCCACCGAAGCCTATGACGTCATCGCGATCATTTTCACGCAGTTCATGAATCCCGAAGAGCGCGATCGCGTCTTCGCCGGCGTGCGCGGCGCATTGAAGCCCGGCGGCTTGCTGCTGATCGAAGGCTACACGCCCAAGCAGCTGGAATATGGAACGGGCGGACCCAAACAGGTCGAAAATCTTTATACGCGCGCCCTGCTCGAACGCGATTTCGCCGGTTTCACGGATATGAAGATCAGCGAATACGAGACCGAGATGGACGAGGGATCCGCGCATGGCGGCATGTCAGCGGTGATCGATTTCACAGCCCGCAAGCCGGTCTGAACGGTTTCAGCTTTCGACCTTCTGGCGCGCGAGCGTTTCGCGGACCTTGGCCGCGAGCGCCTTACGGGTAAATGGCTTGGTCAAAAGCTCAACGCCCGGATCGAGCCGGCCGTGGTGAACGATGGCGTTGCGGGCGTAGCCCGTCATGAACACGATCGGCAGGTCGGGCCGTCGCATGGCCGCCGCGTCGGCGAGCTGTCGCCCGTTCATTCCATCGGGAAGCCCGACGTCCGTGAGAAGTAGCTGTATGTCGGGGTTCTGGTCGAGCAGACGCAAACCCTCGTGCGCATCGGCGCCGGCGATTGTCGAATAGCCGAGGTCCGTGAGCGTATCGACCACGAGATTGCGTACCTCCACTTCATCCTCGACGACAAGCACAAGGCCGCTGCCGCGCATTTCGCTCGTGGACGTCACGTCAGGAACCGTCGCCTCATCGACGGGGCCGAAATGGCGCGGCAGATACAGCCGCACGGTCGTGCCCTGCCCTTCCTCGCTATAGACTGCGACATGGCCATCGGACTGACGCACGAAACCGTAGACCATGCTGAGGCCCAGCCCGGTGCCCTGCCCGATCGGCTTGGTGGTGAAGAAGGGCTCGAAGATTTTGGCGAGGACGTCGCGTGAAATGCCCTGTCCGGTGTCGCTGATGCTGACGGAGACATATTGTCCCGCCTTCACCCCGGGGTATTCGCGCACATAGGCGTCGTCGAGATAGGAATTTGCCGTCTCGATGGTGATGCGGCCGACGCCGCCCATCGCGTCGCGCGCGTTGGAGGTGATGTTGAGAAGCGCATTCTCGAGCTGGTTGGCGTCGATGATCACGCTCCAGAGACCGGCGGCGTAAACCGTCTCGACAGCGATTTCATTGCCCGCCGTCTGGCGCACGAGCTCGACCATGCCTGAGACCAGCTTGTTGACGTCGACCACTTCGACGCGGAGCGGCTGCTGGCGCGAAAAGGCGAGCAGCCGATGCGTCAATGTGGCGGCGCGGTCGATCGCGAACTGCATCGCCTCGACGTCGCGCGTCGCGGGCGGCGCGTCGGTCTGGGCGGCTTTCTGGATACGTGCGAGGCGGCCAAGCATGACCTGCAGAAGATTGTTGAAATCATGGGCCACGCCGCCTGTCAGGCGTCCGATCGCCTCGAGCTTGTTGGCCTGGCGCAGGGCCTCCTCAGCGAAGGCGCGGCGCTCGCCCTCTTCGCGCAGAGCTTGCAGGGTGTGAGCCTGTTCACGCGCCTGGCGGACCGCCGCCATGGCGATGAGAAACATCGCGAAAGTTGCGGGGATGCCGAAGTAGAGATGCTGGGCCATGGCGCTGCGCCAATGGCCGATGACAATCGACATGTCCTGCGCGCCAACCACATAGACCGGCAGATGCTCGAGCCTTCGATAGGCGGCCATCCGCTCGACGCCGTCGAGTTGCGACACATCGCGATAGAAGCCCTGCATCGGCTGTTCCTTCTGCATGCGCAGAAGCGGGCTCGAGTCACGGATCTTCATGGGCGTGGGCAATGCCGGTGAGCGGGCCAGCACGGACCCGTCGGCACGCACCAGCGACAGGGCGGTGACGTCTTCGCCCAGCATGGACGTATAAAATCGCTCGAAAAATCTCGGATCTGCCGAAATGCCGATGATCCCCCGAAAAGCATCGGTAGGAGAACGGCGGCGATAGCTGAGTTCGAAGATCTGCACGGGGCGCAGTCGGCCGACCAGTCGCTCGCTGACATAAGTGCCGGCGTTCGACTTGACCTGAGCCTTGAAATAATCGCGATCGGCAAAATTGAGCTGCCAGGGCGCCGGCGTCTGGGCGCCGGTCAGCACGGGCTGTCCCTTGGGATCGAGAACCCAGATATCCTCGACCTCGGGCAGCGCCGACCCCAGACGCGCAAGCTTGGAGCTCAGCTCCATGCCCTGCCGGACGATGCTTTCGTCATCGTGGTCGAGCAGGAATTCCTCTGTCTGGGCCGCCGCGAGATCGAACGTGGCGAAAACGCGCTGCGCATGCTGGTGCGCCAGCTCGACGCGCGACTCGATCCTGGCCCGCGCCTCGCGCAGGAACCTGTCGTAGGACGTCCAGGCAGCAACCCCGAAGGCGATCGAGGGAAGCAGGATGGTCAGTGCGACGACGAGCTTGAACAGATTTACGCCGGTCGAGTCCGCGCGCCCGGCGTCTGCCTTGTTCCGTCCTGGAAAAATCATCGGCAGCCCGCTCATCTCTGTCAGGCGAACCTACCTTTCGGCGGTTAGCTGCGCAACAGCCGCAAACGATTCCGCCTTGCGCCCGACGGGACTCGTTCCATATCGGTGTTGTCGACGATGCAGCCATGCGCAAATCCCCGCTTGCGCCGGGCCCGCGCGCGCCGATAATCGCCGCAACCCTTTCCTCAAGGCGCAGCTCGCGCTTCGGAGCCCCGATCCATGATTGATCTGCACTACTGGCCGACTCCCAATGGACACAAGATAACGATCTTTCTGGAGGAGAGCGGACTTGCCTACAAGATCCATCCGGTGAACATCGGCAAGGGCGATCAATTCAAGCCCGATTTTCTGAAAATTGCGCCCAACAACCGCATGCCCGCCATCGTCGATCAGGCGCCGGCGGACGGCGGGGGGCCGCTTTCGGTTTTCGAGTCCGGCGCGATCCTGCTTTATCTCGCAGAAAAGACCGGACGCTTTCTGCCGAGCGACTTGCGCGGCCGCATGCGCACGCTTGAATGGCTTTTCTGGCAGATGGGCGGGCTTGGCCCCATGGCCGGGCAGAACCATCATTTCTCTCAATATGCGCCAGAGAAAATCCCTTATGCTGTCGATCGCTACGTGAAAGAGACCAACCGTCTCTATGGCGTGCTCGACCGCCAGCTGGCGCACCATCCGTTCGTTGCGGGCGAATATTCAATCGCCGACATGGCCTGCTATCCGTGGGTCGTGCCCTACGAGCGGCAGGGCCAGAAGCTGGAAGACTTTCCGAACGTAAAGCGCTGGTTCGACTCGATGCAGTCGCGACCGGCCGTTGTGCGCGCCTATGAGAAGGGCGAGGCGCTGCGGGCCCAGCCGATGGACGACGAGGCGAAGAAAATCCTGTTCGGGCAGACCTCTCAGACGAAGCGCTAAAGGTCTCAGGCCGCCTCAGTCAGGCGCTGAAGTCGGCGGCAGGCATCCTCAAGGAGCGGCGGGAGACGCAGAAGAAGCGCCGGATCAGGCATCCTTGCTTCAATGCGCGCCGCCGTTTCGATTTCACCCGCCACGCCGGCGACACGCGTCGCACCGATGTTGAGGCTCATTGATTTGAGCGAATGCGCCGCGCTTGCGATTTTGACAAGCTCGCCATCGGCCACATGGCGCTGCAGATCGGCAAGCGCGGCGGGCGCATGCGATGCGTACAAGCCGACGACCTTCGCCAGAAAGCCCGGCGCCCCTGCGGACAACATCTGGTCGATTGTCGCCTGATCGAGCGTGCCATCTTCGTCGGCGGGCTCGGTTACGAGAGCGGCGGACGGCCCAGCATCGACGGCGACGAGATGCTCGGACAGGCAATCGCCGAGCTTGGCAATGGTCAGCGGCTTGTGCAGGACGCCCTGCATGCCCGCATCGCGCCAACCCTGCGAGGCCTCGCCGATGACATGGGCAGTCAAGGCCACGATCGGCGTCCGAGGTCGCCGCGCAGCAGCTTCGGCGTTGCGTATCAGCCGCGCTGTTTCGAACCCGTCGAGATCCGGCATCGATCCATCCATCAAGACGAGGTCGAAGGGCCTGCGCTCGCAGAGCTCAATTGCCGCACGGCCGGACTCGACGAGAATCGGCGTAATGCCGAAACGGGAGAGCGCCTCGGCGGCGATTTCGAGGTTCAGCGGACTGTCATCCACAACAAGAACCTGAGCGCCCGCATAGGCCATGCTGGGTCCGGTCACGTCCCCTGCTCGGGCCACTTCCACCAGGCTTTCTCCAGCGCTGATCTTCCGCAAGAGGTTGAAGAGATCGCGAGGCCCTACCGGGAGGCTCAGGGTCGCGTCTTCCAGGCAGCCCACGCGATCCGGGGCGCCCACGCAAATCCGCAGTGGAGCCCTGCCGTTGACTTCAGGCTGGAGCGCGCACAGGTCAGCGGCCGCGCCAATGACAAGCGCCGCATCGCCGGGCGGTGGACCATTGCGGCTCGAAGCGACCTCATATCCTGCGCATTCGAGCGCGTAATGCAGCACGCGCCCGGTTGGCGATTCGGCAGGACCCAACCAGGCGCGCGACGAGCCAGCCGGAGCCAGCGAGCGCCAGTCCATCGCAGGGCCGCAGGCTGGATCAAAACAGTCGATCGTGAAGGAAAAAACCGAGCCTTGTCCGATGACACTGCTCACATCAATCTCTGCGCCCATCGCTTGCACAAGCTTGCGCGAAATCGACAGGCCGAGGCCGGTGCCACCGAAGCGGC
>JAIEQX010000221.1 GCA_019747375.1 Beijerinckiaceae bacterium | reverse complement strand
CCGCTCAGGCCGCCCGCCAGCGAAGGCAGGTCGAGCGGACGGAAACCATAATGCGACAGCCAGCGCAGGTCCGCCTCGAAGAACGGCCGCAGGTCGGGCATGCCATATTTCAGCATGGCGATGCGATCGATGCCCATGCCCCAGGCGAACCCCTGGTACTCGTCGGGATCGATGCCGCAATTGCGCAGCACATTGGGATGCACCATGCCGCAGCCAAGAATCTCCAGCCAGTCGTCGCCCTCGCCGAAGCGGATTTCGCCGCCCTGGCGCCGGCACTGGATGTCGACTTCCATCGACGGCTCGGTGAACGGGAAGAACGACGGACGGAAACGCATCTTGACGTTCGGCACTTCGAAGAACGCCTTGCAGAATTCCTCCAGCACCCATTTCAGCTGGCCCAGATGCGCGGTCTTGTCGATGACCAGCCCTTCCACCTGATGGAACATCGGCGTGTGGGTCTGGTCGGAATCGCAGCGATAGGTGCGGCCTGGGCAGATCACCCGGATGGGCGGCTTGACGTTCATCATCGTGCGCACCTGCACGGGGCTCGTATGCGTGCGCAGGAGTTTGCGCGAGCCGTCTTCCTTCGGCTGGAAGAAGAACGTGTCGTGCATTTCGCGGGCCGGATGGCCCTCGGGGAAATTCAGCTTGGTGAAATTGATGTCGTCGGCCTCGACATCAGGGCCCTCGGCGATCGAAAAGCCCATGTCGGCGAAAATCGCCGTCAGCTCGTCCATCACCTGGCTGATCGGATGCACGCGTCCGGTCTCGATCGGCGCGTCGCGCACCGGCAGCGTCACGTCGACGGTCTCGGAGGCGAGGCGGGCGTCGAGCGCCGCGTCCTTCAGCACGATGCGGCGTGCCGACAGTGCGGCGCCGACGCTGTCCTTTAGCGCATTGATGGCCGCGCCCTGCGTCTTGCGCTCGTCCGGCGACATCTTGCCGAGCGTCGCCAGCAGGGCCGAGATCGAGCCCTTCTTGCCGAGCGCGCCGATGCGCACCGTCTCGAGCGCGGCTTCGTCGCCGGCCGCCGCAATGGCGGCGAGTGTTTCGGATTCGAGTTTCTGCAGATCCGACATCGGGGATTTCTTCGCGAAATGAGGTCGCGCGGCTTGTGCCACGCTCATCGGGGCTTGTCGAGCCGGGGACCGGTCGAGATCCGCGCCCCAAACGAAAACGGCCGGACTGGGTCCGGCCGTTGAATCGTGACGACAGGCCGGTGTCAGGCCGTGGCGGGCAGGGCCGCCTTGGCCTTCTCGACGATGGCCTTGAACGCCTCGGGCTCATGGATGGCGAGCTCGGACAAGACCTTGCGGTCGACCATGATGCCCGCGGTGGTGAGCCCGCAGATGAAGCGGCTGTAGGTCAGGCCCAGTTCGCGCACGGCGGCGTTCAGGCGCTGAATCCAGAGCGCGCGGATCGTGCGCTTCTTGTTCTTCCGGTCGCGATAGGCGTACTGCATCGACTTGTCGACGGCGGCCTTGGCGGCCCGGATGGTGTTCTTGCGACGGCCATAGAAGCCCTTGGCGGCCGCGAGGGTCTTCTTGTGCTTGGCATGGGATGTAACGCCACGTTTGACGCGAGCCATGACGGATCTCCTGGATTAGAAAGCGGGAAAGGGAATGAGCGGGAAGTCTTCAGCCGTTGGGCAGGAAGTACTTCTTGATGTTGTCGCCATCCGTCTTGAACAGGACGTTGGTGCCGCGCAGGTTCCGGATCTGCTTGTTGGTCCGCTTGATCATGCCGTGGCGCTTGCCGCGCTGGGCGTACAGCACCTTGCCGGTGCCGGTGATCTTGAAGCGCTTCTTGGCGCCCGACTTGGTCTTCAACTTGGGCATTTGGCTCTCCATGGGACGGTTGCCCGTCCGGTTATTTGTCGGTCGTGGCCGAAACCACGTCCGTTCGCATCAGAATGAGCGAAAAGAACCGCCACGGCAGCCCTATCAGCCGGGCGGTTCAGAAGCGGGGCTTATAAGCTCAAGCCCCTCTGTTTGGCAAGTGGATTGGAATCCCGATCCGCCCGGGACGCCGCGCGGTCAGCGCGGCGCCAGGATCATCACCATCTGCCGGCCTTCCATGGACGGCTCGAATTCCACCTTGGCGATGGTCGTGGTTTCCTGCTTCACGCGGTCGAGCAGCCGGTAGCCGATGTCCTGGTGGGCCATCTCGCGGCCGCGGAACCGCAGCGTCACCTTGACCTTGTCGCCCTCTTCGAAGAAGCGGCGCATCGCCCGCATCTTGACGTCGTAGTCATGGTCGTCGATGCCGGGGCGGAGCTTGATCTCCTTGACCTCGACGATCTTCTGTTTCTTCCGGGCTTCCGCCGCCTTCTTCTGCTCCAGGAACCGGAATTTACCGTAGTCCAGGATCTTGCAGACCGGGGGGGTGGCGTTCGGAACGATCTCGACGAGGTCGAGACCGGCCTCCTCGGCCATCTGGAGGGCGTCCGGACCCAAAACCACGCCTCGGTTCTGGCCATCCTGATCGATGAGCTGCACCTCGCGGGCGCGAATGTCGCGATTGATGCGGGGTCCGTCCTTCTGCGGGACCGGCGGGGCTTTCATGGGACGACGAATGGGGGTCTCTCCTTTTGTGAATACGTCGGACCCGGCAGGCATAAGCCTCATCGGCCCCGCAACACATGTTACGAGGACCGGACCCACTGACAAGATCGTGACTCTGCCTCAGGAAGTCAACTCGACTTACGGCTGGAGGCCCGTCCCGCGCCGTCGGCCGCCATCAGCAGCCGGGCGTAGAGGTCGAGCGTCTGCCCGCACATCCGCTCCAGCGTGAAGGCGCCCTCGACATGCGCGCGGGCGCGGGCCGCCAGATTTTCGCGCGCCGCCGCCCCGAGGCCGAGCACATGTTCGAGCGCGTCCGCCAGCGCCATCGGGTCGCCGGGCGGGATCGTCCAGCCGGTGCGCCGCTCCGGCGGCGCGCGCGGCGGCGTCAGCACGGTTTCGGGCACGGCGCCGAGGTCGGTGACGATCACGGGCGTGCCCATGGCCTGCGCTTCGACGGCGGTGCGCCCAAAAGCTTCCGGAGCCGTGGAGGCCACCACCACGGCGGTCGCCGCCACCAGGGCGGCCGGCATGTCGGTCACATGGCCGACCCGCCGCACCACGCCGGACAGGCCCGCCGACGTGATCGCGGCGTCGAGTTCGCGCACATAGCCGGTCCGGCCCTGCGGATCGCCCGCCAGAATGTAGCGCACGTCGGTGACGCCGCGCGCCGCCAGGATGCGGGCCGCCTCGATCAGCACCTTCTGGCCTTTCCATCCCGTCAGCCGAGCGGCCAGCAGCACGATCCGGTCTTCGGGCGCGATGCCCCAGCTCTTGCGCAGCCGCTGCACCCGCGCCGGCTCGACCGCGGCGGGCGAGAACAGCCGCAGGTCCGTGCCGCGGTGGATGATGCCCACGTGATCGCGCGCGAATCCGTAGGCGCGTCCGATCAGGCCCGCCGTATAGGCGGAATTGGCGATCACGGCGTCGCCGCGGGCCATCACGGAATTATACAGGATCTTCAGTTTCGACTGGCCCGAATAGCTGCCGTGATAGGTGGTCACGAACGGCGTCTTCGTAGCCCGCGTCGCGCCCAGCGCCACCCAGGCGGGCGCGCGCGAGCGGGCGTGCACGAGGTCGACATTCTCGGCCCGGATGATCTTGGCGAGCTTTCGCGCGTTCAGCGCCATCGCCAGCGGGTTCTTGGTGGCGGCCGGAAACGGAATCCACACCCCGCCCTTGGCCTGCAGCTCGCTCACCAGCCGCCCGCCGACGCTCGCCACCAGCGCATGCGCGCCCGCCTCAGCCAGCGCCGCCGCAATGTCGATGGTGGTGCGCTCGGCCCCGCCCGCGTCGAGCTGCGGGATGATCTGCAGGATGGTGCGGCCCGCCAGTGAGCCCGCGAGCGTCGACTCGGCACCCGGCACGAAGGCTCCCCTCGAGATCTGTCGCATCCACCGTCCGCGCGTTGTATGACGTCGCAGGCCGCCGGAACCGGCGCCCGAATCGCAGTCACGATACCCACGAGGCAGACGCGTCCGCAAATGATGCTTGACCCTGACCAGCCCGCATCGGGAGTTCTCCCCGTCCGATTTCATCCGATGGCCGGGCGCGACATCGCGTTTCGCCGCCGGCCGGCCGTTGCGGGCGCCGATCCGCGCCCCGGCATCGTCTGGCTTGGCGGCTTCAAGTCCGACATGCTCTCCACAAAGGCGCAGCGGCTCGACGACATGGCGGCCGCGCAGGGCCGCGCCTGCCTGCGCTTCGACTATTCCGGCCACGGCGAATCCGGCGGGCGCTTCGAGGACGGAACCATCTCGCTCTGGCTCGAGGAAAGCCTGGCGCTGATCCGCGCCGAGACCGAGGGCCCGCAGATCCTCGTCGGCTCGTCGATGGGCGGCTGGATCGCCCTGCTGGCCGCCCGCGCGCTCGGCGCCCAGGAGGCCGCCCGCCGCCTCGCCGGCCTGGTGCTGATCGCGCCCGCGGTCGATTTCACCGAGGCGCTCATGTGGGCCCGCATGACGCCGGACATCCGCCGCCAGATCGAGCAGGAGGGCGTCTGGATGCGCGAAAGCGCCTATTCGCCCGATCCCTACCCGGTCACCCGCAAGCTGATCGAGGACGGCCGCCGGAACCTGCTGCTGGGCGACGTCATCGAGGCGCATGCCTGCGTCCACATCCTGCAGGGCATGAAGGATCCGGACGTGCCCTGGTCCCACGCCATGACGCTGGTCGAGCATCTGGCGGGTGATTGCGTCACCCTCTCGCTGATCAAGGACGGCGACCACCGCCTGTCGCGCGAGGAGGATATTGCGCGCCTTCTGGCGGCCGTCGACAGTCTCGCGTAAAACTCACGCAGCTCTGCGCCGCAGCCGTTTCGCGATATGAAACAGCGCCAGCGCGCCCAGTCCCGCCAGCGCCGAGGCGACCACGAGCGGCATCGCGCTGCCGTTGACGAACAGCCCGATCACCGCGCCCGAGATCGACGCGAACACCATCTGGACGAAGCCCGCCAGCGACGAGGCCGCGCCGGCGCGGTCGGGAAACGGCGACATGGCTCCCGCCATGGCCTGCGGCAGCACCAGCCCGATGCCGGCGAAGAACAGCATTTCGGGCGCGATCAGCGCCGCCAGCACGCCCGGAAACAGGATCACGCCCAAAAATTGCCCGACGCCCCCGACGGCGAGCAGCAGCACCCCCACCGCAATGGTGCGGTCGAATCCCTTGCGCGACACGAGCCGCGTGCCGATCAGCGTGCCGACGACGAAACTTGCCGAACAGACCGCAAATGCGGCCCCGAACGCCACTTCGCCGAGCCCGTACACGCCCTGCATCACGAAGGACGAGGCCGAAATGAAGGCGAACAGTCCCGCATAGCTCAGCGCCAGCAGCCCGACATAGACGCGATAGGTGGGGTTGCGCAGCACGATTGCATAGCTGCGCCAGATCGCGGCGGGCGACAGGCCGCCCGTCTGCTTGCTGCGGATGGTTTCGGGCAGCAGCAGCGCCGCGATGACCACCAGCCCCAGCGCCGCCAGCGCCATGGCGACGAAACTCGCGCGCCAGCCGAACGCGACCTGCAGAAAACCCCCGAAAATAGGCGCGATCACGGGCGTCACGCCCATGATGCTGCCCATCATGGAAAGCTCGCGTCCGGCGCGCGGCCCCTCGTAGAGATCGCGCACCATGGTGCGCGCCAGAATGATCGGCCCCGCGCCGCCGAAAGCCTGCGCGACGCGCGCGGCGATCAGCATGTCGATCGACACGGCGGCGGCGCACGCCACGGTGGCCAGCAGAAAAATCCCGAAGGCCGCCAGCAGCACGGGCTTGCGGCCGACGGCGTCGGAAATCGGCCCGTAAAAAATCTGTCCCGCCGAAAAGCCGATCAGATAGGCCGAAAGGGTCAGCTGCACGGCGGCGGGCGCCGCGCCCAGCTCCGCCCCGATATGCGGCAGCGACGGCAGGTAAAGGTCGGTCGCCAGCGGACCGAGCGCGGTCATGAAGGCGAGCATGACCGTCATGGCCAGCGTATCGGGCTTGATGTGCATGGGGACGTCCCGGTGAGTGCGGATAAATAGTTGCTGCACTGCAAAAAGTCGAGCGCATGGCCCCCATGCGCGAACCGGAGGGCTCCGGGGCTGCCGACCCCCAAAACCCTTTGCTTGCGTCGCGGGGCGGCGCGCTGTATAGGAGGGACATCAATCCTCATATTGACTATCTCCGGATGGTTTTATGGAGAGTGGGGCCCACCCGGGACCCGCTCTTTTTTGCTTGATCCTCCCGGGTTGGAGCATGTGCGTGCAGCAGGACAAGAGCGACACGTCGCCGGCGGACGCCGGGCCGGATCTGCTCGACGAGCCGCGCCTCATCGTTGAGACCGGGGTGGCGGCGCGCGTCGCGACCCTCGCGGCTCCGGTGTTGCGCGATCTCGACCTGCGCCTCGTGCGGGTCAAGATTTCGTCGACCGACGGCACCACCGTGCAGATCATGGCCGAGCATCCGGACGGCTCGATGAACGTCGCCGATTGCGAGGCCGCCAGCATGGCGCTGTCGCCGGTGCTCGATCTGGAAGACCCTGTGACGCAGGCCTATCGGCTCGAAATGTCGTCGCCCGGCATCGACCGTCCGCTGGTGCGGCTGAGCGATTTTTCCCGCGCCGTCGGGCATGAGGCGCGGGTCGAGATGAGCCTCGGGCAGGGCGAGGACGGCCGCAAGCGGTTCCGCGGCTGGATCGAGGGCGTCGAGGGCGAGGGCCGCGACGCGCGCGTGCTGCTGCGCCGCATCGATGCGCGCGCCGACGAGCCCTCCGACGTCAAGCTGCCGGTCGCCGACATGGCGGAAGCCCGCATGGTGCTGACCGAGGCGCTGATCCGCGAGTCCCTGCGCGCCGGCAAGGCCGCGCTGGAAGGCCCGCAGGACGAGGAAGAAATCGTGCAGCGCGGCCCCGGCCGCTTTGCCCCGAAACCCAAACCCATCAAGCCGACAGGCAGGAAGCCGGGACAAAAGGCCCCGGCGGCCGGCCCGCGCGGCCGCCCGAAAACCTGAGTTTCAACCAGAACCAAGATCCACCGGATCTCTCCAGGAGAACACCCCATGGCCATCAGCGCCAACCGGCTCGAGCTTTTGCAGATCGCCGACGCGGTCGCCCGCGAGAAATCGATTTCGCGCGAGATCGTGCTGCTGTCGATGGAAGACGCGATGCAGAAGGCCGCGCGCTCGCGCTACGGCCAGGAGACCGAAATCCGGGTCGAGATCAATCCGCGCACCGGTGAAGTCCGCACCTCGCGCCTGATGCTGGTGGTCGACCAGATCGAGAACGAGGCCACCCAGATCCTGCTGGCCGACGCGCACAAGCGCAATCCCGCCGCCCAGGTGGGCGACTGGATCGCCGAAACCCTGCCGCCCTTCGACTTCAGCCGCATCGCCGCCCAGTCGGCCAAGCAGGTCATCGTCCAGAAGGTGCGCGAGGCCGAGCGCGACCGCCAGTATCAGGATTACAAGGATCGCATCGGCGACATCGTCAACGGCGTCGTGAAGCGCGTCGAATACGGCAATGTCATCATCGACCTTGGCCGTGGCGAGGCGATCGTGCGCCGCGACGAGCTGATTCCGCGCGAAATGTTCCGCCCGGGAGACCGCGTCCGCGCCTATGTGTACGACGTGCGCCGCGAACAGCGCGGTCCCCAGATCTTCCTGTCCCGCACCCATCCGCAGTTCATGTCGAAATTGTTCGCCCAGGAAGTGCCGGAAATCTATGACGGCATCATCGAGGTGAAGTCGGTGGCGCGCGACCCGGGCTCCCGCGCCAAGATCGCCGTCATCTCGCGCGATTCCTCGATCGATCCGGTCGGCGCCTGCGTGGGCATGCGCGGCTCGCGCGTGCAGGCCGTGGTCAACGAACTGCAGGGCGAGAAGATCGACATCATTCCGTGGTCGGCCGACGCCGCCACCTTCATCGTCAACGCGCTGCAGCCCGCCGAGGTCGTCAAGGTGGTGCTCGACGAAGATTCGTCGCGTATTGAAGTTGTTGTTCCGGATGACCAATTATCTCTTGCGATCGGTCGTCGCGGCCAGAACGTCCGCCTCGCCTCGCAGCTCACCGGCTGGGATATCGACATCCTGACGGAAGCCGAGGAATCCGAGCGCCGCCAGAAGGAATTTCTGGAGCGCACCAATATCTTCATGCAGGCGCTGGACGTCGACGAGGTGGTCGGTCAGCTGCTCGCGTCCGAGGGCTTCCGCTCGGTCGAGGAGCTCGCCTATGTGGAGCTCGCCGAACTCGCCTCGATCGAGGGTTTCGACGAGGAGACGGCGGGCGAGATCCAGACCCGTGCGCGCGATTACCTCGCCAAGCTCGAGTCCGAGCTGGACGAGCGCCGCAAGGAGCTGGGCGTCGCCGACGACCTGAAGGAGGTCGACGGCGTCACCACCGCCATCATGGTCAAGCTCGGCGAGAACGACGTGAAGACCGTCGACGACCTGGCCGGCTGCGCCACCGACGATCTGGTCGGCTGGAGCGAGCGCAAGGATGGCGAGACGATCAAGAACGCCGGCTTCCTCGACGGGATCGAGATCTCGCGCGAAGAGGCCGAGGCGATGATCATGAACGCCCGCGTCAAGGCTGGCTGGATCGAGGCGGCTCCCGAGGCCGCCCCGGCGGACGAAAAGACGGTCGAAGAGGCCGAGGGCTGATGCAGCCCGCGTGATGGAGATGTCGATTGGCGCGAGCGGAACGGCTGGCTGAGGGAGAATCGGAGCGCACGTGCGTGGTCACGCGCGCTGTGCGCCCGCCTGCCGAAATGCTGCGCTTCGTGCTCGGGCCCGACGACGAAGTCGTGCCGGATCTGAAGCGAAACCTGCCGGGTCGGGGGGTCTGGGTGACGGCTGACGCCGCCTCCGTGGCGACGGCGGTCGAACGACAGCTCTTCACGCGTAGTTTCAAGACCAAAGTGCGGGCGTCTTCGACGCTGGCTCAAGAGGTTGACCAGTTGCTGGAGCGCCAGGCGCTGCAATCGATGTCGATCGTCAACAAGGCGGGGCTCGTGGTGACGGGCGCCGCAAAGGTGGAAAAAGCCATTGCGGCCGGGCACATAGCCGCCATGGTGCACGCGTCCGATGGGGGCCCCGACGGGGTTCGCAAGATCGGCCAGGCTCTGACCCGGCAGTACGGGACGGAGGCGGGTTCGATCCGTAGGATCAATCTATTCGCTTCAAGCCAATTGGATTTGGCATTGGGGCGGTCAAATGTGATACATGCAGCGCTCAAGAAGGGCGCGGCCAGCGAGGCGTTTCTCGAGCGATGCCAGCGGCTGGCGCTCTACCGGCGCGGTAAAGGCCTTGAATCTTCGGTGCATTTAGGAGCGGATGACCGCAATCAGCGGGGCGGCGGCCCGGATCATTGCCAAGAGGATCAACCGGAGCAACCCTCCGGTTCGGATGATACGACGAGCGGGCGTGGCCCTGGGATCAAGAACTTATGAATGAAACGAAGAATTCCGGCGACAAAACACTGACGGTCGGTTCGCCGAAGACGCTCTCATTGAAGCGTCCGGTCGAGCAAGGCGTCGTGCGCCAGAGCTTCTCCCACGGCCGGTCGAAAGCCGTCGTGGTCGAGAAGGTTAAGCGTCGAACCATCGGCCCGGGCGAGACCCCTGCGGCGCCAGTCGCCAAGCCTGCAGCCGTTGCTCCCGCTCCGGCGGCGCCCAGCGTTGCGCCCCCTCAGCCCAAACCCGCGGCTCCGGCAGCGCCAGCTCCGGTCGCGGCGGCCCCCGCGCCTGTCGAAGTTCCGACGCCTGCGGTCGTCGCAGCGGCGCCGGCGCCGGCTCCAGTTACGCCAGCGCCAG
>JAIEQX010000133.1 GCA_019747375.1 Beijerinckiaceae bacterium | reverse complement strand
AAGGAGGCGCCGGCGGCAAGGGAGGCGCCGGCGGCAAGCCCGGCGCCGGCGAGCGGCCGAAGCCGGCGGGTCCGCGCGACACCGGCAATGGCGCGCGCTTCCGCGACCGCAAGCCGAATCCGGGCCGCAGCCGCGGGACGCAGGCCCGCCCGTCGGGCGACCTGGCTCTCATCTACGGGTTCCATGCGGTGCGCGAAGCGCTGCGTTCGACCCACCGGGTCTGCATTCGGCTGATGCTGACGGAAGCCGCCGCCGAGAAACTGGCGCCGGACTTTGCGGCGAAAAGCCTGATTCCGGAGATCGTTACGATGGAGGAGATCAGCGCCAGGCTGCCTCACGATTCGGTCCATCAGGGCGCGCTTCTGGAGGCCCGCCCGCTCGAGCCGATCGACCTGGATGACTTGCCCGACAATGGCTTCGTGCTCGTCCTCGACCAGATCACCGACCCGCACAATGTCGGCGCCATCCTGAGAACCGCCGCCGCCTTCAAGATAGACGCCATCGTGACGACCGAGAGGCACTCCCCAAGCCTCAGTGGAATCTTGGCGAAAAGCGCGTCCGGGGCTCTGGAGCACGTGCCCATGGCGGTGGTCGTGAATCTCGCGCGCGCGCTCGAAAAGCTGGGCGACCGCAACTATTTGCGGGTCGGACTCGACTCCGAGGGCCCGGCGTCGCTCGAAGACACGCCCCTGAGCCGCCCCCTCGCCCTGGTTCTGGGCGCGGAAGGCAAGGGACTCAGGCGCTTGAGCCGCGAGAACTGTGACGTTCTGGCGCGAATCGACATGCCCGGCGCAATAAAAAGCCTCAACGTCTCCAACGCCTGCGCCGTCGCCCTGACGATCGCTCGTATGAAGTTGGCGACGCAGGGCTAATGCCGTTGTCCACAGGTCAATAGGCGGCGCGGACCGAACATGGATCCGGGCCGCCATAGATCACATTGGGCGTCTTCGCCTTGCCGCGCGAGGGCCGAATCTCGATCACCAATGGCCTCGCGCAGCGCACCCGAACAGGTTCGTAAATAGGAGCCTGCGCGACGATCTGAGTCTGCGTAACAATCGGCTGCACGATAACCTGCGGGCTGGCCTCGCGATCTCGATATGTCTGATCATACGAATAGACCGGAGCAAAAGGCGGGCTGAGCAAAACGCTTGCCGAATGTCTGTGCGCATGGCGTTGAGGACGGCCGCCAGGCAGGTGGCTCACCGGCGGCCTCGAAGGCAAAGCCGGCCTTGCCGCCGGTGGAGGCGCTACGCGCCCCACGGGAGCCGCGAGAGGCGCCGACGCACCGCGAGCCTGCGCCCGGACTTCTGTCACCGAAGCGCCAATCAGCGGAATAAGCGCAATAATCGAGAGGCCAACACTGGACGAGGTTTTCATCGCGAACTCCAACCTGGAGGTGGCCTCCCCTCGGCTTTTGTACAACTTGTTAACTGATTTCGGAAGCGGCGGTTGCTGAAGCGCCTGAGCAACCTCCCGACGCGCGCTGGCTATAGTTAATTCGGTGGTTGCTCACTTCGACTTCCGTCCAAGAGGCGGCTCATTCTCCAGCGGCGACCAACTTCCTAATACTTATTAATACGTTTCGCCGGAACCAAACCGAGACCATAGGAAAAGGTGCGCGTCGTGCGATCCAGAACAAGGGTTCGCTGGGCGGCCACCATTCAAATGCGGCAAGCAGCCAGGCCAACAAAAGACAATTCCATCGAGGCGAAGCCGGAATCGGAACGCCTTACAGGCAACAGGAAACCGAGGGTCAGACATGAGTATTGCAACATCAGTTGCGCCGCGCGAGGCAGCGCGGCCCATGACGAATGAAGAAAAGAAGGTCATCCTGGCCTCTTCTCTCGGCACCGTATTCGAGTGGTATGACTTCTACCTCTACGGATCGCTTGCCGCCGTCATCGGCGCGCAGTTCTTCTCGGCTTATCCGGAAGCGACTCGCAACATCTTCGCCCTTCTCGCTTTTGCGGCGGGCTTCCTGGTCCGCCCCTTCGGCGCGCTCGTCTTCGGCCGTCTCGGCGATCTGGTCGGTCGGAAATACACCTTCCTGGTGACCATCTTGATCATGGGCCTGTCGACCTTCTGCGTCGGCCTGCTCCCCAGCTACGAGACCATCGGCTGGATCGCTCCGGTCACGCTGCTGGCGCTTCGCATGCTCCAGGGCCTGGCCTTGGGCGGCGAGTACGGCGGCGCAGCGACTTACGTCGCCGAACATGCTCCCGCTGGCCGTCGCGGCTTCTACACCGCGTTCATCCAGACGACCGCGACGCTCGGTCTGCTGCTCTCGCTCATCATCATCATGGCGACGCAGGGCTATGTGAACAACAACTTCCCCGACGTGCAAGTGATGCAAAATGGCGTCGCCGTCATGGGCCCGGATGGCAAGCCGGCAATGATCAAGGCCTTCGCGTCTTGGGGTTGGCGCATTCCGTTCCTGGTCTCGGTGGCCCTGCTGGCCATTTCGGTCTGGATCCGTCTGCAGATGCAGGAATCGCCCGCCTTCAAGAAAATGAAGGAAGAGGGCACCGGCTCCAAGGCGCCGCTTTCGGAAGCCTTCGGCCAGTGGAAGAACGCCAAGATCGCGATCCTGGCGCTGCTCGGTCTCGTCGCCGGTCAGGCCGTCGTCTGGTACACGGGACAGTTCTACGCGCTGTTCTTCCTTCAGAGCATTCTGAAGGTGGATTCCTTCACCGCGAACGTGCTGATCGCATGGTCGCTCGTGCTGGGCACCGGCGGATTCATCTTCTTCGGCGCGCTGTCGGACAAGATTGGCCGCAAACCCGTGATCTTGGCAGGCTGCCTGCTTGCCGCCATAACCTACTTCCCGGTCTTCAAGATGCTGACCGAGAACGCCAACCCTGCCTTGTACAATGCGCAGAAGAACACTGTCGTCGTCGTCAAGGCGGACCCGGCGGACTGCTCCTTCCAGTTCAATCCGGTTGGAACAGCCAAGTTCAGCAACTCGTGCGACGTCGCTAAGGCGCTCCTCGCCCGCAGCTCCGTGATGTACACCACCCAGCCCATGCCTGCGGGCACGAAGGCTTCGGTGCAAATCGGTGGCTCTGAATATCCGGCTCTCTCGCCGACTTTTGCAGCCGACGTATCCAAGGCCGTGACGGCTGCGGGCTATCCGGCTCCAACAGGCAACCCGACCATCATCAAGCTCGACGGCTTCCTGTCGATCTTCAATGCTCAAGCCCTGACGCTGATCGCGATCCTCACCTACTTGGTGCTGCTCGTGACGGCGGTCTACGGCCCCATTGCGGCGGCGCTGGTCGAAATGTTCCCGACCCGTATTCGCTACACGTCGATGTCCCTGCCCTACCACATCGGTAACGGCTGGTTCGGCGGCCTTCTGCCAGCCACGTCATTCGCGATGGTGGCTCAGACGGGCGACATCTACTACGGCCTCTGGTACCCGATCGTGATCGCTCTCGGCACTTTCGTCATCGGCCTGCTCTTCGTTCCGGAGACCAAGGACCGCGACATCTACGCCGAGGACTAGTCCTCGTCGGACGATCAATGCGCCAAGCAGAAAGGCCCCGCGTAAGCGGGGCCTTTTTTCATTGCGGCTAAGTCTCGTTAGTCACAGACACGGACACGCTCATGCACCCAGCGATAGCCTGTCCAGACGCGCTCCATCTCCCATCCGCATTCACGTTCGACGTAGACACGGCGGCGCGGCGGAGGTGCGAAATAAACAGGATCCGGCTCGGCATAAACTCGGACGCGAGGCGGAGGCGCCGGCTGGAAAGCGCCAGCCGCAAGAGCGCCCAGTGCGACGCCGCCGACTATTCCCGCGGCGACTGCGCCGCCATCCCCCGCGGACGCTGGCGCAGGCATTGCGGTGGCAAGTCCGGCTGCAACGACGAGCGCAGGTCCCAGTTTGGCGCTGCGCAGAAGACACACGAAGGAAGCACCCGATTTCATGATCGCCGACTCCAAATTGAACGGAGGCCAAAGGCGGCCCCTTGTCCGTTAAGCAAGACGATCGGGCTGAACGATTCCTTACCTCGAATGGTAAACGACGATATTTTAAGCGGGTCCGACGGCTTGCGTTCAGAGACATTCGGTTGCAAGAAAAGCAGGACGCTGGTAGCTCAGTCGATGGCGCACGCCATAAGCCGGTTTAGCTCAGTTGGTAGAGCAACTGATTTGTAATCAGTAGGTCGCGGGTTCGATTCCTGCAACCGGCACCAATAAAATCAGATACTTGAACAAGGGATTGCATCCCGCGGAAAATCGGCTCCGCCGGGACCATCGTCTCCTGAGACTGCTCCTCAAGCCTATGGCAAGATTGTGAAAAAGAGGAAAGCGACGAAAATGACGAGATGTACGACGCCTTGAAGGACGGTCGTGCGGCCTGTGCCCAGCGTGATCACCGTCACCAGCAAAGTCAGCGCTAGAAGAACCTGCTCCTTCTCGCCAAGCCCGAGTGACAAGGGCTGAGCAATGATTATGGAGACGACGGCGACGGCCGGAATTGTCAAGCCGATGCTCGCCAAAGCTGAGCCCAGGGCCAGGTTCATGCTGGTCTGAAGTCGATTGGCGCGCGCAGCGCGAAGCGCCGCCAGACCTTCCGGCATCAGCACCACTGCGGCGATTACGATCCCGGCCACGGCCTTCGGGATCTGAAGCCAATCGATGCCGGCCTCAAGCGTCGGCGACAAGAGTTTGGCGAGCCCGACCACCGCCACAAGGGAAATCAACAATAAACCAAAACTCGTGGCGGCCACGCGCGCGCTCGGGGGAGCCGCGTGATCTTCATCGCTGCCACCACCGGCCGGGAGAAAATAGTCCCGGTGCCGAACCGTCTGAACGAAGACGAAGGAGCCATAAAGCACCAGCGACGCAGCCCCTGCAAAAAGCACCTGCGGATTGCTGAAAACAGGACCTGGATCGCTCACGACGTTGGGGAGCACGAGTGTCAGGGTCACCAGGGCGGCCAGCACCGCCAACGCAGCAAGAGCGCCCTCGAAGCGAAAATCCTGGATATGGTGTCGTACGCCGCCCGCGAGCAGGCACATGCCTACCAGGCCGTTGCAAATGATCATCACGGCGGCGAAGACCGTATCGCGCGCCATTCCTGATTTTTCCGCGCCGCCCGAGATCATGATCGAGACGATGAGCGCAACCTCGATGACCGTCACTGCGAGCGCCAGGACTAACGTGCCATAGGGCTCTCCTACCTTGTGAGCCACGACTTCCGCATGAAAGACAGCGGCAAACACGGTTGAAATCAAAATGACCCCGGAGACGCCCAGCATCACCGCCGAAAGGCTGCCGAAGGCTGATCCGAGAAGCATGGCCATCGCAAGAGACGGCCATGCCCACGCCCACCACGGCATCTTATCGGGAAGCATGGTCATGAAAGAAACTCCTGGAGCCCGCTGGGCACGCAACCGGCCGACGCGCACACGATGCGCCTGAATGAAAATCAGTCGGGGCCGAATGAACCAAACTATCCGGCACGCACGCAGGGCGTGCAAGCTCGGCCTTGACGCTGATTGAAAGACTTCGGCGGGTGATGATCTATGGGGGCAATGTCGGTCACCAGCCCGCCGTTCCGTCCCGCCCCTTGAACGGCCCGAGGATCTTCGCGGTCACCCAGCCACCGTAGAAATTCCCTTCCTGTGGCGTGACTTTCTCTGACCCGACCCATGCCTCGTCGACGCGTGATGCGTAAAACGCAAGATGCCCCGCAAGCCGTTCAAACCCAGAAGCAGGATTGAGATACGTCCAGCCTGCGCGCTCCGAGAACTCGGCTCCGACGCGGATCGAGATATAGGTCGCGACACCCTTGAACTCGCAGAAGGAAGAGCCTGCTGCTGTTGAAATGAATTGAGACTGCACGTCTTCCATGGGGAAATAATAGACGGGAGGATGGCTTGTCTCGAGAACACGACAACCCCTCACGGTTTCGGCGATTGTCATTCCAGCAAAACTGACCACAAGCGTTTCAGACACTTTTTCCAGCCGTGGCGGGCGCGGATAATCCCATACGGACTCCTGTCCGGGTCCCGCGATAACGTGTTTAGGTCCGTGGATCATGTCGAGCGTCCCATCGCTGCGCCACTCTCTGAAGCTTTGGCCGGAATCGTAAGAATCCGAGATACATGCGTTCAAGCAAACCAAGCACCAGCCGGTTCTTCGCCACCAGTCCCAGAGGACGTAAAACAGGAATCGCCCGCCACATCGCCGCGAAAGCCTCCGCGCCTGATACGAGCCGCCCACTTTCACGCGCATGAAAGCGCGCAAGCAGTTCGGTCTGATCAAGCGGGCACTCGCCCCCCTGGTGATCGAGACTGACATCAATGAAACGGATTGCTCGACGTCGATCAAGCCATCGCATCAACGCAATCTCTCGACGGCAAAGCGGGCAGGATCCGTCGAACCAGACGATCAAAGGCACGGTCATGCCACCGGAAATAGCGCAGCTTTGGCCAGCGTCAAGAGGAGGCTTCTCGGACTGACGAGCACATTGCCATAAAGCCGGAACGTACGCGCAGGATCGGCGTTGCCGTCCAGATGAATATGATGTCCCCGCCGCCTCCGCTCGCAGCTGTCATAGCCATTCCCGTCAAGGACGAGGAAGAACGCATCGGCCCCTGCCTCAGGGCCCTTGCCCGAGCTACCCGAAAGGCTGGCGGAGCCGTCCAGGTGCACGATGTGGTTCTGCTGCTGAATAACTGCCGCGATGCGACGGCCGACGTCATCCGACAATTGTCGCCCCGCCTCCCTTTTCCGGTAAGCGTCATTGAAGTTCAGCTGCCGTCCGAACATGCGCATGCCGGCCGGGCAAGACGGCTTGCAGCGGATCATGCCGCGAAAAGTTTAGAGACATGCGCCGGGAACGGGGTCATTCTCATCACGGACGCAGATAGTCGCGTGTCCCCTGACTGGCTACTCGCCCAGGCGCTTTGCTTTGCCGAGGGCGCCGATGCAGTTGCAGGCGCGATAAGCATCGACCGGCGTGATCTGGCCCGCTGGCCCGCAACCCTTCGACGCCGCGAGTTGAACGAAGCACTTTATGGTCGCCTGCTATCTCGCCTGGCACATTTGCTCGACCCGCAAGAAGCCGATCCCTGGCCTCGTCACGATCAGGCCTCGGGCGCAAGCATAGGTGTGACGCTCCATGCGTATCATCTGTCCGGCGGCATTCCTGAAATCCGCGTCGGAGAGGATCGAGCCTTCGTTGCCGCGTTGAAATGTTTAGGTCTGCGTGTGCGACACGACGCGCGTGTTCGCGTGACGACCTCCGGCCGTCTGCAGGGGCGCGCAGAGGGTGGCGCGGCCGATACAATCTGTTCGCGGGCCAGCTGCGATGGAGCCCCCTGTGATGAGAGGCTCGAGCCCGTCGCGCAACATAAGCTGCGTCTCCATCGCCGGGCAGGCCTTCGCAGAAATTATCATCCAAGGCAGTTTCATCATGTCTGGTCTCAACTCGAAGCCTGTCATCCCATGCTGCGCCGGACTCCTGTCGCGCCCCAAAATCTCCCGAACGAGATCGCAAAGGCGCGTCGCGAACTCCGCTTGCTAAGCACTCTTTCGCCAGACATCGAGCCGATAGCGTTCGCTCCGTTCTGTGCGCACCTCGTCGGCGAACGCACTCAGACTGTGTCCAAACAACCTGACGGCGTCATCGCCGCTCAAGGGATAGTCCGTCTCGCCGGTGTAGTGGACCATTACGACATCGCCCCCAACGGGAAGGCAGGCAGCGACACGCTCCCCGCAAAGCGCGAGGTCGGCAGGCGCGAGATAGTAGAGCACCTCTGAAAAGACGATAAGGTCGAGCGACCCACCTGGCCATTCCGCTGGAATCGTAAGCCGCTCGAAAATGATATTTGTCAGCCCCTCGCAATTCGTTCGAGCCCTCTGCAATGGCGCCGCAGATGCGTCGCACGCGATCAACGTGTCGCATCGGCCGGCAAGCTGACGGGTCAGGACACCGATCGAACAACCGACTTCAAACGCCCGGTCATAGCGATCACGAGGCAAAGCAGCCAATGTGCTGGCGTATTTCTTATGCTCATAGTCACTGGTTTCGAAGTTCCATGGATCCGGCGAGTCACGATAGAGGGCGTCGAAATAGTCAGCGCTGATCGTTTCACGTCTGCGCGTCATGGCTCACCTCGATAAAATATTCATATCGACCTCGGAAGCGCTCAAGCATCTCTTCATCGAGGCGAAAAGCCGATGGATCGTCGTCGATCATATCGGTCAGCTGTGAAGCATGCGCCGCGATGGCGCGTGCTTTCACTTCGCTTTGCGCGGAAACATCCAGACGCCAGCCGCGCCCTTGCGTTTGCCCGATCTCCGTATCCGGCGACAATGTCCATCCCCAGACGACATAAGCGTGCACGTCCGGAGTGACGGCCGCCTGTCGGGCCGCCGCGACACTCAGGTGAAAGGCCGCCTTGTGATCACAGTGGGGATCTTCAATCCAGCTGGTCAAAATCATAGACGCATGACACTCGTCGACGAGAGAGGCGATGCATCGAACCGCCTCGGCGGCGTCAGCGCCGTCATGCGGCACGTGTCGATCAGGCAGACGAAGAAAGCTAAGCTTCTCGGGCGGCAAACCCAGGATCAGCGCGGCCGAGCACGCTTCAGCCTGTCTCAACGCACGAAGACGGTCTGGCGGATAGGCCTGAGAGTTGGGGTGCGAACCGGCGCCGTCGCTGATGAAGACAATGCGCACGTCGAGGCCAAGCAGCGCAGCTTGCGCAATAAGACCGCCACAGCCGAGGCTTTCATCATCCTGGTGAGGGGCGACCACGACAATTCCGCGACAGCGAGCGACATGGCCCAGCTCCTGTACAGGGCTAGACCGGAGCAAATCGAGAAAGGTCCCTGCCCGCATCATCCGCGCCACAAGTCCCCCGCACGAACTGAACTCTTCGCGACGTGCTCCCCGCCTTCCACGAGCGCCTTGTCAGGCGCCGGTTGACGGAGATAGGTCGCGAGGTCGCGCAGCACATGTTCAAAAGGATGCGCACGAAGGAAACCCGGAAGTCCTATTGAGCGCTGCGCCAATTCCATGATGTCCAAGGCCGCACGTTCGACCGCTGCTCGCGTCAGGTTGACGAATGCGATGAGGGCATCGGCGTCTCCTACGTCGCCTCCCTCCGCCCGTTTCGCCGCGGCCTCGACCCAGAGACGAGCGCCCTGCGCCGCAATGGCCGCCTGGCCCATTCTTGCGAGTTGATGCGGGTCGGCGGCCCTGCCCGCCTGAAGCAGATGTTCGCGCGTGCAATCCAGCAGTCGCTCTGCTCCACCGAGTTGCACAGCGCAAAAGCGCCATGCGCCCGCTGAAAACGCAGGCTGGAGATGATAAGCGTCTGCGCCGCCGATAATTTCGTTCTCGCTGATTTCCATGCCGGTAAAATCGAAGGAGCCGCTGGCGGACGCGCGCATCCCATGCGCCTTCCAGGCGGAGAGATCGGCGCGAGCCGGATCGCAATGGCGCGGCACGACCATGACCAGTCCACGTATGGCACAGCGGGCTGTCACGAGCGGACGCGCCACACGCCCTGCTCCCGATGCGAATATCTTCGCTCCACGCAGGCGAAGGGCGCCCTGATGATTCTCGAGAACAAGACCATCCGCGCCCTGTGTATTCCAAACGCCAAACAGGCACCCGCGCCGTGCGTCATCGGCGTGCGGCTGAGCAGCAGCGCGAAGAGGCGCCCCGACGCCCTCGAGCGCACGACCGAGAACGCGCGGGAGGCAGCCCTGACGGCCGAGCACGAACAGATAGCGTGCCGCCACATTATGCAT
>JAIEQX010000022.1 GCA_019747375.1 Beijerinckiaceae bacterium | reverse complement strand
TGCTCTGGTCCGGCCTGCATGGATTTTCGAGCGGCATCGACCATGTCGACTGGCTGATCTGCGGCGGCTTCATTGAAGGCGAAGGCGGCAAGCGTGGCTGCATGGTGGTCATTCCCAAGAGCGACGTGACGGTGATCGACGACTGGAAGGTGATGGGGCTGGCCGGCACCGGCAGCAAGAGCTTTCAGGTCAGCGGCGCTTTCGTGCCGGCGCATCGCATCATCGACAAGAAGGACTATGACGCCGGCACGACGCCCGGTGCCGCGCTCTATGACTCGCCGGTCTTCCGCATGCCGCGCGGCGGCGTTTCGGCCGCAAGCTATGCGGCTGTCTCATTGGGCGCCGCGCAGGCGATGCTGCAAACATTCTGCGAGTTCACCGGCAAGCGGAAATCGCGCGGCAAGGTGGTGGCCGACGAGCCCGGCACGCAGATGGTGATCGGCCTTGCGTCGGCGGAACTGGAGGCGGCCGAACGCATGTATATGGGCGCGCTTCGCGAAACCATGCAGACCTTGGAGCGGGGCGCGAAAGTCACGCGCGAGCAACAGGTGCAGGGCAAGCGCAACTGCTGTTACGCGGCGCAGCTCGCCATGCAGGCGGCGCACCGATTGTTCAATTCCGCCGGCGGACGCGCGCTGTTCAACGACAACGTCATGCAGACGCAGTTCAGAGATTGTTTCGCGGCCTCGGCGCATCATTCCCTGTCGTGGGACAGCGCCGCAACGGAGTATGGCCGCCATAGCATCGACCAATACAGGTGAACGAGCCGTGACAAGGCCCGGGCGGAGCGCGGGAGAACACGCGCGCCCGGGGTCGAATGTCAGGCGAGCGCAGACTTGAACAGGTCGATCGTGCGCGACCATGCCAGATCGGCGGCTTCCTTGTGGAAACGCGCCGGCGCCGTGTCATTGTTGAAGGCGTGCTGCGCGCCGTCATAAACATGAATCTCGTGCGAGATCCTGTTGCTTTCGAGCGCGCTCCTGAAAGTCTCGATCCCCGCATTGATGCGGTCGTCCAGACCGGCGTAGTGGAGCAACATACGGCCCTTGATCCTGCCGACGTCTTCGGCTTTGGGCTGTGCGCCATAATAGGCCGCCGCCGCCTTGATGGAGGAGCCGCCCGCGACCGCGACAGCATTGGCGATTCCGCCGCCCCAGCAGAAGCCGACGATGCCGACATTGCCATTGCTGTCCTTGTGGGAACGCATGAAATCGACAGCTTTCAAAGCGTCCTGCACGACAGCGGGACGCTCCAGCTTTGCGATCATGTCGCGGCCCAGATCCTCATCCTCGGGCGTGCCGCCGAGAGGAGCGAGGAAGTCGGGCCCGAAGGCCAGAAATCCCTCCAGCGCCATGCGGCGGACGACGTCCTTGATGTGCGGAACGAGGCCACGATTTTCATGCACCACGATGACGGCCGGCAGCTTGCCTTTCGCGTCCACCGGCTTGGCCAGATAGCCCACGACCCCGTCCGGAAGGGCGATAGATTCCGAGACAATCCGAGGATCGTTATCGGCGACAACAGCATTGGAATGCTTGTTGGCCTCGATCTGGGACGTGATCGTCAGAGCGGCCTCGCGCGAGCCGACCATGGCGGCAAGCTGGTCCAGATAATCCGAGCGCTTGAGGGAGACGTGGGTGAAATGATCGTAGAGATCGATCATCGCCTGGGTGATTTTCGGCATATCGTTCATAGGGCCCTCCCCGGTGTTCCGTCTTTCCAGACGTCATTTTTATGCGTGGGAGCATCCTGCATCGGCGGCGGGAGCGCAAGGCTTTGTCGGCTGGCGCAATCGCGCCAAGGCCCGGTGAGGCGGGTCCGCGGTCAGCCGGCAGGCGCGGATCTTGCAAACACGCCATGGCGGACACGCAACCATCGTGAGGGAACGCGCGTTGGCGGGCTCCGGCGCACTCCCGACCTCAACGCTCGAATGTTTCGAAACGTCGCGTTTTGTTCATGCTGCCCTAATAGGTTGCACGGAGAGTCGATTTGGAACCGCAAAACTGGATACGAGGGCGAGGCGCATGTTTTTCGAGGTCGTCAGGATTCTGGTCGCCACCTTCGCTCTCGTACTTTCCTTTTATGCCGCCGGATACGTCGCCTTGGGCCATTGGCCGCTGACGCACGCGAAGGATGTCACGCTCGTGGCGTTCCTGACGGTGACTGCATACAGCCTGTGGCGCGACAGGCGAGCGGGTCACAAGAAGCAAACTCCTCATCTCCCCTCGCCTTAACTCCTACTTGATCGCCTCGGCAGTACGCCGCACGAGATCTGGAGGCGTCCTGTAGGCGTCCACGATGATCTTTTCCATCTCGGCGCCCGTTATGGCCGAGATTTCAAGCTTGGACCTTTCGGCCTCCTTGAGGAAATCCGCATCCTTCATTGTCGCGTCAAAGGCGCGGCGCAAGGCCTCCAGCCTGTCGGATGGAATGCCGAGCGGCCCCATCAGCGGGCGTCCCATCTTTTGCGGGCCAAGGACGAGCTGCAGCATCTTCTTCTGGTCGTCCGTCTGGGCGAGGTCCATGATCAACGGGACGTCGGGAAGATCGGGATGCTTGGCGAGCGAATTCTGCACAAGGATCACGAGCGACCCATCTTTCACGCGATCCATGTATTGCGCGCGCACGCCGGTCCATGACCATCCGCACCGGCCCTGCACTTCGCCCCGATCCATCGCGAGGTTCACGTCATTGCCGCCCGGATAGCCCTTCACCAGCTTGATCTTCGTGTTCAGCACGGCATTCAGCAATTTGACGTGCTGCTCCGATTCCGTGCCCGCGCCGAAGCCGCCGACAACCAGCTCCCGGGACGAGAGATCTGAGAAAGCGGCGATTCCCGCTGTCTTGTTCGATCCGCACACCGAGACCTCGTCGTTGGCGCTGCCGATATAACTGAACGCCGCCGCATCCTTGAACTGAGGGCCGGGATTTCCGAACAGGGGATCGAGGGGGACGCCGCGCGCGAAGCTGCCGATGACGCTGCCGTCCTTGGGAGCCACGGCGTAAAGCCAGTTGGCCAGACGCGTGCTGCCGGCGCCTTCCATGTTCTTGACGATCACGGTCGGGTTGCCGGGAATATGCTTGCCGAGGTGGCGGCCAATCAGGCGGGCATAGACATCATATCCGCCGCCAGGCGAGAACCCGACCATGAGTTCCAGGTTCCTGCCACGATAGAAATCCTCGACCGGATCGGCCCGCACGAGCTGCGGCGCGGCCACAGCCATCAGGACAGTCAGGCAGGCGCGAGCCTTCCAATGCGAATGCATGGCGTTCCTCCAAATGCTGCGAATGACGCTCCCCGGGTTGTTCCCGGGTGAGCGGCGGACGTTCAGGCTTGCGCTGGCCAGCCGAAGAATCTGGCGATGCTCTTGCCCATCACCATCTCGAGGTCGGAGCCTCGCAGGAAATCCAGCTCCTCGGTGAACATCGTGACCGCCTGGCGATAGGTCGATGAATCCGGGAGGCGCGAGAAATCGCTGCCCCAGTAGCATCTCTCGACGCCGAACGCGCCGATGACGCGCTTCAGCGGCTCATGCAGATTGCGGAACGGGTAAGGCTCCGTGGAGAAGCAAGGCATCGCCGAGACCTTCACGGAGACGTTCGGCAAAGTCGCAAGCGCGGCCATGCGCTCAGCCCCGGCCTTCGCCTCGCCGTCCATTGTCTCGCGTGCGAAGCCCATGTGATCGACGATGATGCGCAGGCCTGGGTGACGGCGCGCGATATCGGCGATCTGCGGCAGGCGTTCGGGCGCGTGGACCATGACGGGCACGCCGAGCCTCTCGGCCTCGGGCCAGAACCAGTCGGCCGTGCCGTCCGTCAGATAGGGGCGATCATTGTCGCGATGGAAGGTCAACCGCACCCCAAGCATGCCTGGCTGCGATTTCATCAGTTTCAGCCGTTCGGACGCGCCAGGCTTGTTGAGCAGCAGACGTCCCATGACGGCGAAGCGGTCGGGATGTTCGGCGGCGGCGGCGAGGCACAAATCGTTGCGGTCGCCATCCAGCGAGGGCGGCACCAGGATGGCGTGCGTCACGCCGGCCTCGGCCATGTGCTTCGAAAGAAGGTCGGCCGATAAGGGCACGGGCATGTGCGCGCGCTTCTCCATGCCCTCCATCCAGGGCCGTTCGGGCGTGTTGGCGGCCCATATGTGAACCTGAGTATCGATGACCATCATGTGCGCGCTGCCGATCTTGAGGTGATGATGTGGGAGGAGCCGCCGCCGCAGGACGGTTCGCCGTCGCGGTCGGTCGGGACATGGCTGGGCGGCGCAAGGCGCCACAAGCGTCGAACCCGAAGCATCGAACCCTCCCCGTCCTGTTTTTTCACCGTCCCGTTTTCCGGGACACGATCTTCACCGCGATAGTGACGCAAGCCGACACATGAGGGAAATGGTCTGTTTGGTTCGTTGGCGCCAAATGGTTCATCGAACTTGCCTTTCACAGGCAGCGGCAGCGTCGCGTTAAGGACGATCGCCGGAAGCGAGACAAGCACGGCGCAAACCGGGCTTTGAACAAGGAACAGAACAAAAAAGTAATAAATACCACGCACTTATAGCTCAGCTTACGAGTAAATGACGGGTATGCGGCAGATGTGGGCCAAGAGAATTTCCTGCACGGCGGACTGCGACTTCACGTGGCAGGATGAGGAAAAATCGACAGCCCGGACACATACGGTCCTGAAGCCCGACCTCGTCTTCCTCTTCGGCCCCGCCGATCTCTTGCGCGCGTCCGGCGCAGCTGAGCGACTGGCCGGGACATACCCCGGCGCCATCCTGATTGGTTGCAGCTCGGGCACGATGGTCTCGGCTCCGCACCTGCTGGACGATGTCATGACCGGCCTTGCGGTGGGCTTCGAGCGGACCCGGGTCAAGCTTGCGACGGTTGATTTCGAAGGCGCGCCGTCCTCTGAGGTGGCCGGGCGCGCGCTCGGAGCCCAGCTGGCCGCGCCTGATCTGGCCGGCGTGTTCGTGCTGTCGGACGGCCTCGACATCAACGGCAGCGCGCTCGTGAAGGGCCTGACCGCCACGGCAGGAGACAAGGCGACCTTCAGCGGCGGACTGGCGGGCGACGGCGCGCGCTTTTCACAGACGCTCGTGACCGTCGGAGGCCCGCCCCGCTCAAAATTGGTGGCGGCCATCGGCTTCTATGGAGATTCGGTCAAGCTCGCCTATGGCAGCGCCGGCGGCTGGGACGAGTTCGGTCCGCATCGGCGCATTACCCGCGCCGAAGGCAACGTGCTTTTCGAACTCGACGACAAGCCTGCGCTCGACCTCTACGAGCGTTATCTCGGGCCCGAAGCGCGCGACCTGCCCGCTTCTGGCCTGCTGTATCCGCTGAAAGTGTGGGACCCGGAACGCTCCGGCGACAGCGTCGTGCGCACCATCTTGAGCATCGACCGTGAAGCGCGCTCTATGACGTTTGCGGGCGACGTGCCGCAGGGCTGGAGCAGCCGGCTGATGCGAGGTTCTTTCGACAGACTGACGCAGGGCGCCGCCGAGGCCGCCGCCCATGCGGCCGCTTCGTCCGCCATGGCGGGCGTCTCGCCGAAACTTTGCCTGTTCGTCAGTTGCGTCGGGCGGCGACTGCTCATGGGCCAACGCACGGAAGAGGAGGTCGAGGCCGTGCAGAACGTTCTGGGCGGCCGACTGCCGATCGCGGGTTTCTACTCCTACGGTGAAATTGCGCCACAGAATGCGTCGGGCGTCTGCGGCCTGCACAACCAGACCGTGACATTGACGCTGATCGGCGAGGCCGCGTGATGGCCGGACATCCCCTGCTCTCCCGGCAGGTCGCCAAAGCGACCGGCGTGGATGGCGCGCTCGATCTCGACACGCTGATGCATCTTGTCGCCGCGGCCTATGCCGAGAAAGATCTCGACCGCACCCGCGCCGATCGCGCCAGCCAACTCGTTTCGGAAGAGCTCGAGGACGCGCTTGCTGCGCTGGAGACGCAGAATCTTCGCTTCAAGGCCGCGATGGATCACATGAGCCAAGGGCTCTGCCTGTTCGACCGGAAAGGCCGGGTCGCCATCGCCAACCGGCGTTTCGCCGAAATCTACCAGCTTCAGGCCAGCGCCTGCGCGCCGGACTCGACCCTGAAAGACATCCTGCTGCGCAGTCCGGTCTTCGCCAATTGCGAAACGCTCGATCGGCGGCTGCTTATCGAAGAACATGAAGAGCTCAACTCGACCGCGGGCGACAGCATCGATCAGGTCTGGCCCGACGGCCGCACCATTTCGATCGTGCGACGCGCCGTCGACGACGGCGGCTTTCTCGACACCGTCTCGGACATCACCGAAAGCCGGCTCGCATCAGCGCGCATCGCGCATCTTGCGCGCCATGACGCACTGACCGACCTGCCCAATCGCGTGCTGCTGCGCGAGCGGCTTCAGGACGCCGTGCGCTGCGCCCATCGGGGCGAGAGCAGCTCGGTGCTGTGCCTTGATCTGGACCGCTTCAAGGGCGTCAACGACACGCTTGGGCATCCCGTCGGCGACGCTCTCCTGGTGGCGGTGACGAAACGCCTGCTCGCCGTTGTGCGCGAGCACGATACCGTGGCGCGTCTCGGCGGCGACGAATTCGCCATCATCCTCTATCGCGTCAGTTCGCCCGCCGAACCTTCCATGCTGGCGCGCCGCATCATCGACGAGCTGAGCCGGCCGTATCGCATCAACGGGCATCAGATCCAGATCGGGGCAAGCATCGGAATCGAGATGATCGGCCCCGACACGGCCGATCCGGACGAGGCGCTGCGCAATGCCGATCTCGCGCTCTACAAGGCCAAAGGAGACGGGCGCGGCGAATACAAGATGTTCGAGCCCAAGCTGCACGCGGTCGCGTCGCGGCGCATGCAGATGGAAAATGATCTGCACGAGGCCCTGGGCAAGGGACAGTTCGAAGTCCATTACCAGCCGCAGATAGATGTGCGACGCAGCAAGGTGCATGGCTTCGAAGCGCTGGTGCGCTGGCGCCATCCCGAGCGCGGGCTCGTGCAGCCCTCGGAATTCATCGCGCTCTCCGAAGAGATGGGCCTGATCGACATTCTCGGGCGCCATGTGCTGGAGACAGCCTGCAAGGATGCGACCACCTGGCCCAAGGACATCAATATCGCGGTGAATCTTTCGGCCATACAGTTCAAGACAAACCGGATCGTCTCGCTTGTCGATCGCGCCTTGCGCGTCGCGGGTCTCGAACCGGAGCGGCTTGAACTCGAGATCACCGAAAGCGTGATGCTCGACAATGGCGCGCATGTCATCGCCCAGCTCAATCAGCTCAAGCGCATCGGGGTGCGGATTTCACTCGACGATTTCGGCACCGGCTATTCGTCGCTGAGCTACATCCGCAACTTTCCGTTCGACAATATCAAGATCGACAAGTCCTTCGTGCAGGAAATCGGCGTCAGCGCCGACAGCCTCGCGATCATTCGCGCCGTCACCGGCCTTTGCAGCAGCCTCGGAATCTCGACGACCGCGGAGGGCGTGGAGACGGAAGACCAGATGCGCATTCTCACGGATGAAAAGCTCGACACCGTCCAGGGCTTTCTGTTCGGCAAGGCGGGCCCGCTCAGCGAGACATACGCACTGTTCCATGCAAATGCCGGAACGCGGGCTGCGTGAGCGCACATCGGCGACGGCGCGCAGACGACGCAGAACCGTACGATCAAGACTTCCGGAAAATCTGGAAAGATGGTGCCCGGGGGCGGATTCGAACCACCGACACTGCGATTTTCAGTCGCATGCTCTACCAACTGAGCTACCCGGGCGCTCCGATGCGGCGGACCGCGTCGGGAGTGGGCGGTTTATAGAAAGGGACCGGCGACTTGTCCAGCGTCCGCGCGAAGTTTGTCGGGACAACGCACGATTTTGCCGCGAGGCCGGGGGCGGCGCATCACTCCTCGATGGAGGGGCGCGAAGCACGACCGGGCAATTCCTCTTCATCCTCGTCGTCGATCGGGGCGGCCGGGATTGCGTAGGTCCCGCCAAGCCAGCGCGCCAGGTCGACGTCGGCGCATCGTTTGGAGCAGAACGGCCTGTAAGCCTCCGTCGCCATCTTGCGGCAGATCGGACAGGCGACCAGCGGCTCTTCGGGATGTTCGTTGTCGTTGGCGACGCTCATCGCGCGCTCCTTTCTGACGCAGTCACGCTCAGGCGCGGTTCAGCCACAGGAGATTGACCGGATAGCCCTCGCCGGACAGCAGCGACATCGTCTCGTAGAGCGGCAAACCGACAACATTCGGATATGAGCCGATCAGCTTGACCACGAAGGCCCCGGCCAGCCCCTGTATGGCGTAGCCACCCGCCTTCCCGCGCCACTCGCCCGACGCCAGGTAGGCCTCGATTTCGCCCCCCGACAGGCGCTTGAACCGCAGGCGGCTCTCGACAAGCTTGCTGCGCACCGCGCCCTTGGGGGTGACGAGGCTGACGCCCGTGTAGACACGATGGGCGCGGCCCGACAGAAGGCGCAGACAGGCGCCGGCCTCCTCGGTCAGTTCGCATTTCGGCAATATCCGGCGGCCAACCGCCACGACCGTATCGGCGGCGAGCACGAAAGCGCCGGCCAGTTCGGGATTGGCGCCAGCGAGAGCCGCGGCGGCTTCGGCCTTTTCCCGCGCAAGGCGCGCAGCCAACGTCCGCGGCAATTCATTTCGGCCAGGGGTTTCGTCGAGATCGGCCGGCACCAGCGCGTCAGGGTCCAGTCCCACCTGCTGCATCAGGGCGAGGCGCCGCGGAGAGGCGGAAGCCAGGACCAGTTTGGGGCGCCATGCCTTGCCTTCAGTGCTCACGCGAGGGCTCTTCCCGGAATGGTCCCGTCCGGACCGGCAGTTCGAATTCTGGACGTCGGCACGACTTCGACGCGTCGTTCTTACTTGAAACGATAGGTTATCCGACCCTTGGTCAGATCATAGGGCGTCATTTCAACGAGGACCTTGTCGCCCGTCAGCACGCGAATGCGGTTCTTGCGCATCTTGCCGGCCGTATGGGCGATGATCTCGTGGTCGTTCTCGAGCTTCACCCGAAATGTCGCATTGGGGAGCAATTCGCTGACCACGCCCGGAAATTCCAGCAGTTCTTCTTTCGACATCGTGTACCATCTCGTTATGCCGGTGGGGCGATCCGGCCAGGAGTCCGTGGAGCGTCCGCAGCGGCCAGTTTGCCCTCCTGCGGCTCTGAACGAACCTTGCCCATGCATGAATTGCGCGGACCCTAATCGAGAACCGGGCGTTTGTGAACTGCGGACGAGCGGCTATTCCGCCAAACTCGACGCTCCGTGAAAGAAAATCACCGCATGAATGACATTCTGGAGCTGAACAGGCGGGCCACGCGATTCTGCTGGACGCTGTTCGAGGCGCAGGCTCACGCCTGGACGGTCATCGGATTTCGGATGCCGGGGCTGGCCCTGTCGGCCGGACAGGTCGGCGCACCATCAGCGGAAAGCCGGATGATGGTGGACGAAAAGGTTCTGGCCGCCCAGCAGGGATTGGCGGCGGGAAGCAGGGCGGCAGCCTCTCTCGGGGCGGCGGCCGGCCTCGGGCCGATCGCATTCGCCTCTGCCATGCTCGGCGTCATGGAAGCGACCGCCGGCCCAGGACACCGGAAGGTGCGCTCCAACGCCCGGCGACTGTCGAAAAAGGCCTCGCGGGGCGGCTGACGGCTCAGACGCCCGTCGCGGCCGGAGCCGCGGTTGCGCCCGCAGCCGCCGACTCGTCGGCGCGCTGATAAGCCTGGTAACGCCGATAGGCGAAAGGGATCATGCCCAGATAGATCA
>JAIEQX010000193.1 GCA_019747375.1 Beijerinckiaceae bacterium | reverse complement strand
GCGCGGCGCGGCGGCGGCCGGCGCCGCCGGAGCGAGGCTGGCGACCTGACGCTGGGGCGCGGCGGCCTGAGGAGCGCGCGGAACCGTCGGCGGGATCGTCTGTGGCGGCGGCGGAATCTGCAGGATGGCGCCCGCATCCGCCAGGCCCTGCGACGGCGCGCTGGCGACCCGCGTGCCGGACCGGCTCGGCACGGAGCCCGTGACATTCGGCGACGAGACGCCGAGTTTCGGAGTGGTCGGCGTCTGCGAGGCCGGAACCGCGCCCGAAGCGGCCATGAGCGCGCCCATCGAATCCGGACGCGGCGTCGGAGCCGGCGCGGCGTTCTGGACGATCGTGCCGTCAGGACGGACGGTGACGCTCTTGACCCGCTTGGGTTCGGCGAAAATCGAATTGGTGGCGGCCGAGGGCGGCGGCGGCGGAGCGAGCGTCACCGGCTCGCCATTGTCGGGGCGCGACGGCGCGCTCGCAGGCGCGGCGGCGCGGGCGGACCGGGCCGCCTGGGCGAGATCGAGCGCCTGTTCCTGGCTTTCGACGACCTTGCTGTCGGCGATATTCGAGGAGCCGCGCTCGAGAATGGAGACGCCGAGCTTCGGCGCATCCGAAAGCGTCTGCACCGGCTGCACCTTCACGGGGCCGTTCAGCGCGAGAATGGTCGGCATTTCGCCGCTGGCGTTGGACTTGGCCCGCAGCGTCAGCGTGCCGGCGATGCCGCCCGCCACGATCAGCAGCGCGGCGCTCATCAGATACATGGCGCGACGCGACCGGCGCGGGCGATAGTCTTCGGAAAGGTCGTGCGGCGGCGGCGCCATCATGACCGGATCGAGCCATGGCGCATCCGGATCGTCGCGGCCGGCGGGCTGATAGGCGGCGGAGCCGTGCTGATAGTCGCGTTCGTCGTAACGCGGCTCGCCATAGCCGGCGGCGGCGTAGGACTGCGGGTCCTGCGCGTAATGCTGCTGGCCATACTGGGCGGACTGGTCATAGGCCGCGGCCTGCCCGGCATAGGCGGCCGGCACATATTGCGCGTCGTCATAAGTCGACTCTGGCGGCAGACGGCCGAGCCTGGTGTCGAAATGGGGATCGTAGGACGGCGCCTGCGGATCCGGGGCGGCCGGCTCGACGGGGCGAAGATAAGGCGTGCGCGTGTGGCCGGCGGGCGATTCAGCAAAGACATTGCGGAACGGATCGGCCTCGCCGTTGACGAGGCGGGCGAGTTCGGCCAGCGGATCGTGGTTCGGCTCCGTCCCGACCGGCTGGTCGCGCAGGCGGCGCTCGAAGTCATCCAGATCGATCGCAGGCCGGAGCTCTGGATGACGGGACTTCGCGGCTGGCTCACTCATAGTCTCACCTCGTAACGCGATCCGCCTGCTTTCGCCGCGGCTCCCGTGGCGCCTCCCGCTGCGTTGACCTCGGCGGAATTGCACGTTGCGGAGGATCAACCCGCCGCTTGCCGAACAATCTCCGCGTCACCGCATTTCGTCGGGAGCGCTCACACCCAAAATACACAGACCCGACGACAGCACATTCGTTAAGGATAAAACGAGCGCCAGACGAGCACGGCTTAAATCTCTGCGTTCTTCATTAACAAAGCGTAATTGTGCATTATCTTTTCCGCGATTCCAATGCGAATGAAACAGACTCGCTAAGTCATGAAGATAAAAGGCGATTCTGTGAGGCTCATGAGCCACGGCCGCAGCCTCGACCTGGCGCGGGTATTGCGCGACCGCTTTCAGCAGCGCTTTTTCACCTTCGTCCTCGAGCAATTCGAGGGGCGATTTCGCCAGTGCGGCGGCCGACAGGTCGAGGTCCGGGAACGCCGCCCTGGCCTGCCGGAACACCGACTTTCCCCGCGCATGCGCATATTGAACATAGAAGACCGGATTGTCCTTCGACTGTTCGATGACCTTGGCCAGGTCGAACTCGAGCGGCGCATCATTCTTTCGAAACAGCATCATGAAGCGGACCGCGTCGACCCCGACCTCGTCGACGACTTCGCGCAGCGTCACGAAGTCCCCGGAACGCTTCGACATTTTCACCGGCTCTCCGGCGCGCATCAGCTTGACGAGCTGGCAGAGCTTGACGTCGAGTTTCGCCTGCCCGGCCGAGACCGCCTTCACGGCGGCCTGCATGCGCTTCACATAGCCCCCGTGATCGGCGCCCCACACGTCGATCATGCTCTTGAAGCCACGATCGAACTTGGACTTGTGATAGGCGATGTCGGACGCGAAGTAAGTATAGCCTCCGTCTGATTTGACGAGCGGCCGGTCGATGTCGTCGCCGAACTCGGTGGTGCGGAAGAGCGTCTGCTCCCGGTCTTCCCAATCCTCGGCCGGCGCGCCCTTGGGCGGCGGCAGGCGGCCCTCGTAGATCGTTCCCCGCTTGCGCAGCTCCTCGATGACCGCGCGCACGCAATCGCCATCCGGCCCGTTGGTCAGGGAGCGCTCGGAGAAGAACACGTCATGCACGATGTTCAGGGCAGCTAGATCGTCGCGGATCATGTCCATCATGGCGTCGATCGCGATGGCGCGGACCTTGGGCAGCCATTCGGCCTCGGGCTGGTCCCGCAGCTCGACGCCATAATCATGGGCGAGGGTTTGACCGACCGACTTCAGATAGTCGCCCGGATAAAGCCCCTCCGGAATGGCGCCGATGTCCTCGCCCAGCGCCTCGCGGTAACGCAGGTGCGCCGAGCGCGCCAGCACGTCGACCTGCGCGCCCGCGTCGTTGATGTAATATTCGCGCACGACGGTCGAGCCGGCAAAGGCCAGGAGACTGCACAGGGCGTCGCCGAACACGGCGCCGCGGCCGTGGCCCACATGCATCGGCCCCGTCGGATTGGCCGAGACATATTCGACATTGACCGGGCCGCCCTCGGGGGCGGCGCCACGCCCGAAATCGGCCGCCTGAAGCACCGCCTGCCGCATCACCCCGGCGAACACCGCGGGCTTGAGCCGGATGTTGATGAAGCCCGGCCCCGCCACCTCGGCCTCCGCCACATCGGCGTCCTGCGCCAGCGCATAGGCGAGTTCGGTCGCCAGAGCCCGCGGATTGGGAAAGCTCGCCTTGGCTTCCTTTGCGTAGACCATGGCGGCGTTGGTCGCCAGATCGCCATGCGCCGCGTCCTTTGTCGGCTCGACGACGAAGCGGGCCAGATCCAGATCGGCCGGCAGGCGGCCGGACTCGATGATCGACCGCAGGATCGTCGCGACGCGGGTCTGGAACTCGGCGAAGACGTTCATGGACAAAAATCTCTCTGATTTGCTGCCGGGCCATTCGCCAGCGTGCGTGACGCAGGAACCCCGAACCTGTCGCGCGGCCTAAAGCAAATCGAGGTTTGCGTCAAAATTTCACGAATCGGCGCGGGTCAGCGCAACTCCGGCGCCGAGCCGAACAGCCGCCGGTGCTCCGACAGGGCGTAGCGATCCGTCATTCCCGCGATATAATCGCAGACGATCCGCAACCGCCGCGCCTCCCAGGACCCGTCGATCGGCACGGCGGCCGCCGCCTGCGCCCATTCGTCCGGCATGCGGGCCGGCGTCGCCGCGAAGGCCTTGAACACGCGCTCCAGCACCTCGGCCGCCTCCCGCCGCACCTTCATGACGCGCGGATGCCGGTACATATGCGGGTAGAGAAACGCCTTCATGGCCTTGTCGGCCTCCGCCATGGCGGGGGAAAACGTCACCACGGGGCGGTCGGCGGCGCGAATGGCGGCCGCGCTGGCGAAATTGCCGGCCACCAGCCGCGACCGGCTTTCGTTGATCACGTCCTCGACAAAGCGGGTGATGACGCGTCGTCCCAGTTCGTGGATGACCCGCGTCCGCTCCAGGCCCGGATGGCGGGCCTCTATCTCGCGCAACAGGTCGCCCAGGAAGGGCGCGTCCAGCAGGTCGCCGATATCGAACAGCCCTGCCCTAAGCCCGTCGTCGAGATCATGCGCGTTATAGGCGATGTCGTCCGCAATGGCGGCCGCCTGCGCCTCTGCGCTGGCGAAGGTCCAGAGGTCGAGGCTTTGGCGCGCGTCATATTCGAGGATGGCGGCCGGTACGCCCTTCCCGGCGTAGCGCCCGACCGGCGCGCCGCTCCGGTCCGTCAGCGGACCGTTGTGCTTGACCAGCCCTTCCAGCGTCTCCCACGCCAGATTGAGCCCGTCGTGGGTGGCGTACCGCCGCTCGAGCTTGGTGACGATGCGCAGGGCCTGCGCATTATGGTCGAAGCCGCCGAACCCATCCATGCAGACTTCGAGGACGTCCTCCCCGGTGTGCCCGAACGGCGTGTGCCCGAGGTCATGCGCCAGCGCCAGCGCTTCCGCCAGATCGTCGTCCAGCGACAGCGCGCGCGCCAGGGCGCGGGCGATCTGCGCCACCTCGATCGTATGGGTCAGCCGGGTGCGGTAATGATCGCCCTCATGCGGCACGAAGACCTGCGTCTTGTGCGCAAGCCGCCGGAAGGCGGTTGAGTGGATGATGCGGTCGCGGTCGCGCTGGAATTCGGTGCGTGTGGGCGAGACAGGCTCCGGACAAAGCCGGCCCCGGCTGGTCCACGGGTCGGCCGCATAGGGCGCCCGGCGCCCACGTTCCGAAACAGAGTTGATCGGGTCCACAGGCGCTTTCCAGAAGTCTCGGGCCGAGGGCGCGAAGCCCGCGCTGACGCGGCCGCATTGAAGCGCGGGCCTCCGCGACTTATATCTTGCGTTCGAGTCGAGGCAAGCGGGTCCCTGCGAACCACAGCCCGCAGCCATTCCCCGGAACGCCAGCAGGAGTCCGGAAAGCCATGAATCAAGCCGACATCCAGGTCGCCGCCACGCCCGCCCCCGCCACGCCGGACGCCATGCCGGTCGTCACCGACCGCGCCGCGCGCCGCGTCGCCGCCATCCTCAAGGGAGAGGCGGAGGGGGCCATGCTGCGCGTCGCCGTCAACGGCGGCGGCTGTTCGGGCTTCTCCTATTCGTTCGACATCGACACCAAACGCGCCGAGGACGATCTGGTGATCGAGAACGGCGACGCCACGGTGCTGATCGATTCCGTCTCGCTCGACTTCCTGAAGGGCGCGCGCATCGATTTCGTCGACGACCTGATCGGCCAGTCGTTCAAGATCGACAACCCGAACGCCACCTCCTCCTGCGGCTGCGGCACCAGCTTCTCGGTCTGACGAAAGCTGGGAGCCAGCATGGACGCGCTTTTCATCGGCCAGACCTATATCGACGTGACGCTGCTCGCCGGCCACATCCCGGAAGGCGACGACAAGGCCGTGGCGGATGATTATGCGGTCTCATTCGGGGGCAATGCGGTCACGGCGGCCTTCGCCTGTGCGAAGCTCGGCGTAGCGCCCGACCTCCTGACCTCCGTCGCCGACGACTGGCTCGGCCGCATGTTCCTCGACATGGCCGCCAAGTACCAGATCCCGGTCCATGGCCGGAAGGTGCGGCGCTCCTCGCTTTCCTTCATCCTGCCGCGCAACGGCAAGCGGTCGATCCTGCGCGCCCGCGACGACGACTATCTCCACCCCTTTCCGGCCTTGAACACGACTGGCATCCGGGCCCTGCACCTGGACGGCCACCAGTCCGACGCCGCCCTGCACTATGCCAAGCTCTGCCGCCAGGCGGGCGTCCTGACCTCGCTCGACGGCGGCGGATTGCGTTCCAACACCCATGAACTTCTGCAGTTTATCGACGTCGCCATGGTGGCGGAGCGCCTCTGCGAGCAGATGAACCTCACACCTGCGGCCATGCTGGACTATCTGCGCGGCCGCGGCTGCCGGATCGGGGGCGTCACCGAGGGCGAGCGCGGCGTGCTGTGGTTCGACGAAGACGGCGTCGTCTCAAGGCTCCCGGCCCTGGCGGTGCCGCGCGAGCGCGTCATCGACACGTCCGGCGCGGGCGACGTGTTTCACGGCGCCTACATGGCGTCCTACCTGCTCAACCCGGCCGGCCGCTGGCTTGACCACCTGAGCTTCGCCAGGGCCGCGTCCGCCTTCAAGATCCAGCATCTGGGCAATGAGGCGGGCCTGCCCTCCCAGGCCGACATCCGTCGGATCGGCGAACTCTACCCAGCAAACCTCGCCTCCTGACCGCTCGGCGCTTGACGCGCCGCCGCCGCATGGGGAATGTGCGGCGCAATCCCCCAGCATGAGGACAGGATGCCAGCCGCCTCAGCCACTTCCGCCTTTGACCTTCAGGGTCGCCGCATCTTCGTCGCCGGCCATCGCGGCATGGTGGGTTCCGCCCTCGTTCGCCGGCTTGCCCGCGAAGGCTGCGAGGCGCTGACGACGGGCGAGCGTCGCCTGGACCTGACCCGGCAGGCCGAAACGGAGGAATATCTGGCGGGCCTCAAGCCCGACGCCATCATTCTGGCGGCGGCCCGCGTCGGCGGCATCCTGGCCAATTCGACCCATCCGGCGACCTTCCTGTATGACAATCTCGCCATCGAGATGAATGTCGTGGAGGCGGCCCGGCGCGCCGGCGTCGAGCGTCTGCTGATGCTGGGATCGAGCTGCATTTATCCGAAACTCGCGCCGCAGCCGATCACCGAAGACGCGCTGCTGACCGGACCGCTCGAGCCGACGAACGAATGGTACGCCATCGCCAAGATCGCCGGCCTGAAGCTCGCGCAATCCTACCGCCGCCAGTACGGGCTGCGCTACATCTCGGCCATGCCCACCAACCTCTATGGGCCGGGCGACAATTTCGACCTGCAGTCGAGCCATGTCATGCCCGCGCTTCTGCGCAAGGCGCATGAAGCGAAACGGGACGGCGCGAAGTCCATTACCGTCTGGGGCACAGGCACGCCGCGACGCGAGTTCCTGCATGTCGACGATTGCGCTGACGCCCTCGTTCATCTCCTGAAAAATTACGATGGCGACGAACACGTGAATGTCGGCTCGGGCGAAGACATCCCGATCATCGATCTCGTGCGCCTTGTCTGCGACATCGTCGGCTTCGGGGGCGAGATCATCCTCGACGCGTCCAAGCCCGACGGCACGCCCCGCAAGCTCATGAGCGGCGACAGGCTGCGCGCCATGGGCTGGGCGCCATCGATCGCGCTGCGCGACGGCATCGCCGCCACATACGAGTGGTTTCTCAAACAGGAGCAGGCGTCCGCGACGCGCTGAGCGCGACGGAGCCTGCCTGACCAGGGATTATTTTGATCATGTCGAATAAAACCGCGTTGATTACCGGCGTCACCGGACAGGACGGGGCCTACCTGTCCGAACTGCTGCTGTCCAAGGGCTACACCGTCCACGGAATCAAGCGCCGGTCGTCGTCGTTCAACACGGGACGGATCGAGCATCTCTATCAGGATCCGCACGAAGCCAATCAGCGCTTCGTGCTGCATTACGGCGACATGACCGACGCCACCAACCTGATCCGCATCGTGCAGGAAACGCAGCCGGACGAAATCTACAATCTCGCCGCGCAGTCGCACGTACAGGTGAGTTTCGAGACCGCCGAATATACCGCCAACGCCGACGGAATCGGCGCCCTGCGCCTGCTCGAAGCCATCCGCCTGCTCGGCCTGACCAAGAAGACGCGCTTCTACCAGGCCTCGACCTCCGAACTCTACGGCAAGGTGCAGGAAATTCCGCAGTCGGAGACGACGCCCTTCTATCCGCGCTCGCCCTATGCTGCGGCGAAACTCTATGCCTACTGGATCACCGTGAACTATCGCGAGGCCTATGGCGTCCACGCGTCGAACGGCATCCTGTTCAATCACGAAAGCCCCATCCGCGGCGAGACTTTCGTGACGCGCAAGATCACCCGCGCTGTCGCGGCCATTCATCACGGCAAGCAGGACCGGCTCTATCTCGGCAATCTCGACGCCAAGCGCGACTGGGGCCATGCGCGCGAATTCGTCGAGGGCATGTGGCTGATGCTGCAGCAGGACGAGCCGGGCGATTATGTGCTGGCGACGGGCGAATGCCACACGGTGCGCGCCTTCGTGGACGCGGCGTTCGCGGAAGTCGGGACGAAGATCGAATGGAGCGGCGAAGGCGTCGATGAAAAGGGCGTCTGCGCCAAGACCGGCAAGGTGCTGGTCGAAGTCGATCCGCGCTACTTCCGCCCGACGGAAGTCGAGCTTCTGATCGGCGACCCCACCAAGGCGAAACGCCAGCTCGGTTGGAGCGCAAAGGTGCATTTCGCCGATCTCGTCGCCGAAATGGTGCGCGAGGATGTGGCGGCGCTCAAGGTATGAGCGAGGCTGCGCCCATCCGGGTCAAGCTGCTCGGCCGCGTGCCGCTCGACATGGTGCCGGGCGTCTGGAAACGGCAATTGCCCGGCGGCGGCCCGGATTATCGCGGCTGCCGCTTTCTCTTCGATCCCGACGAGCAGGATTACGACTGGCTGGTCGTTTATGACGACCTGCCGCCGGCGGCCGGCGAGCGATTCTCGATGCGGACCGTCGAACTCTCCTGCCCGCGCGAGCACACGATCTTGCTCACCATGGAGCCAAGCTCGATCAAGCTTTACGGCCGGGCGTTTCTGCAGCAGTTCGGCGTGGTGATCTCGAGCCAGGAGCCATGGGTCGTCAATCATCGCGGCCATGTCCATTCCCAGGCGGGCCTGCGCTGGTACTACGGGCTCGGCGCGACTGCGATGCTCGGCTACGACGAACTCGTCTCGGCGCCGCCGCTCGACAAGACGCGCGTCATCTCCACCGTCTGCTCGTCGAAGCGCCAGCGCCATACGCTGCATAACCTGCGCTGGGAGTTCACCCAGGAACTCGGCAGGAGAATCCCCGAGCTGGACATTTTCGGCCACGGCGTCCGCGCCATGGACGACAAGGCCGAGGCGTTGGCGCCCTACCGCTACCACGTCGCGGTCGAAAACTTTTACGGTCCGCATCACTGGACCGAAAAGCTGTCCGACCCGTTCCTGGCCTGCGCGCTGCCATTCTATTTCGGCGCGCCCGACGCCGCCGATTACGTGCCCGCCGAAAGCTTCATCCCGATCGACATCCGCGACGTCGCCGGAACGGCCGCCACGATCCGCGCCGCCATCGACGGCAATGAATGGGAAAAGCGCCTGCCCGCCATCATGGAGGCCCGCCGGCTGATTCTCGAAGAGCACAATCTTTTCGCGCTCGTCGCCCGCCACATCGCCCGCCTCGATCCCCTGCCCGCATCAAAGCCCGGCGGGCTGCTTCGGAGCCGGCGCGCGGCGCGTCACGCCAAGCCATTGGCCTCGTTACCCGATCTCGCCACCATGGCGTTACGGAAAGCCGCAGCGGTTTTCAATCCGGTGCGCTGATCCCCCAGCTTTGACTTGACCAATCCACGCGCGAATTGTCATATCGCCATATTCATTTGTGGCCCGGTTTAGGGCTGAAATTCATTGCGGACTGAAGACCTATGGTTCCGTTGGGAACTACCTCTAGAAGCGCGTCCGATCGTGATCGGAACGTCGCATGAGTCTCAGCATCGTCAATGTGATGCTGGGCCGCATGGCTGGCGGTCTCGAGCGCATGGCCGCGCAATACCACTCGGCTCTGGTCGACATGGGCCACGACGTCGTCACCATTGGCCATCCGGACGCCTGGATCCGCACTCAGCTCGCCCCTTCGGCGTCCTACCGCGCCATGCGGGCGAGCCGCATCTCGGCGCTGGACCGTCTGCGCGTCGCGCGGGTCATGACCAGCGTGCAAGCCGACGTCGTCATTGCGCATGGACGACTCGCGGTCGAATGCATCCCGAAGACGTCTGATCGCGCGCTGCGGCGAGAATCGGCCCCG
>JAIEQX010000026.1 GCA_019747375.1 Beijerinckiaceae bacterium | reverse complement strand
GCGGGCCGAGGATCTCGCGCCGAAACTCAACGCGCTGGGCATGAACATCAGGCCGGTCTCGCGCGAATACGGCCGCGCGTCGGCGATGAAATTGTGCCGCTCGATCATGATCAAGGGTCTTGAGGCGCTGATCGTGGATTGCGCCAAGGCGGCCAAATCGTGGAATGTGGAGGACGAGGTCTTCGGCAGCCTGACCGAGAGCTTCCCGTCGATCGACTGGCCGAAACTCGCCGTCACCATGGCGGGCCGCGTCAACCAGCATGGCGTGCGGCGCGGCGCGGAAATGCGCGAGGCCGGCATGATGCTGGCGGATCTCGGCATGGTCGAGGATCTCGCGGTGGCGGTTGCGGCCGCTCAGGAACGTGGCGCCGGCAAGGCCGGCAAGTAGGGGCCGGCGCGCTGGCGGGCCTGCGGAGGACAGAGAGTGGTTGATTATACGCCGACGATTCCGGGACCGGATCCAGACACCAAGACGCCGAAATTCAAGCTGCCGCCCAAGTCGTGCGACGCGCACTGCCATATATTCGGACCGGGGAGCAAATATCCCTACGCGCCGGACCGCACCTATACGCCGCCCGATGCGCCGCTCGAAATGTTTCGCGCGCTGCACGCCAAGCTCGGCATCGAGCGCGCCGTGATCGTCAACGCCAGCGCGCATGGCACCGACAATCGCGTGGCGCTCGACGCGATCGCGCAGAGCAACGGGGCCTATCGGGCGGTCGCCAATATCGACGACACGATCACCGAGCGCGAGCTGCGCGACTTGCATGAAGGCGGCTTTCGCGGCTGTCGCTTCAATTTCGTGCGCCATCTGGGCGGCGTGCCGGACATGCGCGCGTTCGACCGCGTCGTCGCCATGATCACGCCGCTCGGCTGGCATCTCAACCTGCATTTCGATGCGATCGATCTGCCGGAATATGCCGGGATGCTGGGCAAGCTGCCGGTCACCTACATCATCGACCATATGGGGCGCGTGAAGGCGTCCGACGGACTTGACCAGGAGCCTTTCCGCATCCTTCTCAGTCTGATGCGCGACGACGAAAAGGCGTGGGTGAAGGTGTGCGGTTCGGAGCGCGTCTCGTCCGCGGGACCGCCGTTCCACGATTCCGCGCCCTTCGCCGCGAAGCTCATCGAGACCGCGCCCGACCGCTGCATCTGGGGCACCGACTGGCCGCATCCGAATGTGAAGTCAATGCCCAACGACGGCGACCTCGTCGACCTCATTCCGCTGTTCGCGCCCGACGCCGCGACGCAGAAGCGGATCCTGGTCGACAATCCGGCGCGGCTCTACGGCTTCACCGACTGAAGCCTTGCGCGTTCACGTCACGAAAAAAGGCCCCGTTTTGCGGGGCCTTTCTTTATTCGGCGCACGAACGATCAATCGTCGCGCGAGCGGCCGCCCCAAGTGGCTGCGATGCTGGCGCAGAAGGCGCCGATCAGCATGGCGGCGGCCATCCAGAGAGCCGCGTAGGACGCGGTCTTGCGGGCCGTCTCGGCCGCCTGCCTGGCCTGTTCGGTCGTGCGGTTGGCGGCGTCCTTGGCGGACTGGATCGTCTGGTCGATGCGCTTCTCGGCTTCGGCCTGCTGGACGCCCGTGCGGGTCGCGATGACCTGCGCCACATAGGTGCGGTCGGCCGGCGGCAATTCCCCGGCGCGCACGGCGTTGGCGACGATGCGGCCCACTTCGGTGCGAACCGTCTGGTCGTTGGCGTCGGGAGCGGGGCGATCCGTGCGGAACATCGCGTCGACGAAATAGCTCGTCGGATCGACGCTCGAGGTTGCCGATGAGCCGCCCGCATTGGCGGCGAGACCAGCCGTCATGCCTTGCGAAAGGCCCTGGGTCGCGCCGGATGCGAGAGTCGCGCCCGCCTGCGCGCCGGCGCCGATGATGGAGGACACGGCCGACGTCAGCAGCAGCGCGCCGAGAATCGTGCCGAAAGCCCAGGAGAGGAAACCGTGCGCCGTGTCGCGGAAATAGACCTCGTCATGCCGGACGCCGATCCATTTCGTGCGCAGGCGCCCGGCGATATAGCCGCCGATGCCGGCCGCAATGGCGTGAACGGCCACGAGCCAGATCGCCGTCATGACCGTGAAGGTCGTGCCCGACACGCCAGAATTGGCAAAGGGGGAAACGGAGGCGAAGCCGAGTCCTGTTCCGATGACGATGAGAACCAGCGTGATCGCAGCCGCGCCGACCGAGCCGGCGATGATCGCCGCCCAGGAGACGGCTGACGCGCTCGTGGCCTCGGCGCCGGCGGCGCTCATGGCGACTCCTGTGGTTCCTGCCGGTGTCGTGTAAATGTTCGCCATGCGCATTACCCCCATGAAAGACCGCTGCGACGCGCTGCGGTCAGCGCCGCAGGGCTTTCGGCCTTGCGTCGCGGCGGAGGAACGGCGTTGCTATTTGAAAGTTCCACTTATGGTAGCGCGCCGGCCGCCTCGCCGGGCGACGGAACTGCAACGTTGAACGCGAGTTGAGACCGCGAAGATCAACAGGAGGACACCATGGGTCGTGGAATTTTGCTCTGGATGCTTGGCGTTCCGATTCCGATCATTCTGCTTCTCGCCTTTCTGCGCTGATTTCCGGCGCGGCAGACGCAGCCATGAAAAAGCCCGCGCATGTGAGTGCGCGGGCTTTCCGTTTTCGGGCCGCCGTGCCGGCGGGCGCGATCAGCGGTGACGCGTGATCGTGTCGACCAGCGCGGGCTTGCCGCTCTTGACCACTGCAAGCGCGCGATCGAGCGCGCCGCGGACGTCCTTCGGGTCTTCGATCGGGCCTTCGCCCCACACGCCCATGGAGCGGGCGAGCGCGCCGAAGTCCGGTTCGGGACCGAAGAGATCCATGCCGATATGGGCCTTCTCCAGATCGGTGCCGCGCAGACGGGCCATGCGGATCTGGTGCTCCCAATCGTTGTAGTAGGCGCGGTTGTTGTACATCACGATCAGCATCGGGATTTCGTACTTCGCCGCAACCCAGAGGGCGCCGGCGTCGAACATGAGATCGCCGTCGGGCTGCAGGTCGACGACGATGCGGCCGGCCTTCTTGTGCGCCAGCGCGACGCCGATCGACATGCCGATCTGGGTCGAGGTGCCGAGTTCAACGCCCGGGTGACGATAGGGCTTGTCGAAGTTCCACATCTTGCGGACCTGGTTCTTCAGCGTGTTGGCCGTGAGAACCCAGTCTTCGTCCTTGATGACGTCCCATACTTCGTGGGCGAGGCGCGGCACGGTCATGGGCGCGGCGTCCCAATCCTCCTTGGCCTCTTCCTGCCACTTGGCCCAGGTCTCGTCGTGGCGCTTGGCGATGGTGGCGGTGCGCTTCCTGATCTTTTCCTTGAGCGCCGGATCCTTCGCAACCTTCTCCTCGATCACCTTGGTGAGCGCGGGAATGCCGAGCGACGTATCGCCGAGCGCACGGATGGAGCAGGGCTGCATGCGGCAATAGTCCATGGACCATTTGCTCATGTTGATTTCAGCAAAGCCCATTTCCAGCCAGTCGCAATGGTCGGCCACCACTGTGGTGACTTCGCGCTTGGTGCTGTTGAGTTCGCGCGTCGCCTTCTCGACGTCCTTGCAGTCGAGGCCCAGCACGACGTCGACCGTCTTGAGGGCGCCCTTGTCGAGGCTGAGCGACAGCGGATGCTGGTTGGGGAAGTTGAGCGCGTTGTTGATGTCCCAGACGCCGGCGCCGATGGTCTCGGCGAGCTTCACCATTGCGTCGAACCCGCCCTCGCGACGGCCGACATATTCGGGCATGAGCAGCGGGTTTTCGCAGGCCAGCAGCTTGTCGGCGATGGCCTCGATGGCGCGCGGATCGGGCATCATGGGCGAGGGCGTGCGCACGGAATCGATCGGCGGCAGCGGAATTTCGCGCGTGATCTTCTGTTCCTGAAGGTCGGCGTCATAGCACATGTAGACCGGGCCCTGCGGCTCGGTGGTCATGACCGAAAAGGCGCGGGCGAAGGATTCCGGAACGCCGTCGATCGAATAGGGCTGGTAATCCCACTTCACGTAGTCGCGGATGGCGTTGCCCTGCACGAGCGCGGTATGGGTCCAGTCGATGTGCGGGCGGCGCTTGCCTTCGTCCATCGGGCCGGTGGCGCCCATGATGAAGATCGGAACGCGATCGATATAGGCGTAATAGATCGCCATGGTGGCGTGCAGCAGACCGACGAGGTTGTGCAGGATGACCGCCATGGGCTTGCCCGACGCCTTGGCGTAACCGTGGGCGATCTGAACGGCGATCTCTTCGTGCTGGCAGAGCAGCATCGGCGGATCTTCCTTGCCGTAATTCACGATCGAATCGTGCAGGCCTCTGAAGCTCGCGCCGGGGTTCATCGAAATATATTCGAACTCGTAGCGCTTGATGAGGTCGACGATGATGTCGGACTGCCAGCCACGCAACTTGTCGTCGGTGTTTCTGGTCATGCTGTTCCCTTCTCGACGGGCGCCTTGTTCTTTGCGCGACGGAGGCCGGCGCCCTTCGGCCTCTGCGCTGCGGATCTCAAAACTGCGGGGCGGCGGACGCGCCGCGTGGCCGTCGACGCCGCCCCGCATGATCTCTTTTATTTCAGGAGTTCGCCAGCCTTCTTGGCGATTTCCGGCGCGACTTTATAAGACTCGATCACCAGCTCCTGGATCTTTTCACCCGACACCGGCGTGATCTCCAGCTTGGCCTTCTCGGCCTCGGCGACGAAGGCCGGGTCCTTCATGGTGTCCATGAACGCCTTGCGCAGAATGGCGACGCGCTCCGGAGGCACACCCGGAGGCGCCATGAACGGGCGGCCCATGATCTGCCGCGCGAAGACGAGCTTCAGTATGGCGCGCTGTTCGTCCGTGGTGGCCTTCTCGATGACCGCCGGAATGTCCGGCAGGTCTTCGTGCTTGGCCATGGACAGCTGAAGGATGACGTTGATTTTCTTGTCCTTCAACCAGTCGGGCTGGGTCGACTTGACGCTCGACCACGACCAGCCGCAGCGACCCTGCACTTCGCCGCGCTCCATCGCGAGGTTGATGTCGTTGCCGCCCGGATAGCCCGCGATGACCCGCATCTTGGTGCCCAGAACGCCATTGATGACCTTCGGGAACTGATCGGTGTCGGCGCTGCCGCCGGTGCCGCCGACGACGAGTTCGGTCGTGAGCAGGTCTTCGAAGGACTTCACCTTCGTGGGATTCCACGTCACGCAGACGCTGACTTCGTCGTTGGCGCTGCCGATCCAGTTGAACTTGGTGGCGTCGAACTGCGCGCCCGGCAGACCGAGCAGCGGATCGAAGGCCGCGCCGCGCGCGACGGTGCCGAACACCGTGCCGTCTTTCGGCGCGACGTTGAAGATCCAGTTGGCGGCGCGAAGGCTGCCCGCGCCCGGCATGTTCTGCACCACGACCGTGGGGTTGCCGGGGATGTGTTTGCCCAGGTAGCGGGAGACAAGACGTGCGTACACATCGTATCCGCCGCCCGCGCTGTAGCCGACATAGAGGCTGACGGTCTTGCCGGCATAGAAATCAGCTTGCGCATGGCCCGGGGTTGCGCTCAGGGCGAAGCCCAAGGCAGCCGAACCCGCAAAGGCCATTTTTTTCCAGGTATGCATCAATTTCCTCCTTGGTTCCTCGCCTCGGACGGGCGGGGGAACGCGGCCCCCACTATCACCATGCCCCCCTCTCAGGGCAAGAGGGCGAGGCGCGCGGAGCGTTCACGCTTCATCAACCATGGCCGGGAAGATTTGAATCGAATTGGCCTTTTAAGGTGAACTGGCCCGGCTCGACGCCCGTTGTTTTCGTGAGACGGCGGACGAACCTACGAGCATCCCATGACCCAGGCTCCCCATCTGCGCATTCTGATCGTCGAGGACGAGTTTCTGATCGCGCTCGATCTGGAGGATCTGCTGACCGGGTTCGGACATGACGTCTGCGGCATTGCGGCGAGCGCCGAAGAGGCCGAGCGGATGGCGCGGGACCTGAAGCCGGACCTCGTGCTGACAGACATCAGCCTTGCGCATGGCTCGAGCGGACTCGACGCGGCGCGTTTTATCCGGGCCCGTTACGATATCCCCAGCATCTTTCTCAGCGCGCAGGCTGACGCCGCCGTGACGGCGCAGACTGCGCCCTGGTCGATGGGGTGCCTGCAGAAACCCTGCCAGCCCTCCAAGCTGCGCTCGACGCTCGATCGGGCGGCGCGCGAGATGCGCGCAGCCTGATCATTTCGCGCTGGAGAGGGGACTGGCCACATCCTCCAGCGACCGCCGCTCCGCCGCGACGGCGAAGCGGGCCGCCACCGCGGCGGCGATGAGCATCAGCACGGCGCCGAACAGATAGCCGCCGAAGACGCTGGTGCGCGAGCCGCTTTCGATCAGGATGCCGAACACGACCGGAGCCGCCACGCCGCCGATGCCGGTGCCGATGGCGTAGAAGATCGCAATCGCCAGCGCCCGGATCTCGATCGGAAAGCTCTCGCTGACCGTGAGATAGGCGGAACTCGCGGCTGGCGAGGCGAAGAAGAAAATGATCATCCAGCCGATGGTCAATTGCGAGGCCGTCAGGATGTCCTGCTGGAACATCCAGCCGACGATGGCGAGCAATATGCCCGACATCGCATAGGTGAAGACGATCATGCGGCGCCGACCTATGGTGTCGAAGAAGCGCCCGAGCAGGATGGGACCCATCACGTTGCCCAGCGCGAACGGCAGGATGTACCAGCCGACATCATGCGAGGGCACATTGTAGAAGCGCGTCAGCACGAGCGCGTAAGTGAAGAAGATCGCGTTGTAGAAAAACGCCTGCGAGGCCATGAGCACCAGGCCGACCGCGGTGCGTCCGCGATGGCGCACGAAAAGCGCGTGGAACACTTCGCCGAGCGGCGTGTGGGTGCGGCCCTGCAGGCGCATGGGCGCGCCGGCGGCGAGTTCGCCCAGCACATGCCCTTCCCGCTGGAAGCGGCCCTCGATCTCGTCGACGATGCGCTCGGCCTCATGCGGGCGGCCGTGAATGACCAGCCAGCGCGGACTTTCCGGGATCCACATGCGCATGAAGAGGATGATGAGGCCGAGCAGGGCTCCGATGAGGAAAGCGGCCCGCCAGCCGTGATCGGGCGCGAAGAACGCCGGATCGAGCAACACGATGGAGCCCGACGCGCCGAGCGCGGCGCCGATCCAGAAACTGCCGTTGATGACGAGGTCCGTCCAGCCGCGATGGCGGGCGGGAACGAGTTCCTGAATGGTCGAATTGATCGCCGTATATTCGCCGCCGATTCCCGCCCCGGTCATGAAACGGAAGAAGAAGAAACTGTAGGCGTCCCACGAAAACGCGGTGGCGGCGGTGGCGACCAGGTAGACCGCCAGGGTGATGAAGAACAGCTTCTTGCGGCCCAGCCGATCGGTCAGCCAGCCGAAGAAGATGGCGCCCAGCACGGCGCCCGCGAGATAGGCGGTGCCGGCGAGCCCGGCTTCGCGATCGCCGAACTGCAGGACGGGGCTTTCCTTCAGCGCGCCCGCGACGGAGCCGGCGAGCGTGACTTCCAGCCCGTCGAGAATCCAGGTGATGCCGAGCGCGATCACGACGAGCGTGTGGAACCGGCCCCAGGGCAGACGTTCGAGCCGTCTCGGAACGTCCGTCTCGTACAGGCCTGTCTTGCCATGGGCGCCCGCGCCCCCCGATCCGGCCTGCAGAATTGTCATGTCGCCTCCCTGGTGCTGGCTGCTCAACGACAAGCTCGGGCTGCGGGTTGCATGGCGCGACAGCGGGCCGTCGTATGGAGGATTGCGCGGGAGCGGCGCGACGCGCTAGCGATCAGGGCTTGAGCAGGGAGGCCGACATGGCGGACGGACGGATCGAGTATCGGGTCGAAGACGGGCTGGCGCATCTGACGATCGACCAACCGGCGCGGCACAATGCGATGAGCTTCGACATGTGGGCCAGCCTGCCGGGCCTCGTGGCGACGGCCGAAGCCGATCCCGAGGTGCGCGCCATCGTGGTTTCCGGCGCGGGAGAGCGCGCGTTCTGCTCGGGCGCCGATATTTCCCAGTTCGGCGAGAAGCGCAGCGGCGCATCGGCGGTCGAGGCCTACGAGCAGGCGGTCAGCGGCGGATTGGCCGCCCTGTCATCCGGCGCCAAGCCTTCCGTCGCGCTGGTGCGGGGGATCTGCTTCGGCGGCGGGCTGGCGCTGGCGCTGTCGTGCGATCTGCGTCTGGTGGCGGAGGGGGCGCGCTTCCGCATCCCGGCGGCGCGGCTGGGGCTCGGCTACGCCTATCCGAATGTCGCCATGATGGCGCGCCGGCTCGGACCCGGCGCAACGGCCGACATTCTGTTTTCGGCGCGCGGGTTCGATGCGGGGGAGGCGCTGCGGCTCGGCGTCGCCAGCAAGGTCTGGCCGGCCGAGAGTTTTGCGGCCGAGAGCCGGGATTATCTGGCCGGGATCGCCGCCAATGCGCCGCTGACCCTCAAGGCGATCAAGCTGGCGCTGAACGAACTGGCGAAGCCCGAAGCGGCGCGCGATACGGCGGCCGCCGACCGTGCGGTGGCCGAATGTTTCGCCAGCCAGGATTACGAGGAAGGCCGGCGCGCCTTCGCGGAGAAGCGCGCGCCGGAGTTCAGGGGCCGCTGATTATTTGTGGCCGTGATGCTGGGAATGGTCCATCTCCGGCTCGGCGGGCCTGGACGAGCCGGGCGCGCCCGCGCCGATCGGCTGGATGACGAAGGGCACGGTCATCTTGCCGGCCTTTTCGAACTCCAGCGTGGCGGTGAAACCGGCGCCGGTGGCGAGCGGCTTCTTCAGCCCCATGAACATGAGGTGCATGCCGCCGGGCCGCAGTTCGACGGTCTGGCCGGGGGCCAGCGCGATGCCTTCGGCCAGCGGGCGCATCTTCATCACGCCGTCGGTGACGGTCATGTCGTGGATCTCAAGCCGCTCGGAGGCGTCGGTCGTCCCGGCGACCAGCCGGTCCGGGGTGGAGCCCGTATTGGTGATGCGCAGATAGCCGGCTCCGACCCTGGAGCCGCCGGGCGTGGCGCGCGACCATGCCTGCTCGACGCGGATGGAGCCTGACGGGACCGTCTGGGCGGCAGCCGCGGAGGCCGTGATGCGGAGCGCGGCGGCGGGCGACTTCAGTCCGCGCGCCGTCTGGCCGGCGGCGGGGATTTCGGTCCAGCGGTTTTCACCCTTTTCGCAGACCTGCACGACCGGGAACCAGAGCGTTCCGGCGGGCGCATCGCCCGACACCGCGCCGGCGAAGACGAACTCGTCATATTCCGCGTCCTTGAGCGCGCCGCCGCTCCAGGTGATGCGGCGCACGCCCGCTTCAAGTTTCCTGCCGTGCAGGGTGACCGGCGAAACATAGGCGCCCTCGACGGTGGACAGTTTCCAGCCCGCCTTGGGCATGGGCTTCACCGCCACGACGTGGTCGGGGATCTCGACCGTCAGGCTTGTGGTGGGGGAGCCGTCGCAACCATGGCCGACGCGCAGGACGCCCTTGTAGCTGGCGCCCGCCGCCGTCTCGGGCTTTTCGAGCGTGACATGCGCAAAGGCGACCTGTGGGGCAAGCAGAATGAGAGCGGCCGCGGCCGCCTTGAGAGAGATGGACATGGAGAAATCCTCGTCTTGAACCAAGCCGGTCGCCCGGCCTTCGATGCTGTGTGCCGAATGGTTCAGACGGAGGGAGGCGCGCGCGCGCCGAGGCCCGGCGCCGCCGGGGCGGGGA
>JAIEQX010000138.1 GCA_019747375.1 Beijerinckiaceae bacterium | reverse complement strand
GTGCACGCGCAGGCGGGACAGCACCGAGAAACGCGCCAGCATTTCGAGCGTGGCGGGCGCACAGGGAGCAGCCGCCAGCTCGGATCCGCGGATGAGCTTGTCGTAGATACGCTGCTCTTCGGTGACCCGCAGGCAATACGGCACCTTTATCAGGTAGATGCGGTCGAGGAACGCTTCGTTGTTCTTGTTGGCGCGGAAACTCTGCCATTCCGACTCGTTGGAATGGGCGAGGATGATGCCCGAGAACGGGATGGCGCCGATGTTTTCGGTGCCGATGTAATTTCCCTCCTGCGTGGCGGTCAGCAGGGGATGCAGCATCTTGATCGGCGCCTTGAACATTTCGACGAATTCGAGAATGCCCTGATTGGCGCGGTTTAGCCCGCCCGAATAGGAATAGGCGTCAGGATCGTTCTGCGCGAGCGACTCGAGCTTGCGGATGTCGACCTTGCCGACGAGAGAAGAAATATCCTGGTTGTTCTCGTCACCCGGCTCTGTCTTGGCGACGCCGATCTGACGCAGCCGCGAGGGCATCAGCTTGATGACCTTGAACTTCGAAATGTCGCCGCCGAATTCATCGAGCCTTTTCAGGCACCAGGGAGACATGAGGCCGGTGAGGCGGCGGCGCGGCACATTGAACTGCGTCTCGAGTTCGGGCCCCATCGTGTCTGGATCGAACAGGACGAGCGGCGACTCGAACACGGGGCTGATCTCGTCGCCGGCTTTCAGCACGTAGATGGGCTTCACTTCCATCAGGGCCTTGAGGCGTTCGGCGAGCGATGACTTGCCGCCGCCGACGGGACCGAGCAGGTAGAGAATCTGCTTGCGCTCTTCGAGCCCCTGGGCGGCGTGACGGAAGAAGGCGACGATGCGTTCGACCGTCTCCTCCATGCCGTAGAATTCGGCGAAGGCCGGATAGGTGCGAATGGTGCGGTTGGAAAATATCCTTCCGAGCCGGGCGTCTTTGCTCGTATCGACGACCACCGGCTCGCCTATCGCGGCGAGAATCCGTTCGGGCGCGCTGGCGTAGGCCAGAGGTTCCGTACGGCACAGTTCCAGATATTCCGGAACCGACATTTCGGTTTCGCGTCGGTTTTGGAAGTTTTCCGAATAACGGGTCAGGAGATCGTGCGCAAAGGTCATTTCCCATCCTCGATTCGAACGGTGACTGCAATACGACTCAATCAATCAAGGCTTGCGGTTACGGCGCCGCTTGTCAACGCGACATCACTGCCAAGGTTTCAGCGCGATGCACGCAGATACGGCATGACTGTAACAACGCTTTGCTGGCGTTATGGTGGCGAGCGCGATCACAAGTTCGAATGAAACTTCGTTCATGTGGCGCGCTTGATCGGTTTTTTACCTTCGGAATCCGCCAAGACGCCGCGAAAGCCCGCGAAAAGGCCGTCCGTCAATGCAGGCGAGGCCCAGGCTGATAAGCGCCATTCCGACAAAATGCCGCGGCTCCAGCCGCTCGCCGAGTACGAGCGCGCCCATTGTTACGGCACTCACGGGAATCAAAAACGTCACGAGTAGCAGATTTGTCGCACCTGCGGCCGCCAGGATCCGGAAGTAGACCACGTAAGCCAGCGCGGTCGACAGCGCCGCAATGCCAAACAGCGCGCCCCAGACCGGCAGGCTGGGGAGAGGCAGCGTCCAGGGCTGGTCGTAGAACAGGGCGATAGGCGCGAGCATCAGCCCTGAGGCCGTCACCTGCCCGGCCGCGGTGATCATGGGAGGCACGCCCAGGCGGGCGAAGCGCCGGCCATAGACGCCCGCGCAGGCGTACGAAAAGCCCGCCAGCACGATGGCCAGCTGGGCAAAGACATCTGTCGCCAGTCCGGCCAGCAGCATCTGCGGCCCCACCATTGTGGCGACGCCGAAGAAGCCGATCAACACGCCGAGCAGGCGCCCGCCCGCCATCTTCTCGTCCGACGTGGCCAGATGCGCCACGATGATGGTGGAAAGCGGCGTCGTGGCGTTGAGGATCGAGGCGAGGCCGCTCGGGATGTGGCTCTGGCCCCAGAAGATCAATGCAAAGGGGATAACGTTGTTGATGACGCCCATGACCGCGAAGGCCGTCCAGAGCTGCGCGCCAAGCGGCAGGCGCAATCCCGCCAGCGGCAAGGCGGCGTTGAGCAGAAGGGCGGCCCCGCCGGCGCGCACGGCCGCGACCGTGAGGGGCGGCAATTCCTGAACGGCGACGGCGGCGAAGAAGAACGACCCGCCCCACAGGACCGAAAGGGCGACCAGCATTCCCCAGAGGCCCGGGGTCATGACGCGCCTGATGGTTTCGGTCATCCCGGGTCCTTGACGTGCGGCTCGCTTCAACCCCGGCGAATCCGCCCGGCCCAGCGCTCGGGCAAGTGTCCCACGAAGTGCGGAAGACCGGAAACGCGCCTCGGGGCGCCCCTGGGGAAAAGACCCGCTTCTCCTGAGAGAAGCGGGCTAGTCAGGGAGGAAACGCCCAAGAGGGCGCACCGCGCGCGCACCGGATCCCGAAGGAGCGGTTCACACGAAGCGCCCATTGTCAGCAAGGAACAGGCCAAACCGCGCGACCCGACCGTTTACCATGGCAAAGCTTATGGTAATTAACATCGCATTAAGGAATTGCCTCTTCGGCGAAACTTGACCTTAATGGAGTACATCCAGACGCGGGCTGATCCAGCGGCGTCACCAGTCTCACAAAGGGGGGCGCCCATGCATTCGATCAAACTCGGTCTTGTCACCGCGGCGGGCCTTTTCGGCCTGACGCTTCTTCCCGCCCAGCTCACCGCAGCGCCGCTCTCCGTCAGCGGCGCCGCCATCGAGCGCAGCAATGATCTTGTGCAGGAAGTTCAATATCGTGGCAGAGGCGTGGTGCGCGGCGGCCCGGTTCGCGGGCCCCGCTATGGCTATCGTGGCGGTGGATATCGCGGCGGATACCGCGGCGGCTATCGTGGCGGCAATGGCGGCGCTGTCGCGGCCGGCATCGTCGGCCTCGGCCTGCTGGGCGCCATTGCGGCGGCGGAGTCGAGCCGTCCGTCCAACTGCTGGATGGAGCGCCGCTCGATGTACAATCGCTACGGCAATTACACCGGCACGCGCCGCGTCCGGGTCTGCAACTGAGCTTTCCGTCCCTTGACGCATAAAAGAGGCGCCCGTCGGGGCGCCTCTTTCGATTCAAGCAGACCGCTGAGGATCAGGATCAGCGGTTGGAATAGCAGCGCGGGTCCATGCTGTAAGCCGGATCCGAACAGGCGTCGCTGCCGACGCCGACTCCCGTCGAAACGCCCGGGCCGCGCTGGTAAGACGATCCACGGCGGTACTGGCCGTATTCATTGCCGTTCCGGTCCACGTAGGTTTCGGTATAGCCGCTGCGGGACTGGGCCTGTGCGGGGGCGACGACCGTCAGCGTGGCGGGCAGGAAGGCGGCGGCGGCCGCAACGGCCAGGATGGTTTTCGAAATCATGCTTGTTCTCCTCTGGTTCGGCTCGGAAACCGTCTCGCGGGCCGGGAGTTCACTGCTGCAGAACAAGGATTTGTGAAGCGGCCGCGAGATTGCGCCCACCGGTTGGGCCGGTGCGCGCGTTTCAAGGCCAGCTGAGCCGACTGCTCTTTTGACGCCTTCGGGAAGCTCCGCTATCAGTCCTGTGCTTGATGCGCGCGCGTGTCTCTGCCCAGCACTGTCCAGCCTCGATCCAGCGCCTCCTTCGACGGGGTCGCCCCAGATCCAATCCGGTGATTGCTCATGCCCGTCTATCGCTCCCGCACAACCACCCACGGTCGCAACATGGCCGGCGCGCGCGGCCTCTGGCGCGCCACCGGCATGAAGGACGGCGACTTCGGCAAGCCGATCATCGCGGTGTGCAATTCCTTCACGCAATTCGTGCCGGGCCATGTCCACCTCAAGGATCTCGGGCAGCTGGTGGCGCGCGAGATCGAAGCGGCGGGCGGCGTCGCCAAGGAATTCAACACGATCGCGGTCGATGACGGCATCGCGATGGGGCATGCAGGAATGCTCTACAGCCTGCCGTCGCGCGAGATCATCGCCGACAGCGTGGAATATATGGCCAATGCGCATTGCGCCGACGCGCTCGTGTGCATCTCCAATTGCGACAAGATCACGCCCGGCATGCTGATAGCGGCGCTGCGTCTCAACATTCCGGCGGTCTTCGTGTCGGGCGGCCCGATGGAGGCCGGCAAGGTCAACATTCGCGGCAAGCTGCAGTCGCTCGATCTCGTCGACGCAATGGTGGCGGCCGCCGATGACAGGATTTCCGACGAGGACGTGGAAACCATCGAGCGCTCGGCCTGCCCGACCTGCGGCTCATGCTCGGGCATGTTCACGGCAAATTCGATGAACTGCCTGACCGAGGCGCTTGGCCTTTCTCTGCCGGGCAACGGATCGGTGCTGGCGACGCATGCCGACCGCCGCCGGCTCTTCTGCGAGGCCGGCCATACGATCGTTGATCTGGCGCGCCGGTATTACGAGCAGGACGACGCCTCGGTGTTGCCGCGCAACATTGCGACCTTCAGCGCCTTCGAGAACGCGATGACGCTCGACATCGCCATGGGAGGGTCCACCAATACTGTGTTGCATCTGCTGGCGGCCGCGCATGAAGGCGAAGTGCCGTTCACAATGGATGACATCGACCGCCTGTCGCGCCGCGTCCCGGTCCTGTGCAAGGTCGCGCCGTCGATCGCCGACGTGCACATGGAAGACGTGCATCGCGCCGGCGGCATCATGGGCATTCTGGGCGAGCTCGATCGCGGCGGCCTGATCGACACGAGCGGGCCGACTGTCCACAGCGCCACCATGAAGGACGCGCTCGACCGCTGGGACGTCAAGCGCACGTCGAGCGAGAGCGTCCGCAAGTTCTACATGGCGGCGCCCGGCGGCGTGCCGACGCAGGTGGCGTTCAGCCAGGAGCGTCGCTACGAGTCGCTCGACGACGACCGCGACGCAGGCGTCATCCGCAACGTCGAACATGCGTTCTCGCGCGACGGCGGCCTTGCGGTGCTGTCGGGAAATATCGCGCTTGACGGCTCCATCGTGAAGACCGCGGGCGTCGACGAAGGCTCGCTGGTCTTCGCCGGACCTGCGCGCATCTTCGAGAGCCAGGACGACGCGGTCGACGCGATCCTGCGCGGCAAGATCGTGGCGGGCGACGTTGTGGTGATCCGCTACGAGGGACCGCGCGGCGGGCCCGGCATGCAGGAAATGCTGTACCCGACGAGCTATCTGAAATCGCGCGGCCTCGGCAAGGCGTGCGCGCTGATCACGGACGGACGTTTCTCGGGCGGCACGTCCGGCCTGTCCATTGGGCATGTCTCGCCGGAAGCCGCCGAAGGCGGCGCCATCGGACTCGTGCAGGAAGGCGACCGGATCGAGATCGACATTCCGCGCCGCTCCATCCAGCTCGCGATCCCGGACGAGGAACTGGCGAGACGCCGCGCCGAGATGGACGCGCGTGGCGCCAAGGCCTGGAAGCCGGTGTCCCGCGATCGCAAGGTCTCGACCGCCCTGCGCGCCTATGCGCTGATGGCGACAAGTGCCGCCCGGGGGGCCGTGCGGCAGATCCCCGGCGAGGACTAGACTCTCTTCACCAACACAACAGGCGGCCGCAAGGGCCGCCTGTTTCGCTTCCGCGCGACAAGCAAGAACCACAAAGGCGCCCGGCATGAAGTACGTGATCCCGCCCCTGATCAAGCGCAACATGGCGCTGTTCGCCCTGTCGCAGAGTTTTACGGGCGCGGGCATGCAATTCGTCTACGGGCTCGGCCCGCTGATGATTATCCAGGTCAGCGGCTCCGCAGATCTGGCGGGCCTCTCGGTGGCGCTGATCGGCCTCAGCCGAGTCCTGGTCTCCTACCCGATCGGCAAGATCACCGACACGTTCGGGCGCAAGCCCGGCATCTTACTGGGCCTCGCGCTGGCGCTGGTCGGCACGCTCGTGGTCGGGGGCGGCATGGACATCAGCAATATCTGGGTGCTGGTGGGCGGCATCCTGATCTTCGGCATGGGCATGAACGCCGCGCAGCAGATGCGCGTCGGCGCGACCGACATGTTCCCCCCGCAGCTTCGCGGGCAGGCGCTGGGCTATGTGGCGCTGGGCGCGATGGCGGGCCTCGTGCTCAGCCCGCTGCTGGTCGGCATCTCCGAGCGCCTGGCCAAGACAAGCGGCGCCGACCCTATGGTGCTGCCTTGGCTGATGTTGCCGGGCCTGATCGTCGCCGGCATGGCGATGGTGTATTTCGTGCGCCCCGATCCCAAGGAGATCGGGATGAATCTCGCGCATTATTATCCGGGCTACAAGGAAGTAGCGCGCACGCCCGGCCAGGGCGCCGCGGACTTCTCCATGAGGGGCCTGATGCGGCACCTGCCGACACGGCTCGCCATCGCCACCAACGCGGCCGCGCAGGGCAACATGTCGATCGTGATGGTGCTGACCTCGCTGGTGCTGGCCCATCACGGCCATTCGCTGACGATGATCGCGATGTCGCATCTGTTCCACTCGATGGGAATGTTCGCCTTCACGATTCCCATCGGGAAGCTGGCGGACCGCATCGGCCGCGAGAGCGTGATGTATCCGGGCGTGGCGCTCACCATCGTGGGCGCGGCGCTGGTGGCCTTCACGACCGGCTATATTCCGATTACGCTCGGCACGTTTCTGGTCGGCATCGGCTGGGCGGCCGCCAACGTCGCTTCTACGGCGCTGCTCGCCGACGAGGTCGAGACCGGCGCGCGCGGACGCGCGATCGGCACCAATGATTCCTGCGCGGGCGGCACGAGCCTCGTGCTGTCGCTGATCACCGGTCCGCTGATCAGCACGTACGGGCTGCCGGCGGCGGGCCTGTTCGCCGCCATCGTGGCGGCGGTTCCGCTGCTCATGTATCTCGCGGCCCGGCTTGGCGCATCGCGCCAGGCGCTTTACGACAAGAACTGACGGCGGCGACCTGCGCCGCACGATCAGGAACGCGTATGCCAGCAGCATCCATACCTGTGCCCACCGCCCTGCCGCTGCGCCATGCGCTGCTGGCGGTCGCCGTCATGGCTGTGTGGGGCACGAATTTCGTCGTCATTAAATCTGCGCTCGCGCATCTGCCGCCGCTGTTCTTCGCGGCGCTGCGCTTCGCGCTCGTGGTCTTTCCGGCGATCTTCTTTCTGCGCCGCCCCGCCGTGCCATGGCGCGAGCTCGCGGCCTATGGCGTGCTGATCGGCGCGGGCCAGTTCGGCCTGCTCTACATGGCGATCGACGGGCGCATCTCGCCCGGCCTCGCTTCCCTGGTGGTGCAGACGCAGGTCTTCTTCACCATCGGCCTCGTGATGTATCTGGATGGCGAGCGGCTGCGGCCGTTCCAATATGTTGCGCTGGCGCTGGCGGTGACCGGACTGGCGACCATCGGCTGGCATACGGACGGCGCCACCACGGTTCCGGGCCTCGCGCTGGTGCTGCTGGCGGCGCTGTGCTGGTCGCTCGGCAATCTTGTGGCGCGGCGCGCGGGCCGCGTCGACATGCTGGCCTATGTGGTCTGGGGCAGCCTGTTCTCGTCGCCGCCGCTGCTCGCCATGTCGCTGGCGCTGGAAGGATGGCCGGCGATCGCCCGGGGGCTTGCCGACGCCGATGTGTGGACGTGGGCCGGCGTGCTGTGGCAGTCGGTCGGCAACAGCCTCTTCGGCTATGCGGCCTGGGGCTGGCTGCTGGCGCGCTATCCGGCGGCCAGCGTGTCCCCCATGGCCCTGCTGGTGCCTGTGTTCGGCATCGCCGCCTCGGCCTTCTGGCTCGGCGAGGACCTGCCCGGCTGGAAACTGCTCGCCGCCGCGCTGGTGCTGGGCGGGTTGACGCTCAACCTGCTCTGGCCGCTATGGAAGAGCCGCAGAGCCTAAGGCTCAGCGCGTCTCGTACTGCAGATCGCGGGCGAAACGGCTGGGCGCCGCATGCTCGATGGCGAGCGTCAGATCCACCAGCGCCGACATGGCGTTCATGCGGGCTTCCGTCAGCGCCGGCGAGGTCGTGCGGTCGCCGTCTTCGGCCAGCACGGCCGCATGGGTGAATTCGAGGCAGGTCCAGATCGCCATCTGGCAGCTATGCTCGATGGCGGGCGTCGATTGAACGAGCCGCCGGATGTCCGACATGCGTTCGAGCACTTCGATGTCGAGAAGTCGCCAATTGTGGCGGTTGGCGGCGGTGGCTTCGATACCGGACCTGACAATCGAGACAAGGCCCTGAAGAATATCGCCTAGAAGCACCGGATCCTCACCTTCGCGGATTGAGACCCGCTTGCATCACTTCCTGTTCGCGCCGTCAACTGGAATGGGTGCGCTCACCCAAGTGTGAGGCGCGCGTCGTCAGGGAGGGCTTGAACGACGCCGTTGCGCTGCAGAGCTCGCGTACGGCGTCGCGCAGTTCCGCGCCGGCGAAATCGCGCTGCACTTCCGCGTCGACGACGGCGGTGGAACCGATCGGCCGGTCGGTCGCGATGATGACCCGGATGCCGGAGCAGAAAGTTCTCGCGAGCGCTGCGAGCGCGCGGGCGATTTCGGGCTCGTCGTCCATGGCCATGACGAGCAGCGGTCGCGCGCCGCGCATCAGGGGATGGTTCGAACCGAGTTGCAGAAGGATTTCCAGCGCTTCGCCAGGCGACTGCGCGGGGTGGACGATGTATCCCAGCTGCTTGACGATTTCGGTCGCGGTCCATCGACGCGCCGCGTCCGGATCGGACACGATGGCGAAAGGCTGGCAGGCAAGTCGTCCCATGATGTTGTCTCCTTTCAGGTGCGAGTGGACGCCAATTGCAGAGGCCCAACGCCCGCCCGGGACATTTGGGCGCAGACCAGACGCCCGCATGGTTAGCGCTTTATTGAGACGGCGCCCGTTAATGGTGGTTCAGTTGAGCGCATATTTTCGGTAAGCCATGGTCGGGTTCAGGCACGGGCCCGGTTACAGGGAGCGGCAGGTGGCGGCGGTCAGGACGGGACGAGGCGCGGGCAAGCGGCGGGAAACGCCGGCGGCGAATGTTTTCACGCTGCCGCCCACCGTTTCGCACAAGGCCCTGCTAGACCCCCAGGGCGACGCGGCCTTTCGCCAGACGCTCTACATGATGGTGACGTCGTTTGGGCGGCTGCAGACCTGCCGCGACGCTTTCGGCCGCGCGGTCGACCTCACCGGCTCGCAATTCACCGTGTTGATCGGCGCCGCTTATACGCAGGGCGAGAACGGCGTGACGATCCGGCATCTTGCCGAACATGTGCAACTCGCGGCCACACATGTCACCACCGAAGTCGGCCGCATGTGCCGCCTCGGCCTTCTGAAAAAGCGCGTCAACACGCAGGACCGGCGCAGCGTGCTGGTGCAGCTGACGCCGAAGGGCGAGCAGCGGCTGATCGAACTCACGCCGTTCGTGCGGGCCGTGAACGACATTCTCTTCGCCGGCGTGGGGCGCGAGCAGTTTCGCGAGCTCGACACGTTCCTGACGCTGTTCGTGGGCAATACCGAACTGGCGCTGGACGAAATCCGGCGCCGTGAAAAAGGCGAGACTTCATGAGCGTCCGACGGAGACACAGACGATGAGCGGAGCTCATGAAGGCGCGATGGATGCCATGGCGCTGCGCATCGACGCGCTCGAAATGCGGCTCGCCTACCAGACCGAGGCGATCGAGGATCTCAACGCCACCATCACGGCGCAATGGAAGCAGAT
>JAIEQX010000358.1 GCA_019747375.1 Beijerinckiaceae bacterium | reverse complement strand
TTGGACGTCAAGGCCGACGAACGGTCGAATGTCGGCGCTTATGCGATCCATCTCGGAAGTCTCGCCGCTTCGTCAAATTATAAGCTCACCTATCGCGGCGCCGACCTCACGGTGACGCAGCGCGCCTTGTCGGTGACGGCGGATGCAAAGTCTCGCATTTATGGCGACGCCAACCCGGCGCTGACCTATTCGGCGACCGGCCTCGTGAATGGCGACAGCCTGACGGGCGCGCTGTCGACGCCCGCCGACGAGCGTTCGGGCGTGGGCGTTTATGCGATCACACGCGGCTCACTCGCCTCGTCAGCGAATTATGCGATGAGCTTCACGGGCGCAGATCTTGAGATCGCTCGGCGCGCACTGGCGGTGCAGGCCCAGGCGCAGTCGCGCGTCTACGGTGACGCAAACCCGCCGCTGACCTATGTCGCGACGGGTCTGGTGAACGGCGACACGCTGACCGGCGAACTCGCAAGCGACGCGACGATAAGCTCTTCGATCGGCTCTTACGCGATCACGCGCGGCTCGCTCGCGTCCCAGAACTACGCGATCGACTTCACGGGTGCGCAACTTTCCGTCACGCCTCGCCAACTGGTCATTTCAGCCGACAACATCTTGAAGCAGCTCGGCGTCGCCTTGACCTTCACGGGCCGCGAGTTCAGCACGAGCGGACTGGCCTTGAGCGACCGCGTCGACAGCGTGTCGCTTTCGAGCGAGGGCGCGGCGATCGGCGCCGCCAGCGGACCCAACCTGACCGCAGCCCATTACGCGATCAATATCTCAAATCCCAAAGGCGAGAACCTGACGAACTACGCGATCACGCTGAAGCCCGGCATTCTCTCGGTCCTGCCGGACCTCCTGGGCCCCCCGGTCTGGCCTTCGGTCTTCGTTGTCGCGCCGTCCCTTTCGGCGCCGTCGATCGAACCGACCGCCGCCAGGGCGACATCGATCCGGTGGGAGCCGTCATCCAAATTCGACACCCTCTACGGGTCCGGCATTCGTATCGACGAGATTGACGGTCAGGTGATCATCAGCCGTTGAACGCGAAAGGCGCCGGGTTAGACCGGCGCCTTTCAGGTCGTTTTCAAAAGAGAGGCTGCGGCCGGTCAGTCCGGCGGCAGGGCGTCCAGGGCCACGCTGAATCCCGTCAGCGAAATCGGCAACGCGAGGTCCTGGCCTGAGGCGTTACGCAGCTCGAGGCGTCCGCGCTTGCCTGCGCGCCAGCGCTTCAATGTGTCGGCCGACGCCGCCACTTCGGCAAAACATCCGCCCGGCAGGCATTTGCGCCAGGTGAGGTCGACGCCGACGCCATCCTTCTCTTCCGCGAACAACCGAACGGGGCGGTCGAGGGCGACATTCACGGGCAGCAGCACCGTCATGCTCAGCGGAGCGGATTTCAGCGCCCGACCGAAGGCGACCTGAGCGATCGGATCTTTGGAGCCCTGAACCTGGATCGATTGGGTCACTTCGCACGCGCGTCGCTCTTCGCCGCTTTGCAGCTTGATCTGCTGGCAGTTCAGAACCCAGTCGCCATAAGACGCCGACGTCGACTGCGGCTTGGGAGCGACGGCCTCCGGCTTCCCGAATTGGGCGTAGGCGGCGGATGGCCCGGCCAACGCGGCCAGCATCACCACAGAAAAAATGCGCATGACAATCTCCAGTGCTTCGCCCCGCACTGCGTGGCGAACTGATCAGAATCGAAAATGAAAAATCGACCGAACGCTAAAACCGGGACGCCACTGACACCGAAACCCGCGAACCGCGCCGCGTCGCTGCGATGTAACTCGCGTAACGCGCGATCTCAAGACCGACGTTGACGCCCGGGGCCCCATTGGGTCCTGCAAAATCGAACCGGACGCCGGCGCCCACGGAGCGCCCGCTCAGCCGCGCCGCCTCGAGCGCTGTCGGAAGCTCCAGAAACCCAAGGCCATAGGCGGCGAATAGATAGGGCGCCACGATGGCGCCGCCTACAGGGGTTTGGAAGCTCGCCGCCCGGGAAATTTCGCCTCGCGTCGCCAGTCCCCGGTCGACGCTGAGCCCGCCCGGCGCCACGCCTGAAACGAGATTGGACCCGTCGAGGGAAAACTGCTCCGATCGCAGCGCCGGGGCGTTGAAAGTCGTCTGACCGGCGAAGGTGAGCGTCCCGCGGAGCCCCTCGAGCGGCAGCGGCTGGACATATTGCAGCGTGAAGCCCGCTTTCGAAAATTCAGGACTCGCGCCCTGCCGCGAAAGCGGAACGCCGTCCCTGTTCGCATCGGCGCGGTCACGACCGCCGAGACCCGCTGCCGCCGTGACGCTCGCCGAATAGGAAGCGCCGAGAAACGCCTGTCCGGAGGCGTCTATGCTGCCGCGGATCACGCTATATTCGTCGAGACTGGTGTCGCGCGAGAACACGGTCGCATGCGAGCGCTGGGTGAGGCGCTCGGTCGTCGCCGTAACGGAGATTGATTGCGTTCGCGTGCGAAGCAACGGCGCTGTGAGGCGCAGCGCGAACCGTTCGAACGAGCCGCGCGTGTCGAGCCCGCCCGGGACGGGCGTCGCATGGGTGTGAGAGTTCGTATATTCGGGGGTCGCCGTCAGGCCGTTGACCCCGATGGGAATGACCACCCCGGCGCCCAGGATCCGCAGTCGCGGATCGTTCGAGAAGAAACGACCCGCATCCGGGCTGGTGACAAGCGATCCAAAAATCTGCTCGCCAAAGCCCAAAGCGCTGTTGATCGAGACATTTGCGCCGAACTGCCAGCGTCTCAGGCTCACGCCGTTCTTGTTGTCGGCGCTGAAGCCGCCGCTGATCGGCCGGTGTTTGCCGTCGAGCACAAGTCGCACGCCGCCCGTCTGTTCGCCGCGAGCGAGCACGCTGCGCAATTGCAGGCCGGAGACATCGCCCGCGAGAAGCAGGCGTCGTTCAAGTTGCGACGTGGTGAGGCGGCGCACGCCAATGAGATCGGCCGTCCGTTTGCGCACCACGCCTTGAACGGCCTTTGGCAGGGCCGCAACATCCACGGCCTCGACGAAGCCGTCGATCACCAACAGGCGAATGCGGCCCCGTTTGCTCAGCTTCTGCGGCGGCACGGTCACGCGCGCAAACGCGTAGCCGGCGCGCACATAGGCCCGCTCCAGATCGGCCGCCGCATTGAAGATCGTCGCGACGCTGATGGTCTTTTGAAGCAGCGGCGCGATGATCGAGCGGCCAGCTGTCGTCATGTCTTCGAATTGACCGTCGATGTGGAAGTCTTCGACGAAAATCGAAAACCGCTCCGCTCCCTCGGGCGGGGTCCCATTCGACTCCGGGATGGCGAAATCGGCGGGCGAAACCGGCCCGGTGGGCGCGCGGCGGGTGGGCTGAAAACTCGGGGGCGTGACCTGGCTCGGCGCAAGCGTCTCCTGCGCGACGCCAGCCCCTGAGAGAGCCGGCCACACGAGACAAAACAGTAGGGCGAGGCCGCGCCGACTATTCATTGGTTCTCGAAAAAAAATGCAAAACGAAAAAAACAAATCTCAGAACAGCTTTATCTGCTTAAGGTTAATGCATCCTGAAACGCCCCTGCGCCCCGGCGTCTGGATCGCCGGTGACGCCCCTTCGCCGCGGCGGGCGCCTTCGGGACTGATAGGAAAATCGTGAAAATAAATCTGTGACGCGACCAGCTGAAGCGCTCGAGTTACGCTACGTTACTTGGACTCTGAAAAGAAATCCGATGGTCCGCCGATTCGGTAAATATAGCGTCTTTTGACGTTCTGAATAGAGGCGGGATCAGGCGATCGCCACTGATGGAGCTGGATCGTCTGGAACGGCTGCGATCAGTTCAGGCCTTCATGAAATATCGGATCGCGTATCCGACGGCCCCGACGGCGCACACGCTCGCCAGCCAGAGCCCGCCGAACCAGGCCATGCGCGTCAAGGCGGACGACCCCGCACGGCGGCCGGGCCCGCTCGACGCGCCGGTCGGGGTTGGCGCTTTCATGCGTTTGGCTGTTCCATCCGGAGTTCGGGCGCTTCCTGTTCTGTCGCGCGGTCGTAATCCATATCCGCACAGGCCGGGCAGCGCGAGTCGTGCCATTGCAGAGCCTCCGCCGATAGCGGTTCGTCGCAGTCGAAACAAAGTCGTGTCTGAGCGTTCATGGGACGCCTCCTGAATGCGAATCAATCGCTGCAGCGAGATTCATCCCGAAACTTGGTGAGCTGATGGCGGCTTGGCCTTGGGGTAGGTCGAATCCTCAACCTCGGCCGGAACGCAACGGGCGATCAGACGTTCGACAGGAGACAATCGACTTGCCTGTCAGAGCGCGTCTGCGCCTGCAGGCTGCCAGGAGGGCGACATGGCTGATCAGAACGCAGACAGCGATCTTCAACGTCTCGAGCGAGATGCCGAGCAGGCCCGCGCGCGGCTGCAGGTCACGATCGCGGAGATCAAGGATCCACAGACGATCGCCAATGCAAAGAGCGAGGTGACGACCGAAGTCATGAAGCTCAAGGATCAGGTCGTCGACTATATCCGTGGCGCAAAGGATGACGCTCTCGGACATATGCAGGACGCCCGGCAGCGACAGACGAGCGAGTTTTCGCGGAAGCTTCAGCGGACCGCGGTCGAGAATCCCATCCCGGTGCTCCTGATTGGCGCTGGAATCGGCTGGCATCTCTACAAGAAGCCTCCCGTGACCACGGCGCTCCTGGCCGCAGGCGTTTACGGACTGATGAAAAACTGGAACGGGTCTGCTGACGAGCGCCGTTGGCGTGACCCCTACGGGCGCGATGCGAGCGGTTACGTTCCCGGTGGCGTAGCCGGCTATGGCTATGACGGCGTGAAAGATGTCGCCGGAGTGGCTGACAGGCTCAAAAACGCCGCCACCCATGCATCTTACAAGGCGGAGGACGCAGTGTCGGGGGCGCGCGCCAGCCTCGCGGATGCGCGGCATTCGGCCGAGCATCTCGCTGCCGACGTGTCGAACCGCATGAAGGGAGCCGCCGCTCATGCAGCCGGCGCCGCGCAGACAGCCGCGACGGATGCCCGTCATTCGCTTTCTGACGCCAAGTCGGCTGGCGTCGAAATGGCCGGCGGGCTGAAGGAATCGCTCTACGAGGCGAAGGACAATCTTGTTGATCAATTGACCGGCGCTTATGCGGCCGGCGCCGATCGGGTCCAGGACCTCGCGAAAACCGCAGCCGCGCGTGTGCAGCCGGCGCTGGACCGCGTCCAGCCGGCCGTCGACGCGGTGCGTCCCGCGGTCGATCGCGTCAAGCCGTTATTCGATGAAAACCATCGCGGCCAGCTCGGCATGCTCCTTGTGCTTGCCGGCGCCGGCGCAGTGGCGGGCAGCTTTCTGCGTTCGACCGACACGGGTCGGCGTTGGACGGAGCAGGCGCGCGAAAGCCTGCAGGAAAACTGGCATCATTTGCGTGAACGCGCGAGCGACATTCATCCCTCCGACTGGCGGGAACAGGCGGCTGAACTCCCGGGGCGGGTCAGTGAGACGGCCCGTGCGACCGCCTCGCGCATGTCGGACGCCGCCCTCCAACTCCGCGACAGCGCAAGTCAACGCACGCTTGCTCTGCGTGAACGCGGCGCGGACGTCTCGCGCACGGCGCGTGACGCCAGCTCGGATCATCCGCTGCTCTTGTCTGCGCTCGGTCTCGCGGTCGGCGCGGTCCTGGGCGGCATGATCCGCCAGACCGCCGGCGAACGTGCTGCGCTTGGCGAAACCGCGGCGGCGCTTCGCGACGGGGCCGCGGAAGTCGTGCGGGAAACCATGCATGACGTGTCTGCGCGCGTGAGCGGCGCCGCAGAAGGCGTCATGGAGGCGACCGGCTTGAAGGACGCGAAGAACAAGGACAAGCCGGCCGGGACTGGCGCGGACGCCCTGCGTAGCAGCCGGGTTTCGGCCTGAGCGGGAGCCCCGCGCATGGCGCGTGAAATGACCATCAGTATTCCGCATCAGCTCGGCGCGGAGGAGGCGACCCGCCGCCTCCGCGAAGGTCTGGAGAAAATGCGCACGAATTTTGGCCCAAAACTCTCGGCGGCCGAAATCGCCTGGCGCGAGAAACATGCGGATCTTCGTGTAGGCGCGCTCGGACAGATCATCGACGGGGAACTCGACGTCACCGACGACGCGGTGAACGTCAAGGTCAGACTGCCTTGGGTTCTGGCCGCGATGTCGGAAAAGGTCGCGGGTTTTCTGAAGAGCCGGGGCGCCGAGGCGCTGCGGCTGGAGCCGCCGCGCAAGACATGACGGCAGAGTTGCGGTTCACTTCAGGATGAAGGATTCCGGGCACGCGGCGAGCCGCCCGCGTATGTCCTCGATCAGCCACCGGCCCGCCGGGCCGGGCGTCCGGCCGCGCTCGAAGGCGACATGGATCGCCAGTTCGATCGGCTGAGCCCCGGAAATGCGCAGCCGTTTGAGGCGTCCCTGGGCGATCGCTTCGGACACCATGTGGGTCGGCATGTTGCACCAGCCGAACCCGGCCAGCAGATATTCGAGCCGCGTGCCGAGGTCGGCAAAGCGCCAGATCTTCTGGCTGATCACGCCCCCGAAGCTCGATTGGCTGAGCGGGGTTCGATCGGTCAGCACGAGCTGGGTTTCGGCCTCCAGCTGCGCGCGGGTCAGCGGGCCGTTCACACCTGCGAGCGTGTGATGGCTGGCGACGACCGGAATCATCGGGATACGGGTCAAAAACTCGGTCTCGAGATCGCGCCAGCCGGCGGTCGTGATGAAGGAATTCAGGGCCAGGCGCACGACGCCGTCGCGAAGGCGCTGTTCGGGTCCGCCCAGTCCCTCGGTGAATACCGAGACGGGCAGATTTTCAAATCTCTGGCTGAACGCTTTCAGGCTCGCCATCAGGACGGCGCTTGGGAAAATCGCGTCCACCGCGACGGAAAGCTCCGGCTCGAGGCCCGCCGACATGCTGGCCGCGCGGGCCTTCAGCACCCGCGCACCCTCCACAAGCCGGCACGCGTCGCCGAGAATCGCCTGCCCGGCTTCGTTCAATCGGGGAGTTTTGCCGCTGCGGTCGAAGACAGCCGTACCCAGCACGCTCTCCAGCCCCTGCATCGACTGGCTGATGGCGGATTGAACGCGGCCGAGCCGACGGGCGGCGGCCGAGAAGCTGCCGGTTTCAGACACTGCAATAAAGATGCGAAGCTGGTCGAGCGTGAGGTTTTCAATCATCCATCACCATATCAGATGGAAATCATCATTTTTTGGCCAATTGTTATGATGCACCACCTGGTCCATTTGTCCATCACCAGATCCATTCAGAAAGGTTTTCGCCATGACCCGCACCGATGCCGCATCCGCAGCCACCCGCCTCGACGACGCAGCGCTCGACCTCCTTTTCCGCGAGGCGCGCACGCACAATGATTGGCTGCCCACGCCTGTCCCGGAGGCCCTGCTGCGTGAAGCGGTCGAACTGACCAAGATGGCGCCTACGAGCGCCAACACGTCGCCCATGCGCCTCGTCTTCGTCCGCACCCCTGAAGCCAGGGCGCGCCTGAAGGACGCTCTGGCGCCCGGCAACGTCGCCAAGACGATGAGCGCGCCCGTCACCGCCATCGTGGGCTATGACCGCGAGTTCTACGAACTGCTGCCGCGCCTGTTCCCGCATGCCGACGCCAAGGCCTGGTTCGTCGGCAACAAGGCCTTCGCAGATGATACGGCGTACAAGAACGGCACCTTGCAGGTCGCCTATCTTCTCATGGCCCTGCGCTCCCTTGGCCTCGACACAGGGCCGATGACGGGCTTTGACGCCGACAAGGTGGACGCTGAATTCTTCCCCGGCGGCAAGATCCGCTCGAATGTCCTGGTCAACATCGGCTATGGCGACTCCGCCAAGCTGTTTCCCCGTTCGCCGAGACTGACTTTCGACGAGATCGCGCGTTTCGCCTGAACCGAACTCTGAACTCCGGATACACGCCAATGTCGAACATCACCATCCTGCCGGCCTCGCTCGCGCCTCACCTTCATGCGGCGCTGCGCATCATGACCGGGCTTCTCTTTCTCGCGCACGGGACGTCGAAGCTTCTCGGCTTTCCGCACGACCCGAATTTCGATCGGCTCACGCTCTTCTCCTTCATGGGACTGGCGGGCGCCCTCGAACTGGTGGGCGGCGCGCTGATCGTGGTCGGCCTGTTCACGAGGCCTGTCGCCTTTGTGTTGGCGGGCATGATGGCGGTGGCTTACTTCATGGCGCATGCGTCCAAGGGTTTCTTCCCATCGCTGAACGGCGGCGACGCCGCCATTCTGTTCTGCTTCGTTTTCCTCTATCTCGCAGCCGCCGGACCGGGACCCTGGAGTCTCGATCGTGACCGCGCCTGAAGGCTGTTGAAAGGAACAGGTCGATGACTGCCAAAAAACTTGTCGCCGTTCACAAGAGCCCGCCTGCCCATTGGGTCGGCGATGGATTCTATGTGCAGCCGCTGTTCGCCTCGCTGGCTTTCGGGCAGGAGGTGAGCCCCTTCCTCATGCTCGATTACGCCGCCCCGCATGAATTCCCGCCTCGCAAGAAACCGCCCGGCGTCGGCGTTCATCCCCATCGCGGCTTCGAAACCGTGACGGTGGTGTATGACGGTGAAGTCGAGCATCGCGATTCCGCCGGCAATTCCGGGCTTATCGGTCCCGGCGATGTGCAATGGATGACCGCGGGGTCGGGCGTTCTGCACGAGGAATTCCACTCGCGCGAACATGCCGCGCGCGGCGGAAAAGTCTCGATGGCGCAACTCTGGGTCAACCTGCCGGCGCGCGACAAGCGCGTTGCGCCAGGCTACCAGACGCTGTTCGCCGGCGAGATTCCTGTCGTGCCCGTGGCCTCCGGCAAGGGGACGCTGCGCGTCGTCGCCGGAGCCTTCGAGGCCGCGGAAGGGCCGGCCCGCACGTTCACGCCGTTGAACGTGTGGGACGTGAATGTCGAGGCGGGCGCTGCGCTCGATCTCGAGATTCCCGCGCGACACAACGTGCTCGTCGCGCTGCTCTCGGGCGCCGTCACGGTCGACGGCGAAACCGTCTCGGGGGCGTCCCTGCTGACCTTCGATACGGCGGGAAACACCGTGTCGATCGTGGCGAATGAGGCCGCGAAATTGCTTGTCCTTACCGGCGAGCCGTTGAACGAGCCCATCGCGCATTATGGCCCGTTCGTCATGAACACCGAGGCGGAGATCCGCGAGTCGATCGACGCTTTCCGCCGCGGTGAAATGGGCCATATCGAAGAACTGGCCTGAGCTCAGGGCGCATAACGGATCTGTCCGGCTGTGGAGACGTCATAGCCGGACAGGTCCTGCGCCCGCGCCGCAAGCTTTCCGCTCGCCATGAAGCGCAGCATGGCCTGCATGGGCGGCCGGAAGTAATCGGCCTGGCGCGTCAAAAGATCGAAATGTTCCCAGACAAGCGGCGCGAAGTCGAGGCCTGCGGCATGCGCGGCGCTGCGCGTGGCGATGCCGCAATCCGCCTTGCCGGACGCGACGGCGGCCGCCAGGTCTGGCCCCGTGAGGCATGGAGGATCGAGCCGCCTGACCTTCGTCCCTTGCGCGCCCGCTTCTTCCAGCAGCACGTCGAGAAGCATCTGCGCGCCTGCGCCCTGCTGGCGCACGGCCAGCCGGGCGCCACTCTCGATGACATCCGCAAAGCTATGGATCTTGCGCGGGTTTCCCGGCGCCAGCAGGAGCCCCT
>JAIEQX010000268.1 GCA_019747375.1 Beijerinckiaceae bacterium | reverse complement strand
GGGCTTGTTGACGCCCGGGCCCTTCAGGCCCTGTTCCTTGCGACGCTGAACCATCTGGTCGGGCGACCATGGCGCGTAGATTGCCTTGCGGGCGTCGATGGGGGCCGCGACCGATTGGGATGACGCGGGCGGCGGAGCGGGAGATTGGGCGAGGGCCGGGAGATTTAGCGCCATAAACGCGGCAAGCGCCGCGACGGCAGTCACTCTCGTGAGCATGTTCCCCTCCCTGACGCGGATCGTGCCGTCCGCTGATAGGTGCGCCCGACGCCGCCTTGACGGGGCTTTCCGAGCGCAGAAACTGAGTATAGTGACGAGACGAGCGCCGTCGCAAGCGCGCAGTTCGACAAGTCAAAAACCATAAGAGTCGGGGAGGGCGGCATGAAGCGGGCGCTTTGGCGTGTGGTCCTCATTGGCTCGCTGGGCCTCGTGTCGTTTCCGGTCAGCGCGCATGTGAGTTTCGTCCGCAGACAGATTCCGCGCGCAGATACGATCGATGCGACGCTGCGCGTGCCGCACGGCTGCAAGGGGTCGCCGACGCTTCGTGTGCGCATGCGGTTGCCGCGCACGGTCCTGACTGTAACGCCGCGCGCCGGGGCTGGCTGGAGCGTCGAAAGTTCGGGCGAGGGCGGCGCGCGGGAGATCATCTGGTCCGGACGGCTGTCCGACCGGCAGACCGGCGAATTCGCCTTCGCGTTCACGCTCGCGCCCAACGCCAAGGCGGGGGATGTGCTGTTCTTTCCGGTCGTGCAGGAATGCGAGGTCGGCGTGGAGCGCTGGATCGACATGAAGGGCAAGCCCTCCGCCGACTCCTCCGGGAGCGAGCCGCATGACGAGGCGACCTCGCCCGCGCCGTCCATCCGCCTGCTGCCTGGCAAATGATAGCGCGCGCCCTCGCGTGCCTCCTGGCGCTTCTGGCCATGTTCGCGGCCAGCGTCGATGCGCGGGCGCATGCCTATCTGGTGCAGAGCCAACCGTCCGATGGCGACCTGTTGCGGCAGGCGCCGACGCAGATCGAGCTCCTTTTCAACGAAGCTGTCGACCCGGTTCTGGCCACGCATGTCGATCCGCAAGGGGCCGTCAGCCGGCTGCAAACATCGGCCTCGAAAGCTTCGCGCATCGATGTGGCTTTGCCCGCCGGCCTTGCGCAGGGCACGCATCTCGTGAGCTGGAGAGTGACGTCGGAAGACGGGCACGGCGTTTCGGGCAGCGTCTCGTTCTCGATCGGGCGGGCCAGCGGCGGCGGGACCGCGGCAGAAGAGCCGACCCTGCTGATGTCGCGTTTGTCTGCGCCAATCGTGTTGACGCGCTTTCTGCTTCTTGCCAGCCTGGCGCTGGGCGTCGGCGGGGCCTGGTTTCATGGCTGGATGGCGCCGCCTGGAGCCGGCCGCGCGTGGGTCTGTGGCATGCTCGCGGTAGCGGCAGCGGCCGCCGTCCTGACGATCGGGCTGCAGGGCGTCGCGGCGCATGGACTTGGCCTCGACGCCCTGCGTGACCGGGCCATGTGGCGCACCGGGTGGCGGCCGCCACATGGATGGGGCGTGCAGGCGGCGCTGCTTGCCATCGCGCTCGCGGGAGCCTCTCTGATGGCGACGCGACGATGGGCGAAAGGCCTGTCGCTCGCGGCGCTGGCCGCCGCTGCCATCGGGGTCGCGTATACCGGACACTCGCGCCTGTGGTCGCCGCAATGGCTCGCCGGCCCGTCGATCGTGCTTCATGTCGCCGCCATGGCGGCCTGGGCCGGAGCTTTGTCGCCGCTGCGGACCACATTGTCGGGGCAGGACTCCAAGGCTGTGCTGCAACGATTTTCGCTCTTCGCTCTGCCGGCCTATGGACTCGTTCTGGCGACCGGCGCGGCGCTTGCGGCGATCCAGATCCTGGCTCCGCGGCCGCTGCTCACCACCGCATGGGGCGTAGCGCTTTGCGTGAAGCTCGGGCTGGTGAGCCTGGTGACGGCGCTCGCGGCGATCAACCGCGCAAGGCTGACCAGACCGGTTCTCTCGGGCGACCCGTCGGCCCTGCGTCGGCTGCGCGTCTCGATCCGCATCGAGGCGGCGCTGGCGCTCGGCGTCCTTGCAACCGCGGCGATCTGGACCATTGCGCCCCCGCCGACCGCCATCGGGCTCGCCAGCGAGCGAACATTCCAGATCCATATCCACGGCGTCGAAGCCATGGCGAGCGTGTCGATACGGCCCGCGCGCGTGGGGCCCGTGCGGATGAAGATCGAGCCAAAATCCTCCGATCTCGCGCCGCTGCGCGTCAAGGAGATCGATGTGGCGTTCACGCCGCGCGTTGACGGCGTTGCGCCGTTGCGTTTCAGTGCGCGAATGACGTCGCCGGATGTCTGGGAGGTCGAGGGCGTGACGCTTCCGTCGCCGGGATTATGGAGCCTGCGCGTCAATCTGCTGATCGACGATTTCGAGCGCGTCGGTCTTGACGCCGTGCTCAGTCTCAAGCCGTGACGTTCAGTCCTTCGCGTCGGCGCAATCGATGAAAATCGTGTTGGCGCGTTTGCGGCCGAAATCCGGCTCCAGCTTCTGGGTGCGCTTCGAGTCGTCGAGCTTGGCGGAGTCGCTTGCCGAAAGAGCGGCGGGACGCGCAACGCTCAACCGGCAATGCGCGGGCGCGTTGACCAGGCCGACATCGTCCTTCAGATCGAGAGCCACCAGATATTCAGGATCGAAGATCTTGATGGATATTTTTCTCGGAGGCGATTTCAGCGACCGCAGCGGGAGCGCGAATGTCAGCCGCAGGCGTCCGGCCTCCAGCCGCATATTTACATTCTGCGCGCCGCTGGTCTGCAACTGGTGATCTTCGGCGGTGGCGATGGTGAAATAGTCCGCGTCGTCGAGCTTTTCCACGAAGGTCTCGGCGAGCGCTGCGAGCGCGGCCGGGGTTGGCGTCCCGTCTGCCCGTTCGAGACCTTGCGTCATGAAGGCAGAGTAGAAGTCGTCGAACGCCCAGTCGTATCGCAGGCCTGACACGGCGCCGGCGGCGTCGATCTCCACCTGCATCATTACGTCGATGAAAACATGCGGATGCGCGTAGGCAGGACAGGGCGCGGCGACAAAAAGCACCGTGGCCAACAGGCGTTCGGGCGAACGGTCGCGCCATGCGTCGACCAAGCCGGCGACGGCGTCGCTCCAATCCCGCATGATGTCCTCCCGGCCGCCCGTCTGACGCAGGTCCTAGACAGGCTAGGCGTTCTGCGGCTGAGCGCAAGGCGTCTTTCATGCGCATCGGTTGTCAGCTTGATCGCGCCCGGCAAATCCTGCAGGCTCACCTCCGCGCCGCGCGCGGACGCCGGAAAAGGACAAGAAAATGGGCGGAGCGGGATATGATTATGTCATCGTGGGCGCCGGGTCCGCCGGCTGCGTACTGGCCGACCGGTTGAGCGCCGACGGCGCGGCGCGCGTGCTTGTGCTGGAAGCCGGCGGCCGCGACTGGGATCCGCTGATCCATATTCCGCTCGGGCTCGGCAAGATGCATCACCATCGCCTGCACGACTGGGGCTATCAGACCGAGCCGGACGCGGCGATGAACGGCCGCACCATCGAGGCCATGCGCGGCAAGGTGCTGGGCGGCTCGCATTCGATCAACGTGATGGCCTATACGCGCGGCGACCCCGGCGATTACGAGCGTTGGGCGCGCGAAGGCGCAGCCGGTTGGTCTTACGCGGAGGTGCTGCCGTATTTCCGCCGCGGCGAAACCTGGGAAAAGGGCGCGAGCGCCTGGCGCGGAGGCTCCGGCCCCGTGCATGTGCAATTCGCACGGTCGCCCGATCCGGTCTTTCCGGCCTGGATGGAGGCGGGCCAGCTCGCGGGTTACAAGACGACGGAGGATTTCAACGCGGGCAGTGGCGAGGGGTTCGGCCGCGTGCAGTTCACCATTCGCAACGGTCGCCGCCATTCGGCGGCGCGCGCCTATTTGTGGCCTGCGATGTCGCGTCCGAATCTTGTGGTCGAGACGAAGTCGCACGCCATGCGCATTCTCTTCGAAGGGACACGCGCAACCGGGGTGGAGTATCGGCGCGGCGGAAAGGTTTTCCGCGCGATGGCGTCTCGCGAGGTTATCCTGAGTTCGGGGACGTTCAACACGCCGCAATTGCTGATGCTGTCGGGCGTCGGCCCCGCCGCGCATCTTGCGCAGCATGGGGTGAAGGCGTTGGCGGACCTGCCGGTGGGCGATAACCTGCAGGATCATCTTGCCGTGCTGCTGAGCTGGAAGCGCAGGCAATGGGGCTATCTGAACGGCATGATGCGCGCCGACAGGATATCCCTTGCGATGCTGCAGGCCTATTTCTTCGGTACGGGGCCCGGCACGGTCATCCCCACGACCCTGTTCGCCTTCATCAAGACGAAGCCCGAACTCGAGACGCCCGACATCGAGTTCATGTTCCGGGCGACACCCCAAAAGCCGCATATCTGGTTCCCCGGATTGCGGGCTGCGCCGCCCGACGCGATCGCGATCAGACCGACGTTGCTGCATCCCAAGAGCCGCGGAACGGTTCGGTTGCGCTCCAGCGACCCCTTCGCTTCGCCGCGCATCGCCTATGACTTCCTGACCCATCCTGCCGACCTGCCGACGCTGATGGAAGGCGCGCGCCGTGCGCTCGACGTGGCGCGCCAGTCGCCGCTTGACGACTTCCGGGGCGAGCCGATCGGACCTGCCAAGATCGAGAGCGACGCCGATCTCGAGGCATGGATTCGTAAAACGGCGATCACCGCGCATCACCCCTGCGGCACCTGCGCGATTGGTTCGGTGGTCGACGAAGAGCTGCGCGTGCACGGTCTGCAGGGTCTGCGCGTGGTCGACGCTTCGGTCATGCCCACCATCGTATCGGCGCATATCAACGCCACGGTCTTGATGATCGCCGAGCGGGCGTCCGATCTTATCCGGGGCGTTCCGTTGCTGCCGCCGATCCACGGAGCCATTACAGGCGCGTAAGCGGGGGCGCGGACGGCCGCTGATTGACAGGCCGGGCGGCGGCTCTATCCTCAACGTCAACGGGCCGCTCGAATGGCGCCGCTCAAAACGAGTTGGGGAGACAAGCATGAGCGCGCCCGCCGCCGCCGAATTCACCGAGACGACCCGCGTCGGCTGCATTGCGCTGAGCCCTGCGCTGGGCGCCGAAATCACCGGCGTCGATCTGCGTCAACCGCTCGACGACGAAACGGTGCGGGAAATCAAGCAGATCTGGAATGACGGGTTGGTCATCCTGCTGCGCGGTCAGGACATTGACGAGAACGACCAGGTTCGCTTCGCCCAGTATTTCGGACCCCTGAACCAGAGCAAAAAACAGCGCGCGCATCACAACGCCGCCAATCCGGCGGTCATGTGGATTTCCAACATCCGCGAGAACGGCAAGCTCGTGGGCGCCCTTCCGGACGGCGAAATGCATTTCCACACCGATCAGTCGCATCAGGAAACGCCTTGTTCGGCCACGATGCTGCATTCGCTTGAGGTGCCGAGCGTCGGCGGAAATACGCTCTTCTCGAATTGCTACACGGCCTACGAGACGCTCCCGGGAGAGATCAAGGCGAAGATCGAAGGGCGGCTGGCGACGCATGGCTATGATTACGACAATGCCAGCACGCAGCGCGGAACCGTGCTGCGCGAAGGCGTGCCGCATGCGACGCACCCGGTGGTGCGGACGCATCCGGAAACCGGGCGCAAATCGCTCTATGTGAACCGGTTGATGACGCTGCGGATCGAGGGATTGGATCCGGACGAAAGCGACGAACTGCTGAACTATCTGTTCGATCATTCCGAGCGACCGGAATTCATCTACGAGCACGTCTGGAAACCACATGACGTGCTGATGTGGGACAATCGCTGCACCCTGCATGCGCGCACGGACTTCAGTGCGGCCGAGCGTCGCCTGATGCGTCGCGTCACGCTGCTCGGGCAGAAGCCTTACTGACAGCGAACGAATTCATGCCGCCCGAAAGAGGCGGCTATCATATGACGGGGGGAGAGTATGGCGTTTTCCATGACGCGCGGGCTGCTGCTGGCGGCCTGCCTGGCGATTGCGGCTCCGGCGGCTGGGCGGGCTGACGATGTTGCCGATTTCTATCGCGGCAAGAACCTCGAGCTGTTCATCGGCTACAGCGTCGGCGGCGGCTATGATATTTATGCGCGTGTGCTCGCGCGGCATATGAGCCGGCACATGCCGGGCAATCCGACGATTGTTCCGCGCAACATGGAAGGGGCCGGCAGCGTTCGCCTGACCAACTGGCTGTATACGGCGGCAGCGCGCGACGGCCTCGTATTTGGCACCATCAGTCGCGGCGTGCCGTTCGATCCGATCATGGGACGGCCGGGTTCGCAATTCGAGGCGACGAAATTTTCGTGGATCGGCAGCGCCAATGACGAGGTGAGCATCTGCGTCACGTGGCACACGAGCGGCGTCACCGACATGGAGGGGCTGCGTCGCCAGGAAGTGGTCGTGGGAGCGGCCGGCGCGGGCTCTGACGACGACCAGTTTCCACGCGTGCTGAACGGCGTGCTCGGCACGAAGATGCGCGTGATCAGCGGCTATCCGGGCGGGAACGACGTCGTCCTGGCGATGGAGCGGGGCGAAGTGAACGGGCGCTGCGGCTGGTCCTGGACCAGCGTGAAATCCGCCTACCCGCAATGGATCCGCGACAAGAAGATCAACATCGTGTCGCAGCTCGGCCTCTCGAAACATCCCGATCTCAAGGATTATCCCTCGATCATGGATTTCGCCAAGACCGACGAAGACCGGCAGATCCTGAGGCTGATCTTCGCGCGTCAGGGCCTTGGCCGACCCTTCGTGGCGCCCCCCGGCGTTCCGGCCGAACGGCTCGCAGCGCTGCGCAGGGCTTTTTCCGCCACCATGTCGGATCCACTGTTCCTGGCGGACGCGGAGAAATCAAAACTCGAGATCAATCCGCTCGACGGCCAGCAGGTCGAAGCGTTGGTCAAGCAGGTTTATGCCGAGACATCGCCCGAAACCGCCAAGAAAGCGGCCGCCATGTTGCCCTGACGCCTTGAGAGGAATGGCCTGAGCCGCATAATCCTCGGCAGCACTGGCAGGGAGCACGAACATGTTGATCAAGAGAAACGGAGACCAGCCCTCTCAAAAGGGGCCGGACGCGTGGTTTACCGGTCATGTCAGGATCGATCCGTTGCACACGGCCCCCGCGCCTGCGCGGGTCGCGGCCGCCAGCGTCACGTTCGAGCCGGGCGCGCGCACCGCATGGCACACGCATCCGCTCGGCCAGACGCTTTTGATTGTCTCGGGCACGGGCTGGGTCCAGCGTGAGGGCTCAGACATTGAAATCGTGAGACCGGGCGACGTTGTCTGGTTTTCGCCCGGAGAGCGGCATTGGCATGGCGCGACGCCGACGACCGGCATGGTTCACATCGCGATCCAGGAGACGCTCGACGACAAGGCTGTCGACTGGCTGGAAAAGGTGAGCGACGCGCAATATACGCGCTGATCGTGCAGCCCCGTTTGTGATGTCGCAGCGCCAATCGACGAGCGCCAGCGGGCGATGACGCTATGCTGGCGGGCAGCAACGACGCGGCCCGGTCGTGATCGTCGGGACGCTTTTGATGGCAACCTAACGGGTGGTTGGCGACTTGCCTTTGGTGACTCACCAAAGGATATTCCGATGCAATTGCCCCATGGTCTCGTTGTCGCCGTCGTCGACGGAGAAATTCTCAACCTCTATTCCAACACCGGCGACGAGCGTCAGCCCAAATTGTCCGCCTTCGAGCTTGGTCCGATTGATGGCGACAACAAGTCTTCCGGCGCGCGCCACTCGTCCAGTTCGGCCAACCCCGACGAGAGCAGACAGGAAGAAGACAGCTTCGCCGCAGCTGTCGCGGCAAAACTCAATCAGCAGGCTCTGGCCGGCGCGTTCGAGAGCCTGTTCGTCATCGCCACGCCCAAGACTCTCGGCGAGCTGCGCAAGCATTATCACAAGGCGCTGGAAGCAAAGCTTCTCGGCGAGCTCGCCAAGGATCTGACCGGTCACTCGGTCGCCGACATCGAGGCGGCGCTCGCCAAGGCGAACTGACGGTCCGGATCCCGACCGCTCTCAAAGCCGGCGAGGCTGGCACGGAGGAGATACAGGTGAATTTCAGTTTTCTTGCCGTGGCGGCCCTGGTTGTCGCCGTTGCGGCTCCAGCGTCGGCGCAGACTCCCGACAATCCTGAGATCGCAGCCTGCAAAGCGACGGGCTTGCTGGCGCTCAAGGAGACGTCCCCGACCGTGCGGGATATTGTGCTCGATCTGGAAACCGTCACGGTGTCCAAGGCGAATACGAAGATCGAAGATACGCCGGTCCGCACGATCATCATGGGTGAGGTCTATCTGGAGCGCAAGGAAACCGGCAAGGCGCAGCACTTTCTCTGCATCATCGGCGACAAGGGGAAAGTCCTGCTGACGTTCTTTACGGCGCGATAGACAATGCGAGCTTCCCGAGCGCGCAGGCGGCGAAGCAACAGCCGCCGCCTGTTTGCGTCGAGGCGGCGCCGACAGCCTCGCCATGCGGTTGCATGACGGGGCGTTTTGTCGATAGTTCATCCAGCGTCGACGCATTTGCGCATGAGGGATGACATGGAGATCGCCGGAATTTCGTCCATGGCCACGCGCCAGATTCTCGCAGCGCTCACCAAGCGCTACGAGGAGAGAACGGGCCAGTCCGTCGCCATTCAGGCCATGGGGGGAGTGGACGCGGCGCGCGCTGTCCGCGAAGGCGCGGAGACTGACATTGTCATCCTGGCGGCTGACGTCATGGCGCGACTGGAGCAGGAGGGCCTGCTCGCTTCCGGGAGCACGCTTGGCATTGCCCGATCCGGGATGGCGATCGCAGTTCCGTCCGGCGCGCCGCATCCCGACATTGCAAGCGCGGATGCGGTCAGGCGGGCGGTCGCTGCGGCGCGGCGGGTTGGGTATTCCACCGGGCCAAGCGGCGACCATCTGCTTCGTCTTTGCGACGCCTGGGGCCTCGGTCAGGCTGAGGGACAGGGAGATCCCGGACGGCTGGTCAAGGCGCCGCCCGGCGTCCCGGTCGCCAGCCTTGTCGCGTCCGGCGAGGCGGATCTCGGCTTCCAGCAATTGAGCGAGCTGATGCACGTTCCGGGGATAGAGATCGTCGGGTCGCTGCCGTCAGAGATCCAGGCCGTCACGATCTTCGCCGCGGGGGTCGCTTCAACGTCCAGGCATCCCCGAGAAGCCAGCGCCCTCATTTCATTTTTGGCGTCTGAAGATGGCGCCGACGTCAAACGACAGCACGGGATGGAGCCTGTCTAGCCGGCCGCACGGCGCCGCTTTGCCAGACCGTTAAGGCTGCAGGCCGGCGCGAGTCGGCCGCAAGACCTTTGGGCCTCACTCTTCCACTTGACACATTTTCTCCTCCACATAGGCTGTATCAAAATACAGGACATCCGCACCACGATGCGGGTCGGGAGGGAATCATGAAAAACGCCATGGAGACGTTCTCCGGCACCAAACGCAAAGCTTTGGCATTTGCCTTGGTGGTCGCCTCACAATTCGCCGGCCTTAACGTCCGCAGCCAGGAATGGCCGTCGCGACCGGTCACGCTCGTCGTGTCACAGGCTGCCGGCAACAGTCCCGATCTG
>JAIEQX010000281.1 GCA_019747375.1 Beijerinckiaceae bacterium | reverse complement strand
GGGCCAGCATGTCGGCGATCTTCTGGGCGTTGACCGGCGGGGAGAAATAGAAGCCCTGCAGCTCGTCGCAATCCAGCGCCTGCAGGAAGCGCAGGTGCTCCAGCGTCTCGACGCCTTCCGCCGTCACCGTCAGTCCGAGCTCGCGGCCCAGATGCACGATGGAATGGATGATGATGGCGCTTTCGCCGTCGGGCTCCAGCGTCTGCACGAAGGAGCGGTCGATCTTGATCTTGTCGAGCGCGAAGCGGCGCAGGTAGATCAGGCTCGAATAGCCGGTGCCGAAATCGTCCAGCGCCAGGCGCACGCCCATCTCGCGCAGGCCCTTCATGTTGGCCTCGGCGGCTTCGGCGTCGCCCACCATGACGCTTTCGGTCAGCTCGAGTTCGAGGCGCGAGGGCTGGAGGCCGGTCTCCTCCAGGATGGCGCGCACGATGTCGACGAATTCCTTGCGGCGGAACTGGATCGGCGAGACGTTGACGGCGATCCGCAGGCCGGGCCAGAGCAGCGCGTCCTGGCAGGCGCGGCGCAGAACCCATTCGCCCAGCGGCGCGATGAGGCCGCGCTGTTCGGCGAGGCCGATGAAATCGTCCGGCGGGATGATCCCGCGCGTCGCGTGCGGCCAGCGCACGAGCGCCTCGACGCCCGAGAGCGTCAGGCCGTCGCCCGACATGATCGGCTGGTAATCGAGGCGCAGGTCGCCGGCCTCGATCGCCAGGGCGAGCTCGTCCTCATAGGCTTTGCGCCGGCGCAGCTCGTCGCCCATCTTTTTCTCGAAGAAGGCGTAGCGATTGCGGCCTTCGTTCTTGGCGCGGTAGAGCGCGAGATCGGCGAGGCGCATCAGGTCCTCGCGCTCCGTCGTGTTGTCGGGGCAGACCGCGATCCCGATCGACAGATTGCCGAACACCTGCTGCTGGCCGAGATCGAACGGCGCCTGCATGGCCTCGATGATGCGCGCGGCCAGAGCCTCGGCGTCGCGCGGGCTCGAAATGTCGGTCTGCAGGATGGCGAATTCGTCGCCGCCGAACCGGCCGAAGCGATCGCTCGCGCGCAGCGACAGGGCGATGCGGCGGCTCATTTCGATGATCATGCGGTCGCCCGCGTCATGGCCGTAGCGGTCGTTGATGTCCTTGAACCGGTCCAGGTCCAGATACATCAGGGCGAATTTCGTTTCGTGCCGCCGGTGGCGGGCGATCTCGCCGTCGAGCAATTGGGTGAACAGCAGGCGGTTGGGCAGGCCGGACAGAAGATCATGGCCGGCGAGCGCGGAGGCGTGGGCCTCGCACAGGGCCAGTCCGCGCACCGAGCAGGCGAGCAAATGGCCGCAGAACAGCGCCGCCGCCGAGGCCACGCCCGCCGCCAGAAAGGCGGCCCACCGGCTGGATTCGACGGCCGGCTCGAGGCTGGCCAGAGCCCAGGCGCCGGCCGTGACGGCGGCGACGAGCACGAGGGTAAGGCGTTTTGCGGTTCTAACGAAAAGGCGAACGTCATGAACGTCGCGATGCGACGAATTCGCATTGAAAGACATGAGGCGGCAACTTTCAGGCAGGCAATCGATTTTTTTGGCAATACGGACAGGTTACCCTACGTCCATTAACGAGGCCTTTTTAACGTAGCGGACCCGTTTCAAATAAGCCGCAGTCCGCGGAAGCTCGCATGTCCCTGCCGCCCGACGATAATATGGTCGTGCACGGCGATTCCCATCGGCGTCGAAATATTGACGATCTCCTGCGTCATGCGAATGTCGGCGGAGGACGGGGTGGGATCGCCCGAGGGATGGTTGTGGACGAGAATGATCGCGGTGGCGCTGAGTTCGAGCGCGCGACGCACCACTTCGCGCGGATAGACCGGCGTATGATCGACGGTGCCGGAGCCCTGCACCTCGTCGGCGATCAGGCAATTGCGCTTGTCGAGAAACAGGATGCGGAACTCCTCGCGATCCGCGAAGGCCATGGCGGTGCGGCAATAGCCGATCACGTCCGACCATGAGCCGAGCACCGGGCGCTCGCGCACCGCGCCCTTGGCGAGCCGCCGCGCGGCCGCCTCGACGATCTTGATGTCCAGCGCGACCGAGAGACCGACGCCGTCGATTTCCTGCAGGCGCTCCACATCGGCGCCGATCACCTCGGCGAAAGAGCCGAAGCGCGCGACCAGCGCCTTGGCGACGGGCTTCACGTCGCGCCGCGGCATGGCGCGAAACAGCACCAGCTCCAGCAGCTCGTAATCCGGCATGCCGCGGTCGCCGCCCTCGGCGAACCGGGCGCGCAGCCGGTCGCGGTGGCCCGCATAATGGGGCGGCTCGTCGCTTTTTGAGTTTGTCATGGACGCAGAAGGGGATGGCGCTGGCGCATGCCGGTCCGCCTCAGGCAGCTGCTGTGGTCGGACCGTAGGGCGGCTGGTCGTAGCCGGCGGGCGAGAGCGTGAAGATCTCCACGCCGTCGTCCGTCACCGCCACCGTGTGTTCGAACTGCGCGGTGAGCGAGCGGTCGCGCGTCACGGCGGTCCATCCGTCGGACAGGACCTTCACATGCGGGCGGCCGAGATTGATCATCGGCTCGATGGTGAAGAACATGCCGGGCTTCAGCACCACGCCTTCGCCACGGCGGCCGTAGTGCAGGATGTTGGGCTCGTCGTGGAACAGGCGGCCGAGCCCGTGGCCGCAGAATTCGCGCACCACCGAGCAGCGTTCCGCCTCGGCGAATTCCTGGATGGCGGCGCCGATATCGCCCGTGGTCGCGCCGGGGCGCACCACTGCGATGCCTCGCATCAGCGATTCATAGGTCACCTCGACGAGCCGGGCGGCGCGGCGCGGCACATCGCCCACCAGATACATGCGGCTCGAATCGCCGTGCCAGCCGTCGACGATCAGGGTCACGTCGATGTTGACGATGTCGCCGTCGCGCAGCGGCTTGTGGTCGGGAATGCCGTGGCAGACCACGTGATTGATCGAGGTGCAGATCGACTTGCGGTAGCCGCGGTAGCCGAGCGGGGCCGGGTAGGCGCCGTGCTGCATGGCGAAGTCGAAGACCAGCCTGTCGAGCGTTTCCGTCTGCACGCCCGGCACGACATGGGGCGTCAGCATGTCGAGCGCCTCGGCGGTCAGCCGGCCGGCCTTGCGCATGGCGGCGAAGTCCGCCGGGCCGTGCAGCTTGATCTGGCCGGTCTTCCGGCTCGGCGCCTGGGCCGCGTCCACGAATGTCATATCGGGTCCAATTTGGGTGTCGGATGCTCTGAATAGCGAATCTAAGCACATTGGGCCAGCCTGCAAGGCTTGTGATGAACAGGCCTGAATGGGGCGCATGGCTCGCCTCCCTGCTGGCATCCCGGGCCGCCCGCATGGTAGAAATCGGTTCGAACAGGCCGGACCATCCCGGCCGCGCCTCTCTGGGGTTATCTGGCTGACGGGACGGACATCCTGCGGCTGCGGACACGCGATGCTGAGATCGATCCAAAACGACCTGACATCTTTCGGCCGCTACGCCCCCAAGGGCATGACGGCCGGCATTCTCGAGCTGACGCGCCGCTGCCCGCTCAGCTGGTCGGGCGCGCGCCGCGCCTTCATCCTGCGCGGCCTCGCCGTCAAGGCGCTGGCCGGCCGCCCCCTGGACGTCGAGACCCTGGGCGCGAAGATGCGCCTCTATCCCTATAACAACACGTGTGAAAAGCGGATTCTCTTCACCCCCCAGTTCTTCGATCCGGCGGAACGGTCGCTGATCGAATCGCGGCTGCGCGACGACATGATCTTCGTCGACATCGGGGCGAATATCGGCGGCTACACCCTGTTCGTGGCGGGGGTCGCCGGCGCGCGGGCGCGCATCCTGGCGGTCGAGCCCAATCCCGTGGTGTTCGAGCGGCTGATCTACAACATCCGCCAGAACCCGTTCGCCTCCGTCAAGGCGATCGATTGCGCCATCGCCGACCGGGACGGCGAGATCACGCTGTTTCTGGATGCGGCGAATCAGGGAGAGACCTCGATCCGCATCAGCGACACCGGCGGCGACCACCTGCGCGTGCCGGCCAAATCGCTCAAGAACGTGCTGGCCGAGGAGGATTATCCGCGCGTGGACGTGCTCAAGATCGACGTGGAGGGCGCCGAGGACGTGGTGCTGGAGCCCTTCTTCCGCGACGCGCCCGCGGCGCTCTGGCCGCGCCTGCTGATCAGCGCCCATTCGCATGCGCGCTGGTCGGTCGATCTCGACAGGCTGATGCCCGGCTGGGGCTATCGCGAAATCCTGCGCACCCGCAACAACATCGCCTGGGAGCGCGGCTGAGGGCCGACCTTTTCGCCCGGTCTCGCGTTGAATGCGCGAGTCCCGAACCGCGAGAGGAGCCCGACATGCCGCAGATCAGCGAAACCTCCGGCTATTGCACCCAGATCACCACGGTCGAGCTTGATCCGAAGGATTGCGCCGAGGTTCTGGACCTGATGAACGAGCGCGCCGCCTTCATGGCCACGCAGCCCGGCTTCGTCTCGGTGAGCCTGCATCGCTCGACCGACGGGTCGAAAATCGTCAATTACGTGCAATGGGCCAATGCCGAACTCTTGTCCAAGGCGCATCACCATCCGGAATTCCGGGACAAATGGCCCCGCATCGGGGAATTGACCCGGTCGGCGGAGCCGGCGCTCTACGACGTCGTGCACATCCGGGCGAAGGGGTGACCGACGGCGAGGCGCAGGCGGGTGGATCTGCGCAGTTTTCCGTCCGGACAATGCCTTTCGCGCTTTTTGCTTGCGCGGGTCGGGTCCCTGTTCCTAAACCGGAGCCGGGAGTTTTTTCATGACCAATTCGACGCCGCAGAAGTCCGCCGGGTCCGAGGCAGAGGTCACCGCAGCCGTTCTCGTCATCGGGGACGAGATCCTGTCCGGGCGCACCAAGGACAAGAACATCGGCTATATCGCCGACTACATGACCAATATTGGGATCGACCTGCGCGAGGTCCGCATCGTTCCCGATGTCGAGGACGAGATCGTGGACGCGCTGAACGCCATGCGGGCGCGCTACACCTATGTCTTCACGACGGGCGGCATCGGGCCGACGCATGACGACATCACGGCCGACGCGGTCGCCAAGGCGTTCGGGGTCGAACTCTACGAGGACGAGCGCATCATCAACGCCATGCTGGAGCGGATGAAGCCCGAGGACCTCAACGCCGCCCGGCGGCGCATGGCGCGGGTGCCGCGCGGCGGCGATCTCGTCACCAATACGGTGAGCCGGGTGCCGGGTTTCCGCATCGGCAATGTCATCGTGATGGCGGGCGTGCCGATGATCATGCAATCCATGCTGGACGGCGTTGTGCCCACCCTGAAGACCGGCATTCCGCTGACCATGCAGGCGGTCGAGGCCGAGGCGCCGGAAGGCGCCTATGCGGCGGGCCTGAGCGCCATCGCGGAAGCGCATCCGGGACTGTCGATCGGCTCCTATCCGTCCTATGTGGACGGCAAGTTCCGCAACCAGATCGTGGTGCGGGGCCGCGACCCGCAGGAAGTGGCGACCGGCGTCGCCGAGATCGAGGCCATGCTGGTCCCGCTGGTGGCGGCCCGCAACGTCGGCTAGGGCGAAGGGGCGCCGTCAACGCAGGCGCGGCGGGGCAGGCGGGACCATTGGGAGTTCTGCACAGGGCTGCTTGCGAATCTGCTCGCCTGCGCGCGTCCGCCTTGCTAAGCGAGGCGACCGCGCCAGAGACCCGCGCCGCGAGACCTGCGAGAGCCGACATGTCCGACCCCAACGCCCAGAAAGCCTTTCCGGTCTCGTGGGACCAGTTTCACCGCGACGCGCGGGCGCTGGCGTGGCGCCTGGCCGAGGCCGGACCTTTCGACGCCATCGTGTGCATCACGCGCGGCGGCCTCGTGCCGGCCGCCATCGTGGCGCGCGAACTCGGCACCCGCATCATCGAGACGGTCTGCATCGCCAGCTACCACGACTACAAGACGCAGGGCGGCCTGCAGGTGCTCAAGACCATCGCGCCCGAGGTGGTGAAGAGCCGCGACGGCAAGGGCATTCTGGTGGTGGACGATCTGGTCGACACGGGCTCGACCGCCAAGGTGGTGCGCGACATGCTGCCAAAGGCCCATTTCGCCACCGTCTACGCCAAGCCGCTCGGCCGCCCGCTGGTCGACACGTTCATCACCGAAGTGTCGCAGGATACGTGGATCTACTTTCCCTGGGACCTGGGCCTCAGCTTCCAGCCGCCGATCGCCAAGAGCGAGCAGGGCTAGGGCGGCGACAGCCCCGTTTCCACAGTCATTGGGAGGAGCGCAGCGACGCGGCAATCCATCTGCGTGCGCATCGCCCGTCCTCGGCGCCGGATTGCTTCGCTCCGCTCGCAATGACGGCCCCGGCGCCGGAAACCGTCCGGGGTGCGACTCCGGCGGATCTTTTCAGCGCCCCTCCATCGGGCCTAAATGGGCTTTGGAGACAAAGCCATGACAGAGCGTCCGCCGCCCCGCGTGATTGAGCGTCCGCCGCCGCCCGGCGTGTTGGCGGGCGTCGACGAGGCCATGATTCACAGGCTGGTGCATGGCTTTTACGACCGCATTCGCGCCGACGAGGTTCTGGGGCCGATCTTCTCGTCCGAAATTTCCGACTGGGAGCCGCATCTCGCCAAAATGGTCGATTTCTGGTCGTCGGTGGTGCTGATGACGCGGCGCTACGATGGCCGGCCGGTGCCCGCGCATGTCAAAATTCCCGGGCTGGACCGGGCGCATTTTTCACGCTGGCTCACGATGTTCGAGGCGACGGCGCGCGAGCTGTGTCCGCCCGCCGCCGCCGATCTGTTCATCGACCGGGCGCATCGCATCGCGCAGTCGCTGCAATTGTCGCTCGACTTTCACCGCGGGATCCTGCCGCCCCTGAAGGCCCCGATCAGGGCCGGGTGAGGGGCTGGCGATAGGTGGGCTCGCGCGAGCCGACGAGGCGCGACAGGATGGCGGCGAGGCCCAGCGCCAGCGCGCAGCCGATGGCCCAGATGACGATCACGATGGAGCCGCCCGCCACGCCCGCCGCGTTGGCGGCCCAGGACAGCCATTCGACCGTCTCGGGATGGCCCGTCACCATGTCGGAATTGCGGGCCGCGAGCTGGCCCGCCCATTCGACGAGGCTGTGGCTGGCCCAGGCGAGCAGGGACCAGAGCGCCAGCAGGAACCAGGTTCCGCCCCAGATCAGCTTGCGCATGGTCAGGCCCCCGGACGCCGGGACGGCGCGTCGGACAGCGGCGGCAGGATTTCGGGCTCGCCGGTCTGGCGGTCCAGATGCTCGCGCAGCAAGGTCATGTTCTTGAGGTTGGCGCGATAGAAGGCGTCGCCCACCCAGCCGATCAGCGGCACGGCGCTGATGACGAAATCCACGCCCAGATGGCCGAGCATGCGCGCGAGGGTCGCGTTCGGCACGCCGAGGCGGCGCGCCTCCCAAATCAGATAGGCGGACAGGGCCTTGGCGGTGACGAGGCCGAAGCCCGGGATGACGTTGAGCAGCGCGTCCGCGCCGAAGCGGAAGCCGGTGCCCGGCACCACGAAGGCGCTGTCGAGCAGGCGCGCAATGGCGTCGAGGCGCTTGCGGCTGGCGTGAAGGTCCGCGGCCGGGCGGTCGTAACGGGGCGTGCGCTGGGCGAAACTCGCCTGCTGGGCGGATGCGGTGGCAAGGTCAACCTCCCTGAACAGTCCGACATCGCGATTCGCATGAACCGCCAGAGGGGCCCGGACACCGACACCCAAGATGGTGCGGGGCGGGCGCGCTGCAAGGCCCCGGCGGGTTCAGGGGGGCGATTTCGGGCGGTTCATGCTGGGTTCATCCTGAACGACAGAAAGATACGCGTGTTGTGGAGCGGTTCCCGTCAGGAGAACGATATGGGCGTGTATCAATTTCAGCTGTCATTCAAGCTGGGTGACGCCATCGTACAGAGAGTCTACGAAGAGCGTATCGAGGCCCGGACTGACACCGACGCGATTGCGCTGGCGCATTACTCGCTGGCCCAGGCTCCCGTATGGGAGCGCTCGAACTTCGCCATGTTGTTGAACGAGCAGAGAGAAGTCGTGTGGACCAAGAATGTTTCGCCTGCCAAGGGCGCGTGTGTGTGAGACTCGGCCGGTATCGACCAGCGTTCACTTAGTGTTCAGCTAAAGCTCTGTGATAATTCGCGAAAACGCTAAGTCTACGGTTGGTTTTATATGCCGTTAAGCTGTTACGGCTACGTCTGAGCCTGTTCGCCACAGGACGGGTCCCAGACGCAATGCAGTCATCGGCTAAGTGTTTCGCAAACGATCGGCAGGGGAACGTCATGCTGATCTTCGGCCTGTCGTTCCTGCCGGTCATGATCCTGGTCGGTTCGGCCTTTGACTATTCGCAGGCAAGCAAGCGCAAGAGCGAAATCCAGAACGCGCTGGACAGCGCCGTCCTGGCCACGACCCAGCAAGCCAGAACCATGACCAGCGCGCAGCTAGCTGCTTTCGCCAACGCGCAATTCCAGGCGAATATGGGCCGCGACACGACGGCGGTCCTGTCCGGCGCGCCGAGCGTTTCGGCCGATTTTCGCACCGTCTGCATCACCGCGCGCGACGACAGCGTGAACGCCGTGATGGGCCTGGTCGCGCGTCCGATCACCGCGGTTGCGGCGACGGCCTGCGCGAAAACTCAAAACAATTTCTACGAAATCGCGATGGTTCTCGACAATTCCGGCTCGATGAACAATTCCGCCGGAGGAAAAACCAAGCTGCAGGCCCTGCAAGACGCAGCCAAGGCTATGGTTTCAGCCATGAATCCGGCTGGTTTACCGCAGCCGCAGGCGGCTTTCTCGATCGTGCCGTTCGGCGCAGCTGTCAACATAGGTTCGAGCTACGCAAACGCCAACTTCGTGGACAAGCTCGGGAAATCGTCAATTCATTGGCAGAACTTCCAGCGGCCGAGCTCGGCGTCCTGGACGCCCGCATCGAAATTCGACCTCTTCACCGGCATGTCCACAACATGGGGCGGCTGCGTGGAGGAGCGGCCCGCGCCGTACACGACGACAGATACGGTCGCAAGTCCGTCCGTTCCCGATACGCTTTTCGTTCCGATGTTATACCCGGATGAGACCGACAGCTCAACATACGTTTTTAACAATTACCTCTCGGACAGTGGCGGTTCCTGCAAAAACAACGACGATTACAAGAAGGCGGACACGCCCGGCGACGCGTTGAATATCGGCAGCGTCGGCACTGGCGATGGTCAGACGAAGGTTTGCAAATACAAGGGTCAGACGCCCGTTTCGGCTTCGATCCCGTCGTTGGGCACGGGTTGGCTCACGGGCCCGAACCTGCTGTGTTCGACAAAGCCGATCCAGCAACTGAGCACCGATATGACCGTCGTGAACGCTACCATACAAAACAGTCTGGTCGCGCAGGGCGACACGAACACGATGGCGGGTCTTATGTGGGGTTGGCGAACGATCTCGCCAAACGGACCGTTCAATGTCCATGGCAATTCTTCTGTGGGCTATCAGGACGCCCGGGCCTATGGCGCCAAGACGAGCGACGGTCGCGACGTGATCAAGGTCGTGGTGCTGATGAGCGATGGCAAGAATAACTGGGCGTCGAGCAGCGCCAATCCAAACAATGGCGTC
>JAIEQX010000339.1 GCA_019747375.1 Beijerinckiaceae bacterium | reverse complement strand
CGCCGCTTCGGCGGGCCTGTCCGACCCCATCTTCCAGCCCGCCCGGCGCGAAGTCACGAACTGGCGCGCCGAATCCATCCGCCATCTCGATCTCGACCGCACGGGCGCGCTGCGGATCCTCAATGACGCAGACCGCCTTCCCCGCTGCATCCGGCTCAATAATTACTGGTGCATCAAGAGCGCCGGCTGGAAGGGCGAGATCGCCAGCGACCAGGAAGGCCATGTGGCTTTCTCGACCGCCATCGAAGGCGCCGCCACCGCCGCCCTGCTGCTGCGGCGGTATTACATCGATTATGGACGCCGGAGCGCGCACGCCATTGTTTCGCGCTGGGCGCCCGTGCAATGCGGCGGGCCCTATGTCGCCCAGCGCGGGCGCAGGTCGAAGCCGGCGGCGGACGGCCTTGCGGTGCGGGGCATCCAGAACACGTTGCGGGGGCGCTATCTCGCCCGAGCCAAGGGAGCGCCAGGCCGCAAGGCGGCGCGCGGCAAGGCTGCGCCGCGCCGATCCGTCGTCGCCTCCACGACCGTCCCCATGTTGCGCGCGCCCTCGATCATCGTCGGATTCAGCGAAAGCCCGGGCGCGCCGACGAGGCTCGCCGGCCTGACGCTCAGCATCGCGCTGCCCAGACAGGGCGTCAGCGGCGGAGGCTCCTGCCCGGCCGAGAACCAGCGGGTCCGAAATTACGCAGCCCGGGCCAGCGCGGGCGTCGCCGGCCCGAATGACGACCTGTCCCTGTTCGACGCCTCCGGCGCCCCGACCGATAACCTCGCGCGGGTGATGCAGAACATGGCCGCGGTCGAGATCGGGCCCCTGGCGGCCGATCCCGGGCTGATCCGGGCCGGAATCGCCCGGGCGGTCGAACTCTGGACGCCGGCGCCCGCCCCCGTCGGCCCTGCCGGGGCCGCGCCCGAGGGCGAATGATCGGCCGGCGGATGTGAATTTCGGCGGCGAATGATTACATGTTTGGTGTCGCCCCTCCCCCTCGCGGTGAAACCCTCCTTCCGGACGCCCCGTGCCCCTTTTTTCAGACCTCGCCCTCGACGCCAGGATCGCCGCTCGCAGCCTTGCCGATTATGTCGGCGGCGCCGGCTTGCGCCTGGGCGTCACCGGACTGTCGCGCGCCGGCAAGACTGTGTTCATCACGGCTCTGGTCGAGGCGCTGCTGCAGGCGGGCAAGCCGCAGGCGAGCGGGCGGCGCAATCCGCTGCCCGTGTTCCGCGTCCATGCCGAGGGCCGTCTCGCGCGGGCCTATCTTCAGCCCCAACCCGATGACGCCGTGCCTCGCTTCGCCTACGAGGACCATCTCGCGGCCCTCACGGGCGGCGCGGATGGGGCGGCGGCGCGTCACTGGCCGGAATCCACGCGGCGCATATCCGAACTTCGCCTCACGCTCGAATTCGAGCGCAAGAGCGGCTGGCGCTCCGGCCCCGCGTCCCTGACGCTCGACATTGTCGATTATCCGGGGGAATGGCTGCTCGACCTTCCGCTGCTGTCGAAATCCTATGCGCAATGGTCGCAGGAAACCCTTGAGGCGAGCGCCGCCGCCGCCCGGGCGCCGCTGGCGGCGGACTGGCGCGGCTATCTCCAGACCATCGATCCCGCCGCGCCGGCCTCCGAGGAAACCGCCCGCAAGGCTGCTGACTTGTTCACCGCCTATCTGCGCGCGTCGCGGGCGGAGAAATATGCGCTTTCGACCCTGCCGCCCGGCCGGTTCCTCATGCCGGGAGACCTCGAGGGATCGCCCGCCCTGACCTTTGCGCCATTGCCGGGCGACGGCGCGGCGCCTTCGGGCTCGCTCGCCGCCATGATGGAGCGGCGCTACGAGGCCTATAAGACGCATGTCGTGCGGCCGTTCTTCCGCGATCACTTCGCGCGCCTCGATCGACAGATCGTGCTGGTCGACGCGCTGTCCGCCCTCAATTCCGGCCCCGCCGCAGTGCGAGACCTCGAAACAGCCATGACGGACGTGCTGATGGCTTTCCGGGCCGGGCGCTCGTCGCTGCTTTCGACTCTCTTCCGTCCCCGCGTCGACCGCATTCTCTTCGCCGCCACCAAGGCCGACCACCTGCATCACACCAGTCACGACCGGCTGGAGGGAATCCTGCGCCACCTCACGGCTCGCGCCATCACGCGCGCGGAGGGCGTTGGCGCCGAGGTCGACGTGATCGCGCTGGCGGCCATTCGGGCGACCCGCGAGGCGTCGGTCAGACAGGGCCGCGAAACGCTCGACGCCATCGTGGGCACGCCGCTCAAGGGTGAGACCGTCGGCGGCGAAATTTTCGACGGCGAGCAGGAGGTCGCGATCTTTCCCGGCACGCTGCCGGCCGACCCTCGCACGGTTTTTCGCGGCGACGCCCTGGCGGTCCCGGAAGGCGAAGCCGACTATCGCTTCGTGCGCTTCCGGCCGCCCACGCCGCAGCCGGACGGAGCCGGCGGTTTCAATCCCCTGCCCCATATCCGCCTCGACCGGGCGCTCGAATTCCTGTTCGGCGACCGGCTGGCCTGACCGCGACGAGGATCGTCCCGAATGTCTGAGCGAATTCCAGAACGCGTCGCCACCGCGAGGCCCCGCGCCTTCCGTCTCGAAGACGCCGACCTCGGCCCGACGGCGCCGGAGCGTGACCGCATCATCGTGGAAAGCCAGCCCGACGTCTTCGCCAAGGACCCGGATGGCGACCCGCGCGACGACGAACAGATCGTCGAGGCCGCGCAAAAGAAGGGCATTGTTGCGCGCAGCCTGTTCAGCTGGGGCGGCCTGTTCTGGTCGGCCGCCACCGGCATCGTCACGCTGGCGCTGGGCCTCTGGTTCGACCGGCTGCTGAGCGACCTCTTCGCCCGCACGCCGGCGCTCGGCTGGGTCGGCGCGGCGCTTGTCGGCGCGCTCGTCCTCGCATTGCTGGTTCTGGCGGGCCGCGAGGTGGCGGGCGTGCTGCGCCAGAAGCGTATCGGCAAGATGCACATCGCCCTCGCGCAGGCGCGGGCCGCCGACGACACGGAAGCGGCTCGCGGGCTCGTGCGCGACCTGGGCGCCCTCTATGTAAACCGCCCGGAAACCGCCAAGGCGCGGGCCCATGTGCTCGACCTGACGCGCGAAATTGTCGACGGACGCGACCTGATCGACATCGCCGAGCGCACCCTCGTCACCCCGCTCGACCAGACCGTGCAACACGAGATCGCCCGCGCGGCCAAGCGCGTCTCGGTCGTCACCGCCATCAGCCCGCGCGCCATAGTCGACGTGCTGTTCGTGGCCGCCCAGGCGTTTCGCCTGGTGCGGCGGATTTCGGAGATCTACGGCGGTCGTCCCGGCATGGTCGGATTTCTCCGGCTGCTGCGTTCGGTGGGCGCGCATCTCGCCATCACGGGCGGCATGGCGGCGGGCGACAGTCTCGTGCAGCAGGTGCTGGGACACGGCATCGCCGCCAAGCTTTCGGCGCGGCTCGGCGAGGGAGTTCTCAATGGCCTACTCACGGCGCGCGTCGGCCTGTCCGCCATGGCGGTCTGCCGGCCCATGCCGTTCGCGGCCGAGCCTCAGCCCGGCGTCAAGGACGTCGCGCCGTTTCTGTTCAGGAGCGAAGCCTGAGCCTCAGCTGACGCCGAGCTTTTTCTGCAGGCTCGACGACGACGTCGTGTACTGGAACGTCAGCTTCTTGTCCGGATAGATGTAGCGATGAGCCCGCTGCGCCGCGAGCGCCACCTCATGGAATCCGGAGAGGATGAGCTTCAGCTTGCCCGGGTAGGTATTGATGTCGCCGACGGCGAAAATGCCCGGCATGTTCGTTTCGAACTTTTCGGTGTCGACCGGGATAAGGTTCTCGTGGAGGTTGAGGCCCCATTGCGCGATGGGGCCGAGCTTCATCGTCAGGCCGAAGAACGGCAGCATGGCGTCGCAGGCGAGATCGAACGTCGAGCCGTCCTCGCCCCGCACGATCGCGTGGCTCAGCATGCCGCCCTCGCCCTTGAGGCCAGTGACCTGGCCGAGCACGAAATCCATCTTCTTTTCGCGCACGAGTTCACGCATCGCATTAACGGAATGGGGAGCCGCCCGAAACGCGTCGCGGCGATGCATCAGGGTGACGCGTTCGGCGACGCCCTGAAGGTTCAGCGCCCAGTCGAGCGCGGAATCGCCGCCGCCGACGATCAGCACCCTGCGGCCGCGAAACTGCTCCATCTTCCGGACGGCGTAAAAAACGGACGTGTTTTCATAAGCGTCGATGCCCGCGATCGGGGGCTTCTTCGGCTGGAACGACCCGCCCCCGGCCGCGATCAGCACGACCTTCGTGTCGAACACGTCTCCGTCCTCGGTGATGACGCGGAAGGCCGGAGCCTCGGGCGAGCCGACCGGTTCTAAAGACGAGACCATCTGGTTGTAATGAAAGGTCGGAGCGAAAGGCTCGATCTGCTTCATCAGATTGTCGACAAGGCCCTGGCCCGTGATCGTCGGAAAGCCCGGAATGTCATAAATCGGCTTTTCCGGATAAAGCTCGGCGCATTGGCCGCCCGCCTTCGGGAGGATGTCCAGCACATGCGCCTTGATGTCGAGCAGACCGAGTTCGAAGACCGCGAAGAGCCCGACCGGTCCCGCCCCGATGATCACAGCATCCGTCTTCACGATCTCGCCCATCGCCCATCCTTCTCAGTCTGTGGTGGCGCGTCTCTATATGGTGGACGCTTCGGCTTTCAGCCCTGCCGCTCGGGCGTCGACACGACGAGACCGTCGATCTCGCTGGTGATGCGGATCTGGCAGGAAAGCCGCGAGCCGGTGCGGACGTCGAAGGCGAAATCGAGCATGTCTTCTTCCATCGGCTGCGCCTTGGGCAGCTTCGCTACCCAGGCGTCGTCCACATAGACGTGACAGGTCGCGCAGGCGCAGGCCCCGCCGCATTCCGCTTCGATCCCCGGAATGCTGTTGCGGAGCGCCGCCTCCATGACGGTCGACCCCTCGTCGGCGGAAACCGAACGCGACTGACCGGTGGAATCGATGAAAGTGATCTGAACCATGGCGAAGCTCTCGTCCGGCAGGAAAACCAATGCGCGGGCGTGGCCGCGCTGCCGGGTGTCGATAGCTTATTGCAGCGCGCTTGGCGAGACGAAGCGTCAGGCGAGAACGTCGCGGATGCAGGCGCGGGCGATCTCGACCTCTTCCGCCAGGATCTGGAGCGCGGTCGCGAGCGCGGCCGGCTCATAGCTCTGCCCCAGCATGGCCTCGTAGGCCTGCGAGGCCGCCGCCACGCCATGCGCGCCCACCGCCCGCGCCGAGCCTGTCAGCGTGTGGGCGAGGTCGCGCGGCCATTGCGGGTCCGCATCCGGCTTTATATGGGTGAGTCGCTCGATGACCTGTCCGGACTGACGGTCGAACAGGGCCAGAAGCTCGGTCTCGAGCTTCTTATCCCCAAGTGATTGGCGTGCGAGGTACACCAGGTCGAGCGCCATGCCGGCGCGTTGGAACGGCCTTGCCTCCAGCTGCGTAAAGGCCTCGGTTACCGCCACGCTTTTGGCTGTCTGGCTCGACATATCGCTGCTCCATGCCTTCAAGGGAGGGGCGTTCCGCCGAATCCCGCAAGTCTGGCATTATGCGCGCGACCCTCTGCGAACTCGTTGAGGACCCCGCAATCGCTAAAAGATCCTTCAACATGGTGAAGGCTCCGTTAACGACGTTTGCCGATGGGGCACGGCCTAGGTTTCTTCGCAGGCGCATCTTCTATACATTGACGATTAGTTAACGCTTGCGCTCCGCTCGAGGCCGATAGACGGGGTGGATCGCTTGCGGCAGGCCACCGGCGTTGCGCCGGTGAAGTGGTGTGTTTGAAGAGGCGAGACGATGGCCACACAACCCAAGGCTCAGGATCCGACTGCGGCGGCGCTGTCGGCGATCGAAGAAGCGCTTAATCTGACCCAGGCGCCGGAGCCAGTCGGACCGTCCCCAGCGGAAGAGGCCGAACGGCCAGCCGCACAGGCGGATCGCTCGAACCAGCCGGTGGACCGGGCGGTCGCGAAACTACCCGAAATCAGCGAGCGCGAGTTGATGCCGCGCCAGCGACAGGCGCAGGAAACGCGCGCTCAGGAGACCCGCGCCGAAGTTCGCGCGCAGGAAACCCGCACGAACGAGGCCCGCGCCGAGAGCCAGGCCGACGCCCGCGCGGTCGCGCCCTCCTCGCCGGCCAATGATGACCGCCGCTCCGTCGGCCAGATCCTTCAGACATTGCAGGTGCGCCCCAGCGCGACGCCCCTCGTCGTCGCCGGCCTGGGATCCGTGATCTGGCTCGGACTTGTCGGGCTCTACGCCACCGGTCTCTCGTCTCCGACCCCGCAGGACCTCGTGATGCTCGCCATTGCGGGCCTTGGTCCGGTGGTGTTCTTCTTCGTCACCGCGACGCTGATGCGCCGCGCGCAGGAAATGCGCCTGACCGCCCGCGCCATGACGGAAGTCGCCATGCGTCTGGCCGAGCCGGAAGCCATGGCGACCGAACAGGTCGTCACGCTTTCGCAGGCCATCCGCCGCGAGGTCGCCTCCATGGGCGACGGCATCGAGCGCGCCCTGGCCCGCGCCAGCGAGCTCGAGACCGTCGTGCGCTCGGAAGTGTCGAACCTCGAGCGCTCCTACACCGACAACGAGCGGCGCATCCGCTCGCTCATCGATGAACTTTCGTCCGAGCGCGAAGCCATCGTGATCAATGCCGACCGTGTCCGCCAGGCAATTTCCGGCGCGCATGAGGCGCTCTCGCGCGACCTCGAAATGGCCAGCACGTCGATCGCCGACCGCGTCGGCGACGCCGGCACGCGCGTCAGCTCTCTGCTGGGCGAAAAGGGCGAAGAGATTTCGATCACCCTGTCGCGCACCGGCGACGACCTCGTCGAGCGCATTTCCGCGCATGGCGGCGACATTGTCGGCCGTCTCGCCGAAACGGGCGACGACGTTACGGCGAAACTCACCAGCGCGACCGAACTGGTCACCAATGCGCTCGGCGGCCGCATCGACGAACTCGACCAGCGCCTCAAGGCGACGGGCGAATCCCTCGTGGCCGATCTCGCGACGCGCGGCAATGAAGTCGCGGCCCGCATCGACGAAACCGGCGCCCGCATCGCCGACACGATTTCGTCGCGCGGCGAAGATCTCTCGGGCCGCCTTGCGGCGACCGGCGAGAAGATCGACCAGACGATCACCGTCTACGGCGGCGAACTGGAAGAGAAGCTGGGCGCCACGGGCGACCGCATTTCGGCCTCCATCGCCGAACGCGCCAACACGATCTACGACCTGTTCCACACGTCCGGCCACGAGCTCGCCTCGCAGCTCGAAACCCACCATGTCCAGCTGCGCGATCATCTCGAGCGCGAAGCCACCGACCTCACAAGCCGCTTCGCCAATTCGGCCGAGGACGCGATCAACGCCATTGCGACCCATGGCGACCGCGTCACCGAGCATCTGGCCGAGCGTCTCAACGCCTTCGAGGCGACGGTGCTGGCCCAGGGCGGCCGCGTGACCGAGACCTTGGCCGACCGCCTGGCGATTTTCGAATCGAGCGTCATCGAGAACGGCGATCGCATCAGCGGCGAACTGGCCGAGCGCCTGGTCGCCTTCGAGAACACGATCGTCACACATGGCGAAGTGCTCACCGGCCAGATCGCGACGCATTCCGACCGCTTCACCAGCGATGTCGCCGACCGCCTCGCCTCGGTGGAATCCGCCTTCACGGTCCACGGCGCGGCCTTCCACGACCGCCTCACCCAGCGCACGGACGAGACCGCGAATCTGCTCGAAACGCGGGTGCGCGAGTTTGACGAACGCGCAGCCTCCAAGGCGCAGGAGATCGCGCAGTCGCTCGACGGCCTCATCTCCAAGATCGACAATGGTCTGGACGCCCGCGCGAAAGCCCTCAACGAAACGCTGGCGCATCGCGCGCTGGAAGTCGCGCAGGTGCTCGGCGACGGCGGCCGTCAGGTCACCAAGGCTCTCGACGCCAAGGCGGCCGAGATCGACGAGATCCTGCTCAACCGTTCGACCGCCCTCACCGAAACTCTCTCGGCCAAGGCGCAGGAAATCAACGAGACGCTCGGCGGTCGCGCGACGGAAATCGCCGATACGCTCGACAATCGCATCACCACGTTCGAAGAGCGCGTGGTCGGACGTCTCGACGCCGTATCGAGCGAGCTCGACACCCGCGGCCGCGCCGTCGCCGACACGCTCGGCGCCAAGGTGGCGGAGATCGACGACACGCTCGCGGCGCGTCTGGGCGACATCAATTCCACGCTCGAGCGCCACGGCGCCGATCTGGCGACGTCGCTCGACTCCCGCCTCGAACAGCTCACCAGCCGCCTGCGCGAGCGTGGCGAAGCCCTGCACGAGACGATCGCGTCGCGGTCCGTCGACCTGCAGAACCTGTTCGAGACCCAGGGCCCGATGCTGGTCGAACTGCTCACGTCGCGTGGCAGCGAGATTATCAACGAGCTCGCCAGCGTCGGCGAAGTCGTCACCCATGCGATCGAGAACCGCGGTTCGGCCATCGTGCAGCATCTCGGCCAGAAGCAGATCGAGCTGACGTCCGCCATCGACCAGTCATCGGTCGGGCTGCGCAACGCCATCGAGCATTCGGCGCACAATTCGGTCGACGTGCTTCTGTCGACGAAGGACTCGCTGCGCGCCGAAATCGTGGGCGTTCTCGACCAGCTGGCGCAGACCAGCCTCGCGCTCCAGCAGGTCGTGGGCGACGCCGGAAACAATCTGTCGATGATCGAAAGCTCATTGTCGGATCGCGTCCAGAACTTCGACACGGCGCTCAACGCCGTCTCGACGCAGGTCGCGGCCCTGTCCCAGACCGCCGAAGGCACCCTGGGCAGCGCCGACGCCATCGCAAATCGCCTCGAAGCGTCGAACCAGGGTCTGGCGGCCGTCACCCAGCAGGTCGCCCGCACGCAGGTCGATCTCGACGCCGCGCTGGAAGCTCGGCGCCAGTCGCTCGAAACCATCCTGGCCGCCGTCGGCACGCGCACGGAAGATTTCGACAATGTCATGCGCTCCTTCTCGAGCCTCATCGACGAGTCCTTCCGCCGCGCGGAAGTCCGGGCGCGCGAAATCGGCAGCTTCCTGTCCGACTCGACGCAATCGGTGGTCGGCATGATCGACCAGCAGTTCGAGGAAGTGCGCGCCACGAGCGGCAAGGAGCGCGAGCGCACCGCCGCCGCCCTGCGCGCCGCCTACGAGCAGGCCAATACGGAGATGAACCAGATCTTCAGCTCCGCGATCGACCGCTTCAAGGCGTCCGCTGCGGAAATGCGCGGCGTGTCGGGCGAGATCCAGCGCGAGCTGGAGAACACCCGTCAGGAACTGCGCCGCGGCGCCGTCGAACTCCCGCGCGAGACCGCCGAACAGGCGTCCGCCATGCGCCGCGTCGTCGCCGAGCAGATCAAGGCCCTGAACGAGCTGACCGACATCGTCGCCCGTTCGGGACGCGCCTATGACGTCGCCGAGCCCACACCCGTCGCGCGTCGCTCTGAGCCCGTTCGCATCGCCGAACGCGCCGTCGAGACTCCGCGCGCCGAGACCTTCCGCCAGCCGGAACCGGTCCGCATGGC
>JAIEQX010000340.1 GCA_019747375.1 Beijerinckiaceae bacterium | reverse complement strand
CGCGCGAGGGCGTGCGCATTCCCGAAAAACTCTGGCGCGAACTGACCGGGATCGCGGCCGCGCGCGGCGTTCCGGTACCGGCCTGACACGACAAGATGCGACGCCGCAACGGCGCGACCATGGAGGAGACGCATGATCATGAGCGCAAGGGCGCCCGCCTATCTCTGCCTGGCCCTCGCGGCCCTGCTGCCGACCGCATCCGCGCGCGCCGACGCGCTGGCGGATTTCTACCGCGGCAAGCTCATCACCTTCATCGTCGGCTCCGACCCCGGCGGCAGCTTCGGGCCCTACGCGCAGGTGCTGGCCGAACACATGCCGAAATACATTCCCGAAAGCCCGAAGATCATCATCAAATACACGGGCGGACAATCGGGCGGCCTGCAACTCGCCAACACGATCCAGAGCGTCATGCCGGCCGACGGGCTCAACATGGCGATGACCCAGCAGACCATCGTGCTGAACCAGGTGCTGCAGCCCGCTTACGCGAAATATGACGCGCGCCAATGGCTGTGGCTCGGCAACATGTCGCCGGTGCGCAACATGCTGGCGATCTGGCACAAGGCCAAGGCGACCACGATCGAGCAGGCCAAGACCACCGAGGTGGTGATCGGCGCCACCGGGCCCTCGTCGCCCACCTACATCGTGCCCAATCTGCTCAACAAGTTCCTGGGCACGAAATACAAGATCGTCACCGGCTACAAGGGCGCGGCCGACCTCAACCTCGCGATGGAGCGCGGCGAGATCGAGGGCCGCGGCGCCTCCTGGGTCAGCGTCCAGCTCGCCATGCCGGAAGCCATCGCGGACGGCCGCATCAAGCCCGTGGTCTTCGCCTCGATCACCCGCGACCCGAGCGCGCCCGACGTGCCGACGCTGGCCGAACTCATGACCGACCCGCTGCACAAGCAGGTGGCGGAATTCCTCTCGGCCGAATCCGACTTCGGCCGCAGCGTCTTCCTGCCGCCCGGCGTGCCCGCCGACCGCGTCGCGATGCTGCGCGCGGCCTTCGAGAAAACCATGAAGGACAAGGATTTCCTGGCCGATGCGGCGCGCCTCCGGCTGACCATCGAGCCCATGTCGCACGAGGAGCTCGCGCGCATCACCGTGAAAGTCGTGACCGCCCCGAAGGACGTCATCGAACTCGCCAAGTAAGAGCAGGAGCCCAAGCGTGGACACCAGACTGACGATCCCCTCCGACGGGCTCGAACTCGCGGCCGTGCTCACAACGCCGGACGACATGCGGCCGGGCGAAAGGCGTCCCGCCATCGTGGTCCTGCACGGCTTCGGCAGCAACATGGACGCCGGCAATGTAACCAGGCCCTGCGCCATGCTGTCGAAGCTCGGCTATGTAACGATCCGCTTCGACATGCGCGGCTGCGGCGCCAGCGGCGGCGAGAAGGGCCGCATCATCTGCCTCGACCAGGTCAGCGACACGCGCAATGTCGTGAGCTTCCTGTCGGATCATCCGGCCGTGGACGCGAGCCGCATCGCCGTGCTGGGCAGCAGTTTCGGCGCCGCGGTCGCGGTCTACACGACCGGCGTCGACGAGCGCGTCGCGGCCTGCGTGTCGGCCTCGGGCTGGGGCCATGGCGAGCGCAAGTTCCAGGGCCAGCACGACACGCCCGGGGCCAATGCGAAATTTCTCGCCATGCTGGAGGCGGGCCGGCTGCATCGCGAAAGGACCGGGCAGGCCATGATGGTCTCGCGCTACGACATCGTGCCGATTCCCCATGGGCTTCGCACCCATGTGGTCGACCGTTCGGTGCAGACCTTCCCGCACGACACCGCCCAGAGCATGTTCGATTTCCGCGCCGAGGACGTGATCGGCAGGATTGCGCCGCGCCCCGTCCTGCTGCTTCACAGCGCACAGGACAGCGTCACCCCGACCGAGCAATCGATCGCCATGTTCCAGAAGGCCGGGCAACCCGCCGAGCTGCACCTGTTCGCCGACACCGATCATTTCATGTTCGCGGACTCGAACACGCGCGTTCATCACGTGCTGACCGACTGGCTCGACCGTTATTTCCCGGTCGCGCGCTGATCGGTCGGAAAAAGCATGCTGTAGGCATATTCGGCCGAACCATAGCTTTCGCCCGCGAGCGCGATCAGCCTGTCCCGGTCGCGGATCGTGATCGAGCCGCGCGTCGTCCTGATGGCGCCCTCGCCTTCCAGGACATGCGTGGCGTTGGTGATGCCGGAACGGCGCACCGCGAGCAGCCCCGCCATCGTGTCGTGCACGAGCGTGAAGACATCGCGCCGCGCCCTGTCCTGCATCATCAGGAGCCAGCGCGCGAGTCTCTGCTCGATCGAAAAGCTCCCGTTGGCGAAGGACGTATAGGCGAACTGGATCGCCAGCGCATCCTTGAAGCGCAGCACCGATTCGTTGAGCGTGGGCAGAACCGAAAGCGCTTCCGCAAAGGGCGCCGCCGAGATGCGCCAGGCTTCGCCCGGCAGCAGGACGGTGGTGCGCAGATAGCTGCGATCGCCCGGGCGGGTGACGAAATTCGACATGCCCTCGTAGCCGAACATGCCGACTTCGATCGCGGGTTTTTTCTCCGTCGCGGCCAGCATCGAACAGATGCTGGTCTCGGGAAAATAGACGTAATCGATGACCTGGCGCGGCTCGAGGAGAATCTGCTTTTCCTCGAGTTCGATCTTCTGCATCAGCGGCGCGAACCGGTCGCGGTCGTCCGCCGACAGCCTGGAGAGAAGCTTGTTCTGATAGGACATGACATCTCCCGACAAAGATAGCGAAGCGAACGGAGTCAACCTTCAACGCGGCCGCTTGTTCCATGGCCAAGATGATCGCCGCCTGCGCGTCCGGTCGATTTGTGTTTGCCCGTCGCGGCGATATCATGCCGGGCGCAGGCGTCGATCAGAACGCCGGATGCAAGAGGGAGGACGGACCGTCATGGTGGCCAATCGCGACCAGACCCGCATCTACAATCAGAACAGGTTCAAGCTCGGACTGTTCGGCATGAACTGCTCGGGCGGACTGAGCCTGACCTTGGCGCCGGAACGCTGGAACGCCTCCTGGGACAATAACGTCCGGGCCGCGCAGCTGGCCGACGAGGCGGGCCTCGAGTTTCTTCTGCCGATCGGCCGATGGCACGGCTACCAGGGCGAAAGCGACACGCAGGGAACGACCTTCGAGACCCTGACCTGGGCCTGCGGCCTGCTCGCCTCCACGAAGGAGATCACGACGTTCGGCACGCTGCACGTCGCCTTCGTCAATCCGGTCTTCGCCGCCAAGCAGATGGTCACGGCCGACCACATCGGCCACGGCCGGTTCGGGCTCAACATCGTGTCGGGCTGGAACCCGGTGGAATTCGGCATGTTCGGCGTCGAACTGCAGGAACATGACGATCGCTACGCCTACAGCCAGGAATGGATCGACATCGTCAAGCGCATCTGGTCGGAGCACGAGCCCTTCGATTACGAGGGCCGCTATTACAGACTGAAGGCGGTGCTCGGGAAGCCGAAGCCCTGGTGGGGCACGCGGCCGATTCTCGTCAGCGCCGGCAATTCCGAAACCGGGCGATCGTTTGCGGCCGACAATGCCGACTGCCTCTTCACCTCGATACCGAAACTCGAGGACCTGCCGCCCAAGATCGAGTCCTTCCGCTCCATGGCGCCTCCCGGCCAGCTCCGCAACATTTTCGCCAGCTGTCACCTGATGGTGCGCAAGACCCGCAAGGAAGCGCAGGATTATCATCATTACATCGTGCACGAGAAAGGCGACTGGGAAGCCGCCGAATATGCGGCCGGCTTTCGCGGCACGCGTCTCAACACCTGGATGAAGGAACAGACGGATCTGAAGGCCCGCCTCATCAGCGGCGCCGGCTATCCGATGATCGGCAGTTACGACGACGCCGTCGAGACCTTCCAGAAGCTCAGCGACTTTGGCCTCGACGGACTCGCCTGCGGGATGATCAATTACATCGACGACTTTCCGCATATCCGCGACGAGCTGCTGCCGCGCATGGAGCGCGCAGGCCTGCGGCAAAAGACGAATCGCTGAGCATCCGCGCGCGTCGATCCCGGCGAGGGGCAGGGATCGCGGCGCCGCTAGACCGCCATCTGGTGGCGGCGCGTCAGCATGTGGAAGGCGACGCTCACCATGGTCATGAGCGCGATCCACAAGACCCCCATGGCGGCGAGCTCCGTCACCTGGCCGTTCTGCCAGAGCTCGAACAATGTCACGGACATGACTTCCGAGCCCGGCCCCACCAGCAGCAGCGGCAGCGACACGGCCTGCGTGGACAGCAGGAAGATCAGCAGCCATGAACTGATCAGCGCGCTGGCGAGCAGCGGCACGAGCACCCGGAAGAAGATCCGGGCCCTGGTGGCGCCCGAGATCGTCGCGGCTTCCTCCAGATCCGAATGAATCTGCATCGTGCCCGCAAAGGCGTAACGCATGCCATAGGGCAGATAGCGCACCGACGACGCGATGATGACCGACAGCAGCGTGCCGTAGAGCGGGATCGACATGTTCACGAACACGTCGAGAAACGCCACGCTGAGGATGATGGCGGGAAAGATCAGCGGCACGGCGGCGATCTGGTCCAGCATGGCTGCGCCGGGCGCGCGCCGCACCACCAGCCAAGCGCAGAGCGCCGTGAACGGCACCACCAGGGTCGCGGTCGCGGCGCCCAGCACGAGCGTGTTGACGATGGAATCGCGAAACGAGCCCGGCCCGATCAGCAGCGCGTAATTGTCGAGCGCCATGCGGCTGAAGGAATCCAGCGTCACGCCTTCGTAGAACGGCAGGAACGATGTGAAGACCAGCATGCCGACCGGAACGACCGTAACGGCGAGGAACAGGCCGATCAGCACCGCGGAGGCCGCGAAGCGCCACGGCCCGAGATCGATCAGCCGCGGCCGGAAGCCCTTTCCGGTGATGGTCTGGTAGCGTTGCGCATTCTGCGACAGCCGGTTCTGCCAGACGATCAGGAAGAACAGGATGACCACGAGGCAGATCGAATAGGCGCCCGCCTCGCCATAGTCGGGCGAACCGGCGCGGCGCGAACTCTGGTAGATCATCGTGGTGATGACGCTGACATTGCCGGCGAGCCCCACCAGCGCCGGCACTTCGAAGGATTCGAACGCCTTGACGAAGATCAGCAGCGTCAGCCCGCACAGCGCCGGCAGCGCCATCCGCAGCGTGATGTCCCGGAACGCCCGCATCGGGCTTGCGCCCGACATCATGGCGGCTTCCTCGAACGAGGCGTCGGTGGAGCGCAGCACCGCCGACATCAGCAGGAAGGTGAGCGGCACGAAGCCGACGCCCTCGATCAGCATCATGCCCCAGAGCGAATAGACGTTGAGCGCCTGGTGCTGGTCGAACAGCGTCTTGATGAGATCGTTGACCGGACCGGCGCGGCCAAGCAGCAGCAGCCACGCCACCGTGTAGAGGACATGCGGGACCCCGAGCGAGATGATGGCGGCCAGAAAGGCCAGCTTGCGGCCCGGCGCATTGGTGCGCTCCACGATCAGGGCCTGCACGGTGCCGATGAAGATCGCGATCGCCGCGGACCCGCAGGCATAGATCATCGTATTGGCGAGACTCGGCAGAAAGAACCGGCCCGAGACCAGCTGCCGGTAGAAGCGCAGCGTGAAGGCGCCGCTCGATCCGTCCGGCAGCGTTTCGTGAAAGCTGGCGTTCACCAGGAAGATCACCGGCGGGACGATCAGCACCAGCAGGATGGCGATCAGGATCAGGACCAGCGGCGAAATCCGGAGCGCGTCGGGCAGGCGCAGGCCCGGAAACATCACGCCGGGCCGCGGCGCTTCATCCGATTGTGTGGTCAAGATCGTCCATCCATCTCCCGGAGAAATGTCGAGCCGGCGCCGTCGGGGCGCCGCCCTAGCGGAACTTGTCCTCGAAGATTTTCTGCGAGCTTTCCGTGTAGCGGTTGAGCGTCTCGGAGCTGACGAACAATTCCTTCACGCCCGCGGTCTTCGGCACGATGGGGGCCAGCACCTCCAGCGGCGCGACATCGGTCCGCACGGGGAAATATTCGGCCTTGGCGAAAATTTCCTGTCCCTCCTTCGAGACGATGAAATCGGCCAGCAGCATGGCCGCATGCGGATGTTTCACGCCCTTGGGCACCACCATGGTTCCGGCCGTCGTGTTGACGGGCTCGAGCAATTGCGAATTGACCGGCGCGCCCTTGGCTTTGCTGATCAGCGGATGATGGGCGAAAATGTTCAGCGCGATGGGAAACTCGCCGGCGATCACGCGATCCACCAGAGTGCGCGCGCTGCCCGAGCCGAAATTGACGATCTTCTGTTCGGAGAGCTTGTCGAAATATCTGGCCGCCTCTTCCTCGCCGCGCGCCAGCCTGATGCCGGTGAGAAACAAGGGCGTGCCGCTCGATGTGCCGATGCGCCAGGCGAGCTTGCCCTTCCAGCGCGGATCGAGCAGGTCGTCGTAGCTTTTCGGAACCTGGTCGGGCGGCACCAGCCGGGTGTTGTAGGCGATGCCGAAATAGCTGATGCGCGTGCTCACCCAATTGCCGCGCGGATCGCGATATTGCTCGGGCAGCTCGTCGGCGGCGGGCGTCGTGAACGGCACGGTCAGCCCGGCCTCGACCGCGAGTTCGCCCACGCCCGTGCCTTCCACGAGATCCGCCACCACGTTCTTGGCCCGCACTTCGGCCGAGAGTTTGGCCACGATCTCTTCGGTGTCGCCGCGCCAGTAGGTGAGCTTGACGAAGGGATATTTCTTCATGAAGGCCGCAGCCATGGGACGCAGCGCCTGATTGACGATGGCGGCCGAATAGAGAACCACCTGCCCTTCCTTGCGCGCGCCCTCGATCAGCAGCTGCTCGCGGTTCGGCGCGCGGCTGGTGAGAATCTCCTGCGCGGTCGCGCCCGCGGAAACGAGCGCGAACGACGCCGCGAGAGCGCCGAGGACGAACCGGAACGGCGACGACTTGCTGGCCTTCATGTGAGCCCCTTTTCGGGTTGAAACGATCGGTGGATGCGGGATCAGGGACCCGTCCAGGTGACGCCGGAGCCGGGTCCGCGCGGCAGATGCAGCGCGCCGTCGACAATCTCGACGCCTTCGAACGGATCGTCGAGCAGGCGCGCGAATTCGCCGAGTTCGCAGGCGTAGGTGACGCCCGGCAGCGCGCAGGCGAGATGCAGGCCGTGGACCGCCAGCAGGCGCGGGCCGACGGCTGCGCCGAGCCGATAGGCGATTCCGCCCTGCTCGCAGATGCGCGCCGCCGCGATCGTGTTGCGGAAGCCGCCGAGCTTCGGGATCTTCAGGCTGACGGCGTCGACGGCGCGGCGCGTCACCAGCTGGTAGATTTCCGACAGCGAGCCCGCCGCCTCGTCGGCCTCCACGGTGACCGGCACGGTGCGGGTGACCAGCGACAGGCCCTCGAAATCATCGGCCGGCACCGGCTGCTCGACGAGATCGATGTCGAACTCCGCCATGCGGTTGATCGCGATGATCGCGTCCTTGGTCGTGTAGGATTGATTGGCGTCGATGGTCAGATGCACGTCGGGGCCGACGCGGCGCCGGATCGCCGCGACGCGCGCCACATCCTCCGCCACCTCGCCATGCACCTTGATCTTCAGATAGCGATAGCCCTGGTCGACGAGCTTCTGCGCCTGCGCGGCCATCTCCTCGGGCTTCTTGATCGCCAGGATGCGCAGGATCGGCACGCTGTCGCGCATCTTGCCGCCGAACAGCTGATAGAGGGGCACGCCCAGCCGCCGCGCCAGAAGGTCGTGCAGCGCGCAATCCACCGCCGCCTTGGCCTGCGGGGCGCCGCGCAGCGCGCGATCCATGGCGGCGCAGATCGCCCCGATCGCGTCGGCGTCCTGCTCGATCACATGCGGCCGCAGATGTTTGAGCTCCGCTTCCAGCGTTTCCTTGATGGAGCCCATGTGGGGCGTGGCCGAGGCGTAGCCGAAACCCTCGTTGCCCTGCTCGTCCGCGATGCGCAGGATCGAGCCTTCGGTCACCGGGCTCGCCCCGAGGGCGAATTTCCAGGTGGGATCTTCCTTGCGCATGACATTCGGATGCGATGCGTAGTCGCGAATGATCAAAGCGGCCTCCCGTACATTTTGCGGCCCGCCTTTGCGGCGTGGCTCGGCGCGTGGTCCTCCCCAGAACCCGCGCGACGGCATTATTCGGGCTGCGGGTCCGCTTGGCAAGCGCGAGCCTTGTCGTCATCGGACATTGTCATGACGAAGGATTTGTTCGATCCTGCCTCAAGCGTTCGCGGGGCGCCGTCCGGAGAGACGGGCAGACCCTCAAAAAAGCGGACAAGAAAAGGGAGGATTGAAACATGCCGCATGACGCGCCCCACGACGCCGCGAGCGACGAACATTGGCACGAGCCCTCGGGCCTCACCAAGAAGGCCGGCCTCGGCACGTTCAAGCGTCCGCCCATGCCGTATGACGTCTTCATGGAAGAGCAGGGAATCCCGATCGTGCGCGCGGTCGGCGTCAGCAAGGTCCAGAACCTGCCGCTAAAGCCCTGGAGCCGGCTCGGCGGCAAGGGCTCGTTCATCCAGCTCTTCGGCACGGAAGGCCTGTGGGGCTCCTATGTGGTCGAGGTTCCGGGCAGCGGCGCGCTCAACGTCGAGCGCCATCTCTACGAGGAGCAATATCTCGTCATCGAGGGACGCGGCACCACGGAGGTCTGGCAGGAGGGCGGCAAGAAGCACATTTTCGAATGGCAGAAGGGCTCGCTCTTCGCCATTCCGCTGAATGCCTTCCATCGCATCGTCAACGCCTCGTCGTCGCCCGCGCTGCTGCTCGCCGGCACCTCGGCGCCCAACGCCATGAACCTCTACGGCAACGAGGATTTCATCTTCAACACGCCCTACGCGTTCCGCGACCGCTTCAACGACGACCAGGATTATTTCAAGCCGAAGGACGACATCGCCTCCGATCCCGTCCGCGGGCTGGCGATGCGGCGCACCAACATGGTCCCGGACATCATGAATTGCGAGCTGCCGCTCGACAACCGCCGCTCGCCCGGCTACCGCCGCATCGAGCCGCACATGGCCGGAAACCGCTTCTATCTCTGGATCGGCCAGCACGAGACGGGGCGCTATTCCAAGGCGCACAAGCACGGCTCCGCCGCGGTGCTGATCTGCGTCAACGGCAAGGGCTACACCTACACCTGGCCGTCCGAACTCGGCACGACGCCCTGGAAGGACGGCAAGGCCGACCAGGTCTTCCGCGTCGATTACGAACCCGTCGGCATGGTCAGCGCCGCGCCGATGAGCGGCGACTGGTATCACCAGCATTTCGGCGTCAGCAAGGGACCATTGCGCATGACCGCATGGTTCGGCCCCAACAATGCGCGCGGCCGCAGGCCGGGGCGTCCGGGCGAGAAGGAACGCGATCTCGGCGCCATCGACATCCGCGACGGCGGCAATGCGATTCCCTACGACGAGGAAGATCCCTACATCCGCGCCGAATATGAAGCGACGCTCGCCAAGGAGGGCGCCGCCTCGCGCATGGAGGACTGGATCTACGAGACCCCGAAGGAAGG
>JAIEQX010000240.1 GCA_019747375.1 Beijerinckiaceae bacterium | reverse complement strand
TTCGGCGCTTTCGCGCACCCGCGTCATCTCGTAACGGAACTGCGCCTCGCCGGCGTTCTTCTCATCCACGCGCGTGATCAGCGGACGGCCGATCAGCACCATGGCCCCGGAGGTGATCGACGCGTAAAGGATCGCCGCCCAGACGATGTAGCCCGGAATGCTGTAGGTCGCGCCGCCGATCGTGACATCGATGGCGCCGCCCACGACCCACAGGATGCCCATGAAGGCGACGGCGGACAGGAAGGCCGTCAGCAGCCCGATGGCGAAATCCACCAGCGGCTCGATGGCGATGCGCATGTCGTCGGCGATGCGGTATTCGGGATTGACGTCCTCGCCGCCCACGATGGTCAGCTGGTAGAAGCGCCGTTCCGTCAGCCAGTCGCGCACGAGGCGGCGCGTCAGCCATTGGCGCCAGCGCACCTGGGTGCGCATGCGGAAATGCACGAGACACACCGCCACGATGGTGGAGATCAGCGCGAGCCCGGCGATCAGCCCGACGCCGATGAGAATGTTATGGCCGTTGCGCGCGTCGAGCGCGTCGAAGAAGAACCGGTTCCAGCGGTTGATGGCGATCTGGGTGGCCAGCGTGGCGAGCGCCAGGCCGAGCACGCCGGCGGTCAGAAGCCAGGCCTGTTTCGCCGCGTCTTCGCGCCAGAAACGCAAGGCCAGCCGGACGAAACTCTTGAGCGCGGGTCGGGTGGGGGTGGGGATGGCGTCCGCGGCTGCTGCGGCGGCTTCTACGCGTGGTTCTGACATGGTCGCTCCGGCGGCGAGGCGCAAACCGCCTCGCTGCCGGTGAATGTCAAGTCAGCGCTCTTGGTTCCTGCCCATCATGGGCGGGCGAACGATTTCGTGCAGGCGTGTCGGCGACGCCGGGCGGGCGGGGCCGCGCCGCCAGGCTCAGTCCTTGGCGCGCTCGACGTAGGAGCCGTCTTCCGTCTGGATGACCACGCGGGTGCCGGGCTGGATATGCGGCGGCACGAGGGCGCGGGCGCCGTTCGACAGTTTGGCGGGCTTGTAGGACGAGGACGCGGTCTGGTTCTTCACCACCGGCTCGGTCTCGACGACTTCCAGCGTGACGCGGGCGGGAAGCTGGATGGCGACCGGCACGCCGTTGAAGACCGACAGGATGACCTTCATGCCTTCCTGCAGATAGACCGCCTGGGAGCCGATCACGTCCTCCGGGACCATGACCTGCTCGTAGTTCTCGGTGCTCATGAAATGGTGACCGTCGCCGTCCTGGTAGAGGAAGCTGTAGTCCTTGTCCTCGACATAGGCGCGCTCGACCTGTTCGGTCGTCTTGTAGCGGTCGGTGGTCTTCACGCCGTCGGAAATGCGGCGCATGTCGATCTGGGTCGTGGGCGTGCCCTTGCCCGGGTGAAAGCTCTCAGCCGACAGAACGACATAGAGCTGACCGTCTTCACGCTCGATGATGTTGCCCTTGCGGATCGAACTGGCGATGACTTTCACGTGGATATTCCTCGATTGATGACCGGAGCCGGTCAGCCTATTGATCTGCGGACCAGAAGCGCGGCGCATTAATAGCCGACTTGCGCGCCAGCGCCAGCCCTACCCGAGAGCCAAGGCCGAATGAATTCCCCCGCGCCCCCGGGCGCGTCCCCCTGGTGGGCCCCCCACGTCTACGCCGATCGACGGCCGCGGCTCAAGGCGCGCGGGCGAATCCGGTCGGCTTTTCGCGCTTTTTTCGACTCCCGGGGCTTCGAGGAGGTCGAAACCGCGGCCTTGCAGGCGAGTCCGGGCAACGAGGCGCATATCGGGGCCTTCGCGACCGAACTCCTGTCGCCCGACGGGGGCCGGCGGGCGCTCTACCTGCATTCCTCGCCGGAATTCGCCTGCAAGAAGCTGCTGGCGGCGGGCGAGACCCGGCTCTATTCGCTCGGCCACGTATTCCGCAACGGCGAGCGCGGGCCCCTGCATCATCCCGAATTCACCATGCTGGAATGGTATCGGGCGGGCGAGGCCTATGAGACGCTGATCGCCGATTGCGCCGCCCTGCTGGGGCTGGCGGCGGAGGCCGCGGGGGCGACGCGCCTGACCTGGCGGGGCCTCGCCTGCGACCCGGCGCTGGCGCCCGAGCGGCTCAGCGTCAGCGAGGCGTTCCTGCGCCATGCCGGGGTGGATCTCGACGCCACGCTGGGGTCCGGCGGCGCGCCGAACGACGTGGCGGCCCTGGCGCGCGAGACGCAGCGGCTCGACCTGCGGGTGAGCCCGGACGACGGCTGGTCGGACCTGTTCAGCAAGATCCTGTCCGACCGGATCGAGCCGAAGCTCGGGATCGGCCGCGCGACCGTGCTGGACCTTTACCCCGCCAGCGAGGCGGCGCTGGCGCGGCGGCGCCCCGCCGATCCGCGCTTCGCCGAACGGTTCGAGCTCTACGCCTGCGGGGTCGAACTCGCCAACGCCTTCGGGGAGCTGACGGACCCGGCCGAGCAGAGGCGCCGGTTCGAGGCCGAGATGGCGGAGCGGCGGCGCGTTTATGGCGAGGATTTTCCGCTCGACGAGGATTTTCTGGCGGCTCTGGCGATCATGCCGGAGGCCAGCGGGATCGCGCTCGGCTTCGACCGGCTGGTCATGCTGGCGACCGGGGCGGGACGGATCGAGGACGTGCTGTGGACGCCGGTCGCGGGGCCCGCACCATGAGCCGCAGCCTGACCCGGATCGAGGATCTGGCGGCGGCGGGGCTCGTGGCGCCGGCGGATGCGCCCGCGCTCGAGGATCTGGCGCGGCGCTACGCCGTCTCGATCACGCCCGCGATGGCGGCGCTGATCGATCCGGACGATCCCGACGATCCGATCGCCCGGCAGTTCGTGCCCGACCTGCGCGAGGCGGACGCGCGGCCCGAGGAGCTGGCCGACCCGATCGGCGACGCCGCGCACAGCCCCGTGGACGGGATCGTGCATCGCTATCGCGACCGCGTGCTCCTGAAGCTTCTGCATGTCTGTCCGGTCTATTGCCGCTTCTGCTTCCGCCGCGAAATGGTGGGGCCGGGCGCCGAGCAGGTGCTGTCGCGCGACAAGATCGAGGCGGCGCTCGCCTATATCGCGGGGCGGCCCGACATCTGGGAGGTGATTTTGACGGGCGGCGATCCGCTGGCGCTGTCGGGACGGCGTCTGGCCGAGATCACGCAGGCGCTGGGGCGCATCGCTCACGTGCGGGTGCTGCGCATCCATACGCGGGTGCCGGCGGTCGATCCGGACCGTATCGACGCCGAGCTGGTGGCGGCCCTGAAGGATTTCGGCCGGACCGTCTATGTGGCGCTGCACGCCAATCATCCGCGCGAGCTCGGACCGGCGGCCGAGGCGGCGGTCGGCCGGCTGGTGGACGGCGGGATCGCGATGGTGAGCCAGAGCGTGCTGCTGCGCGGCGTCAACGACGACGTCGCCACGCTGGCGGAGCTGATGCGCCGTTTCGTCGAGCTGCGGGTGAAGCCCTATTACCTGCATCATGGCGATCTGGCGCCCGGCACCTCGCATCTGCGCGTCGATCTGGCGACCGGGCGGGCGCTGGTGGCCGGGCTGCGCGCCACGGTCTCGGGCCTGTGCCAGCCCGCCTATGTGCTCGACATTCCGGGCGGCTTCGGCAAGGTTTCGGTGGCGGCCGATCATCTGGAGCCGGACGGCGTGCGCGACCATGCCGGGCGGCTGCATGATTATCCCGCCCTGGCCGGGCCTTCGGGCGCGGCCGCAAGAAAACCGGATTTTCCACGCTAGTGGCGCGCCAGCGCCCCATCCCGCGACACTCAATCCCGCGAGCAGACGTGCCCCATTTCCTGAAAAATTCATATCTGCGCGCGCGTGTCGCGCTCGTGCTTCTGATGCTGGCGCTCGCGGGCGCGACCGGGGCGTGGGCGCAGGCCGCCCCCGACGCCTCGCGGCAGACGGCGTCGCAGACGCTCGACGGCGTGCGGGCGACGCTCGACCAGATCGCCCAGACGCTCGGGCGCGACGATCTCAACGACCAGCAGCTCACCAATGCGCGCAGCGGGCTCGACCCGCTGTCGGAGCGCATCCAGTCGGTGATCGACCTGATGTCGCCGCGCCTCGACAGCGCCAAGGCGCGGCTCGACCAGCTCGGGCCGAAATCCGACAAGGCGCCGCCCGAGGAGGCGAGCGTCGACGCCGAGCGGACCGAGCAGCAGAAGGTCTTCAACGACATCGACGGCATCGTGAAGCGCGCGCGGCTGCTGCAGGTCGAGGTGCAGCAGACGGTGGATTCGATCGTGTCGCGGCGGCGCGCGCAATTCACCCGGGCGCTGTTTGCGCGCTCCTACAGCATTCTCAGCCCGCAGCTGTGGTTCTCGGTGCTGGACGAGCTGCCGCAGGATTTCCGCGCCGCCGGGACGATCTGGGGCGACTGGTTTTCGTCCGCCGTCGCCAAGCTGCACTCGCAGCGCGGCATGATCTTCGGGGCCATACTGGCGATCATCGTGTTCCTGTACGTGTTCGTGTCGCGCATCGCCAAGCGGGTGCTCAGCCGCGAGTCGGCGATCGCGGAGCCGACGCGGCTGCAGAAGGTGCTGGGCGCGCTGTGGGTCGCGCTGGTGAGCTCGGTCGTGCCGATCGTGGCGGTGTTCGCGCTGGCGGAGGCGCTGCGGGGCTTCGAGCTGGTGGGGCCGCGACTCGAGCCGCTGCTGAAATCCATGGTGGACGCGGTGCAGCGCATCGCCCTGGCGGTGGGCATCACGCGCGGGCTGCTGGCGCCGTTCAAGCCGAACTGGCGGCTGGTCGATCTCAGCGACGGCGTGGCGACGCGCCTGGCCGCGCTGGTGGTGGCGGTGGCGGCGCTGATGTCGCTCACCAAGGTGGTGGAGGCGGCCAACGAACTCATCGCCGTGTCGCTGCCGGTGGCGGTGGCGGTGCGGGGCGGCGGCGCGCTCGCGGTCGCGCTGGTGATGGGCTTCTCGCTCAAGGGCATCGTGGTGCGCGACGAGGCCGACGACGAGTGCCTCGGGCCGCGCGTCGAGCCGGCGCGCGACTGGTGGGGGCCGCTGCGGCTCGTCGCCTGGGCGGCGATCGCGGCGATCCTGGCGTCGGTGATGATCGGCTATGCGGCGTTCGGGGCGTTCATCGTCGAGCAGGTCGTCTGGGTGACCTTCATCGGGGCGGTGTTCTACCTGCTGACCGTGCTGGCCAACGAGGGGCTGGTGACGGCGCTGCGGCCGCCCTCGGCGCTGGCGCGCGCGCTGGTGTCGAGCCTCGGCATGCGGCGCGAATCGCTGGAGCAGTTCGGCACGCTTCTGGCGGGCGTCGCGACGGTCTGCCTGATGATCATCGGGGTCATGCTGGTGCTGGCGCCCTGGGGCATCGAATCGGGCGACATGCTGGGCAATTTCCGCGCCGCCTTCTTCGGCTTCAAGGTCGGGGACGTGACGATCTCGCTGTCCAATATCGTGGTGGCGATCCTGGCGTTCGGAATCGGGCTGTTCCTGACGCGCACGATCCAGCGCTGGCTGGAGCAGAAGTTCCTGCCGCAGACGCGCCTCGACACGGGCCTGCGCAATTCGATCCGCACCAGCGTGGGCTATCTGGGCTTCATCGTGGCGGCGGCGTTCTCGCTCAGCTATATCGGGCTCGGGCTGGAGAAATTCGCCATTGTGGCGGGCGCGCTTTCGGTCGGCATCGGCTTCGGCCTGCAGGCCATCGTGAGCAATTTCGTCTCGGGCCTGATCGTCCTGTGGGAGCGGGCGATCCGGGTCGGCGACTGGGTGGTGGTGGGCGGCGACCAGGGCCATGTGAAGCGCATCAACGTGCGTTCGACCGAGATCGAGACCTTCGACCGCGCCACCATGATCGTGCCGAATTCCAATCTCGTCACCGGGGTGGTCAAGAACTGGGTGCGGGGCGACAAGGTCGGGCGCATCAAGATTCCCCTGACGGTCAATCTCGAAGCCGTGCCCGAGCAGGTGCGCGACGTGCTGATCGAGGTCGCCAAGGAGCAGGAGCTGGTCATCAAGGTCCCGGCGCCGTCCGTCAATTTCGTCGCCATGACCGACAAGGACTTCCAGTTCGAGCTGATCTGCTTCGTCAGCGACGTCGAGAAGTCGGCGCGCGTGAAGAGCGACATGCACTTTGCGATTTATTCACGTTTCAAGAGCGTTGGTATCGGGATCGCGCCCCCGGCCGCGCCTCCCGCGCCGCCGGCCGTCGTCAATATCGGCGGGCTTGAACGGCTCGGCGAGATCATCGAATCGGCCAAGAAGTAAGGACCATCGCACCCATGGCTTCCCTTCCCTGCATTCCGCTTCTTGCGGCGATCGGCATTTCGCTCGGCGGATGCGCTTCCGCGCCCAGCATTCCGGGCATTTCCGGCGAGCCGCTTTTTTACAAGAAACTCGACGCCAGCTCCGCCAAGGTGGACGCCGCCGCGGCGCGCGACATGATCTCGATCTACCGCCGCAAGAGCGGCTACTCGACGCTGACGATCGATCCGGTCCTGCAGAAGGCCGCGGAAGAGCAGGCGCTCGCCATGGCGCGCGCCGACCGGATGAGCCATGACGTGCGCGGCTCGCTGCGCAGCCGCCTCGACGGACGGCTCGATCATTCGGCCGCGGTGGAAAATATTTCGGCGGGCTATCACACGCTGGCGGAAGCGTTCTCGGGCTGGCGCGATTCGCCGTCGCACAACAAGAACATGCTCAACCCGGCGATGCGCCGCATGGGCATCGCCACCGCCTATGCGCCGGGCTCGAAATACAAGGTCTATTGGGCGCTCGTGCTGACCGACTGACCTGACGCTCCAGGAAGGTCAAGCGGGATGCGCATGGCGCCAGCCATCTTTCGCAGCGGATTTCTGGCGTCCCGTCGCCTGTTTGCGTCACGCGCCTGTCGTGGCCCGAACGGATGGGTCCTGCTGGTTCACAGCGCCGTCCTCAAACGAGAGCGGCCCATTCGTCCGCCGGGGTCTGCGCGCCATTGCTTCGGTTTTCCATGCCGGGACGCGGAGCCTTGTTTGCCTTCGTCGCGCCGCCCGCCAGCCAGCAGGTCAAAAACGCGTCGGTCCAGCGCGCCACGCAGGCGTCGTGCATGAACCAGCCTTCGAGATGGGCGTGGCGCGGATGGGCGCCCGGCTCGGGGCCGTGGTCCTGCGCGCGCGTCGTCCAGCGGCACATCATCGCGTAGGTGACTTCCGGGTGAAACTGCAGCCCGTAGGCGTTGGCGCCGAAGCGGCAGGCCTGCACTTCGAAATGCTCGCCGCTCGCCAGAAGGTCGGCCCCGGCCGGCAGGTCGAAGCCTTCGCGGTGCCAGTGATAGACGTGGCGCGGAAAACGCTCGCCGCAGACGCCGTGCGCGTGATCGGTCGGGGAGATCGGATGATAGCCGATCTCGACGCGCCCTTCCGGATGGCGATAGACGCGGCGGCCGAGATGGCGCGCCATCATCTGGGCGCCCAGGCATATGCCCAGAAACGGCTTGTCTTCGGCCAGAGGCACGCCGATCCAGTCGATCTCGCGGCGCACATAATCGTCCGGATCATTGGCGCTCATGGGTCCGCCGAACACGATCGCGCCGTCATGGTCGCGCAGCGTGGCGGGCAGCGGATCGCCGAAGCGCGGGCGGCGGATGTCGAGGGCGTAACCGCGTTCGCGCAGCAGGCGGCCGATGCGGCCAGGCGTCGACTGCTCCTGGTGGAGCACGATCAGGATGCGGCGTGAGGACTGAACCGAGGCGACACAATCTGGCATGAAGCAATCATGTTGCGTTGCGGCGAACGTTGCAACCGGATCGACTGCGTCAAAAGCGAACATCTGCGCGAATCCCTAGCCTTTGCGACTTTCCTGCATCCGTGCGACAGCCCCGAGCAGCAGCCCGCGCGGCGTCAGCGGGGCGAGGATCGAGACGAGTTTGTTGCGCCAGCCCGGCACGACGACGCGCCGGCCCGCCATCATGCCCGCATAACCGGCTTCCGCGACCGCGCGCGCGCTCATCGAGGGCATTTTGCTCATCGTGCCGGCGGACATGCCGGCGCGGGCCTGAAAGCCCGTGACGGTGGGGCCTGGGCACAGCGTCGTGACGGTGACGCCGGACGATTCCAGTTCCTTCGACAGCGCCTCGCCGAACGACAGGACATAGGCCTTGCTGGCGTAATAGACCGCCATATAGGGGCCCGGCAGGAACGACCCGATGGAGGCCACGTGCAGGATGCGGCCGCGCGCCGCCACGATGCCGGGCAGCAGGCGCAAGGTGAGGTCGGTCAGGGCGCGGATGTTGAGATCGGCGACGCCGAGCTGATTCCGGCGATCGAGCGTGCGGGCGGGCCCGATCAGCCCGTAGCCGGCGTTGTTGACGAGAATCTCGACATGCGCGCCCGCGGCCTCGACGCCGGCCACCAGATTTTCGATGGCGGCGGGATCGGCGAGGTCGGCGACCAGCACCAGCGGGCGGGGCCGGCCGGTCGCGGCGATGTCGTCGGCGAGCGATTCCAGCCGGTCGCGGCTGCGCGCCGCAAGCGCGAGATCATGTCCGCGCGCCGCCATCAGCCGCGCCAGCTCACGCCCGATGTCGTCGGAGGCGCCGGTGATGAGGCTGAGAGGCCGCGACGTCGGGCCTGCGCTGGGGGATGGCTGCGTCATGCGTGATCCCGGGGTGATTCGAAACCCCAGTGTCACGCCCGACAGATGAGCGAAAGGTGAACGGCCGCGCAGCCGGCGCGGCGGCGTTGCAAAATCAGCGCTGTTTCCGGATCAGCGGAGCGGCATGCAGGTGCGGTCGCCCTCGACATGGCGGTAGGCGACACGCAGGTCGCGCTGCCACGCCTTGCAGGCGCGCATGCTGGTGAAACAGGTGTAGTCGTCGCGCCAGTCGACCAGCGCCGGGCCGCCCGCGACCCTGATGGCGCGGCCGCCCCGGAAATGCCCCAGCACCAGCGTCGAATCGCCCGCGGTCGCGATGGCGCCCGCGCAGGCGCGCTGCGGCGCGGAGCCGCCCGCCAGGGCCGCGGTCGCGGAGGCGGTCAGGACCGTCGCGGTCAGCAGGGCTGCGGGCAGGAGAGTCGCCGCACGGGCGGATCGAAGCGTCACTCGCATGTTTTCAATCCCCAAGAGCGGCGCCCGCGGGCCCGCCAGATCATCCGCATCAGGGCGAAAACGTGGCAGCTGCGCCGGAGTTCCGCAACGGTCCAGTTGACGGGACGATGGTCCGCAGCAGGGTAAATGAACCTCCGGGGCTGGAATCCCGGATCGGATTCTCTATGTTGCAATGCAGCAACCCTCTTGCGTCGTTCGTGTTGACGTCTGCAAACGAATAGGAACGACCATGGCCCGCATCGGCAAAACCATCGAAACATTGAACGCCCTCAAGTCGCAGTGGCGGCGCTCCCTGGAGGGCGGGCTGGACCCGCTCGGCAAGGGCGGGCCCGCGACCGCAAAAGCCGGGGCGGGGGGCGTCGGGGCCACGGGCCTCGGCCCGTCAGGGCTCGCGGCG
>JAIEQX010000342.1 GCA_019747375.1 Beijerinckiaceae bacterium | reverse complement strand
ACGGTCAGGATTTCGCCGTTTATTTTGATGAGGCTGCGCCGGACGAGCAGGAAGCCCGCACTCTGCTGGGCGAGGTTCAGAAGAAATATGGGCCGCAATTGTCCGGCGGCCGTCTGACCTATCGTCGTGTCAGGGTAGGGGACGCCACAATGTATCGCGTCCGCATGAGCGGCCTCAGTCAGGCGCGCGCGTCCGAACTCTGCGCCACGCTGAAAGCCAGCGGCGGCGGTTGCGAGGTCGGCCCGCGCTGAAGCGTCAGGCCGTCGCCCTCGCGGCGGACGAAGAGCCAGGGTGCAGGCTCATCAGGAGATCGCGCGCGACCGCTTCGGGATCCCGTCCATTCAAGGGAGCGCTCAGCTGGGCCTCGCGTGTCGTGACAAGAATCGTGTCGTTCACACGCTCGAGCACGCCGCGCACCAGCTTCCCGTCCACATTCACCTCGACCACCTGAATTGGCCGTCTGGGTCCAGCGAGTCCCATGTCACCTCCATCGGTTGAGTGACTACGCGACAAACGCCGGACCTCTCATGTAAGTTGCTTCGCTATCGTCGGGGCGCCAAAGCGTACCGCTCCGCCATCACTCGTGCTCCACGATGGGCGTGCCGTGCGTGTGGAAAGATTCCACCGTTTTAAGTCCCCACGCCTGTCCCTTCATGCGCTCGGCCTGTGTCCAGACGACCGGCTTCCAGTCTGGCGCCAGCATCAGGCGCGCGCCTGCATTCGCCACCTCGATGCGATTTCCGCCCGGTTCCCAGACATAAAGAAAGAATGTCTGCTGCACGGCGTGCTTGTGCGGGCCGGTTTCGATGAAGACGCCAGCCTCCAGAAACACATCGGCGGCGCGCAGAATGTCCTCGCGGCTGTCCAGCGCATAGGTCACGTGATGGAAGCGGCCCGGCACGCCCGTATGGTCCTTGGTGAAGGCCACGTCATAGGTCTTGTTGGTGGTCGTCATCCAGGCGCCGGCTTCGGTGCCGTCATCGAGCATGATCTGTTCGGTGCACCGCATGTTCAGGCCTTCCGACAGAAACTCGCGCGTCGCCGACACGTCCAGCACCAGGAGGTTCAGGTGATCGAGGCGGCGCACATTGCAGCCGCGCGCCGGATAGCGTTGGGCCTGGTTCTTCAGCGCGGGGCGGAGTTCCGGCGGCGCCTCGTACCAGCGCGTCTCATAATAAATCTCGAAAATATGCCCGTCCGGATCCGTGGCCCGATAGGCCGGGCCGTGGCCCATATCGCCGTCCGTCCAGCCGATGCCGCGCCCCATGGATTCGAGCTTGGCGACGCGCCGCGCCAGCGCCTCGGGGCTGTTGGCGCGAAACGCCAGATGCCCCATCCCGGCGGTCTTCGAGGCGGTGAGCTTCAGCGTATGGAACTCGTAATCGTCCCATCCGCGCAGATAGACGGAATCGCCTTCGCGCCCGCTTTCCGTCATGCCCATCACGTCGACGAAGAAGCGCAGGCTTTCCTCGGGTTTCGGGCTCAGCAGCTCGACATGCCCGAGATGCGCAAGCTCATAGGGCCGTTCCGGTTGAACGATGGGTGAAGTCGTCATGGGCGCAATCCTCCGTGCCGCGTCACGGCGCAGCCTCGGCGGCTCAGTGACATGGCGGGCGCCGGGAATCAAATCGAATGATTGGCGGCTTTGATTAGGCGCTCGCATGAGTGCGGGCGGCGGCCGCTCCGCTGCTGGTCGTCATGGCGTGTCCACGCCATACGAAGCTGCTCCCCGTCCAGGCGGCGCACCAGAGCCCCAGCATCAGCATGTCGCGCGCCATGAAGGCCAGCGGCGAGCGCCAGCTCAGCGGCCATCCGGCAAGCCGGGCGAGCAGCGCCTCGGGGACATACCAAAGCGCCGCAAATGCAAGCGCGACGGGCGGCAGCGGAAGGGCGGCGGCATGCGCCGCCGCCAGCGCCGCTGCGCCGGGGGCGATCATGATGCTGAGGATTTCCGGCGCGAAGAGAAGCGGGAATGTCGCCCGGCGCAGCCGCGCCCAGCGCAGATGGCGGCTCCAGACCGCTCCGGCGGTGCGAAAGCCGATGGGCTGGGGAAACGGGCGCGCGACGAGTCGAACCTTCAAGCCTCTCGCCCGGGCGAGCTTGGTGGCGGCTGCGTCTTCGGCGGGCTCCGAGCCCAGCGCGTCGAAGCCGCCGGCTTCGAGATCTTTGCGGCGGAACGCCAGCGTCTTTCCCTGCGCGAAGCCAAAGCCCAGAAACGCGACGGCATATTGCCAGCGCGCCGCATAGGTGTTCAGCAGCGCGCATTCGATGTCGCTCCACGCGCCGTCAGGCGCGCTTCCGACCGGCGGCGCCGAGACGAGCCCTGCGCTGGCGTCGAACGTGGCGAGCACGCGCGTCAGATAATCGGGCGGGACCAGCAGATTGCTGTCGGCGAAAACCACATACTCGCCCGTCGCCGCGGCGAAGCCCTTTTCCATATTGTCGAGCTTGGGATTGCCGCTGCGCGCTGCGCCTCCGGTCAGCAGTCGCGCACGCACATGCGGATGCCGGGCCATCGCGTCCCTGACGAGCGGCGCGACGGGATCGTTCGGGTCCATCACGCAGAAGATGAGATCGTGGTCGGGATGTTCGAGCCTGAAGCTCGCCTCGAGCGTTTCCGGCGTGAAGGTTTCGAGGCCGCAAAGCGGCCGCACCAGCGTGGTCGCCGCGGGCGCCTGCGCCTCGTCCCTGCTGTTTCGGCGGCGCAGATGCAGGGCCGCAAAGGCGATGCTCGCCAGATGGGCGGTCAACGCAAAAGCCGCGACCGACGCGGAGATGTTGAACACGATCGACATGGACGTCAGGGCTAACGCGCGCCCGTGACAGCCGCATGAACCCCGGCGGCCGGCGCGGCATGTCGATCGCTATTCCGCCAGCGCCTCCTCGCGTCGCGCCCGGATCATCGGCATCGCGACGACGAGCAACAGAAGCGCCGAGGCGACGAGAAAGCCCACGCTGATCGGCGAGCTCAGGAACACCATCGGATCGCCGCGCGAGATCAGCAGCGCGCGCCGCAGATATTCTTCCATCATCGGCCCGAGCACGAAGCCCAGGATCAGCGGCGCCGGCTCGCAATCGAGCTTGAGGCACAGGTAGCCGAACACGACGAAGAACGCCATGACGGCGACATCCGTGACGTTGGAGTTGATCGTATATGTGCCGATGCAGCAGAAGCCCACGATGGCCGGAAACATCATCCGATAGGGCATCCGCACCAGGCGGATCCACAGGCCGATCATCGGCAGGTTCAGCACGACCAGCATCAGGTTGCCGATCCACATGCTCGCCACCACGCCCCAGAAAAGGTCGGGACGGTCCGTCATCACCCGCGGACCCGGCGTGATGCCGTGCACCATCAGCGCGCCGATCATCAGCGCCATGGTGGGATTTGACGGAATGCCGAGCGTCAGCATCGGAATGAAAGATGTCTGCGCGCCGGCATTATTGGCCGATTCAGGCGCCGCGACGCCGCGGATGTCGCCCTCGCCGAAGGTGCGCGGATGGCTCGCGACCTTCTTTTCGAGCGTATAGGCCGCGAATGACGCGAGCAGCGCCCCGCCGCCCGGCAGCACGCCCAGCACGGAGCCCAGCGACGTGCCGCGCAGCACCGAGGGAATGCAGTGGCGGATGTCGGCCCAGCTCGGAAACACGCGCCCGACCTGGCCCACGACGCCGACGTCTCCGGCCTTGCGTTCGAGATTGATCGCCACTTCGGCGATGCCATAGACCGCCATCGAAAGCGCCACGAACTCGATGCCGTCGGCCAGACCCTGGAACCCGAAGGTGAAGCGCCGGATGCCGGAATTCACGTCGGATCCTGCGAGGCCGAAGAGCAGGCCCAGCACCACCATGGCGATCGCCTTGATGATCGAGCCGCGCGCCAGCACGATGGCGGCGATCAGGCCGCACAGCATCAGGGAGAAATATTCGGCCGGGCCGAACTGCAGCGCCATGCGGGCGAGCGGCGGCGCGCCGAAGCTCACCACGAAGGTCGCCACGCAGCCGGCGAAGAACGAGCCCAGCGCCGCAATGCCGAGCGCCGGGCCGGCGCGGCCCATGCGCGCCATCTTGTGCCCGTCGAGGCTGGTGATGACGGAGGACGCCTCGCCCGGAATGTTGATCAGGATCGCGGTCGTGGAGCCGCCATATTGCGCCCCGTAATAGATGCCCGCCATCATGATCAGCGCGGACGTCGGCTCCAGCGTGAACGAGATCGGCAGCAGCATCGCCACGGTGGTGACCGGCCCGATGCCCGGCAGCACGCCCACGACCGTTCCCAGAAGCGCGCCGAGCGCGCAATAGAGAATGTTCTGAAAGGTCGCGGCGACGCCGAAACCAAGCGCGATATTCGAAAAGACTTCCATGTTTTTAGCGCCTCAGAAGACCGGCCAGACGGACAGCGGCAGCCGCAGCGCATAGACGAAGATCCCGACCGACAGAAGCGTCAGCACGATGCTGAGCATCACGGCTTCCTTCGGCCGCGTGTCGCGACCCGCGAAGGCTGCGATCAGCGTGACCGTCGACAGCGAGATGACGAGTCCCAGCGTCGGGATCATCGCGCCGAAGATCAGCACCGAGGCGACGAGCGTGAGAAGCGGCCGCAGCTGGATGGGCTCGACCTTCTCGCCGGTCAGCACGAGCGAACGCAGGAGCAGGATGGCTCCGAGCACGCCGAGCACGATGGAGAGCATGAGGGGGAAATATCCCGGCCCCATGCGTCCGCCGCGTCCCATCGAATATCCGCTCGCGGCCATCAGTCCGACGGCCGCGAAGGTCAGAAACATAAGCCCGGACCAGAAGTCCTTCGGCGCTCGAATGGTCATTCCGGTGAGCCTGTGCGGTGGCGGATCAATTGTCCTTGATCTTGCCGTCTTCGATGACTTTCTTCCACTTGTCGAATTCGGCCTTGAGGAAGACCGCGCCGTCCTTGGGGCTCGTGCCGCGCGGCGTCACCCCGACCTTGGCGAAAGCCTTGATCAGATCCGGCTCTTTCAGCGCCTTGTTCATCGCCTCGTTGAGCTTCGACATGACGTCGGCCGGCATGCCCGCGGGCGCGAAAATGCCGAGCCAGAGGTCGACTTCGAAGCCCTTCAGGCCGGACTCGTCGACGGTCTGCAGGTCGGGATAGACCTCGCTGCGCTTCAGCCCCGTCGTCGCGATGGCGCGCACGCGATTGTCGGTCGTGAAGGGCAGGGCGCCGGCGATCGAGCTGAAGGCGAACTGCACCTTGTTGCTCATCATGTCCGGATAGGACTGTCCGATGCTCTTGTAGGGAACGTGCGTCGCGTCGACGCCGGTGCGCTGCTTGAACAATTCGCCCGCCAGATGCGGCGTGGTGCCGATGCCCGCCGAAGCGAAATTGAGCTTGCCGGGATTGGCTTTCGCATAGGCGACGAGCTCGCTCATGGTTTTGACCGGAAGCTCCGGCGCCACCACGACGACTTCCGGCGACGAGCTGATCATCGACACGACTTCGAGCTGCTTGAACAGGTCGTAGGGCATCGACGGCTGCAGCGTCGGGTTGATCACGATGGCCGGGTCCATGATGACGATCGTGTAGCCGTCCGGGGCCGAGCGCGCCACCGTATCGGTGCCGGTGATGCCGCCCGCGCCCGGACGGTTCTCGGCGACGACCGATTGTCCGAGCGTCGTCGAAAGATGCTGGGCCACCGTGCGGCCGACATAGTCGATGATGCCGCCGGGGGAATAGGGCAGCACCAGGCGAACCGGCTTGGAGGGATAGGCCTGCGCGGCGGCGCCCGAAGCGGCGGCGATCGACGCCGCGCCCGCCACCGCCAGCATCACCGGGGCGACGATCAGGGAACGCATGACTCTTCCAACAACCATTGTTTCTCTCCTCGGTGTGAACGTCGGCATGGCGCTCAGCGCCGGGCCGGAATCTGGATCAGTTGCGAAAGCTGCGCGTCGGTCAGCGGAGCCGAAAGCACCTTGAACGTGATGGCGTCGGCCGTGATCGCCGGAATGCCCGAGACCTTGTCGGGATTCATCGCGGCTTTCGGCATGAATTCGTCGCGGATGCGCTCGGCGAGTTTGACGTCGATCTTGGCGTAGTCGGCGTAAAGAGCCACGCCTTTCGGGTCGGAGTAAAGAAACTCGAGGCTTTCGCGATAGGCGTCCATGTAGCGGTTGACGGCCTCGCGGCGCTTTTCCAGCACGCCTGCATTGACGATATGAACCCGCACCGTCTGGTCGCGGGTGGAGGGCGCGTCGCTGCCGCGTGCGATGAGGCGGATGCGTCCCTGCGCCAGCGCGTCGATGCCGAAGGGCGGCGAGGCCCAGCCGACGTCGACCTGTCCGGTCATGGCCTGCGTCAGCGTCACCGCCGAGGCGCCGGTCGCGATCGGTTTGGCCGCGACCTTGAATGTGTCGATCAGCGCCAGCAGCGTCGTATGGGTGGAGGCGCCGTTGGTGGAATAGGCGACCGTCTTGCCGGCCAGTTCCTTGAAGCTCTTGATTGGCGACGCCGCCGGCACGTACCAGAACAGGTCGCCGGCGCCGGTCGTGCCGGCCGCCAGGATGCGCACCGGCGCGCCTTTCGAAAACGCCCCCAGCGTGGCCGCGGTCCCGGCCGCAATGCCGATGTCGATGCTGCCCGAGATCACGGCCTGCATGGTCTCGCCGCCGCCATTGGTGAACAGGCTCTCGATCTCGATGCCGTGCTTCTTGAAGATGCCGGCGCGCTTGCCGACTTCGGTCACGCCCGTATCCCAATTGCCCGGCGCCCCGACCGCGACCTTGAATGTCTCGACATCGGCCGCCAGGGCGACGTTGCAGATCGGGAGGGCGGCGCCTGAGATGAAACAAGCGGAGAGAAAACCAAGGGCGCGTTGAAGATGACGCATGAAACTGATCCGCTTTGCTTGCTGCGAGGCGCGTCAGGGTCAGTCACGCATCGTCCCAAGTCAAGCCGATGACTGCCGCGTCGCTGCGCAAATCCTGCACGTTGCTTGTGCCGCGCAGCATCAATTACGCGCTTTCATTGTCGATGCGGAAACACGCAGATACCGAGCCGTACAGAGCCGCTGCCGACGCAGAAAAGGCGCCGGAGATGACTCCGGCGCCTTTGCGGTCTGGACTTGATCTGGCTGGAAGCCGTTGCGATCAGTGAAGGCTTGTGGTGCGTTGCGTGTCGCGCAGCCAGGGTTCGGCGAACACGGCTTCTTCGAGCGACTCCAGTCGGCTCTTGCGCAAGCGGCGCTCGATCCATTCCTCGGCCTCACGGCGGGAGCGGAATCCTTCGCGCTTCTCATACACGCCGTCGCCATGCGCGATCATGATATAGTTTCCGCCGCCGATCTGATCCCAGATGACGAACTGCGATCTCAACTCGCGCATGACTCATACTCCTTCGAACGCGTGCGCACTGAATTCCTCGGTGCTTCCTTATGGCAGAGCTATAGTATCTCGATGCCTGACAATACTCATCGGGCGCGGCGGTGTATACTTGAAGGTGATGCGCCGAGCGATGATTCGGGATTAATGCTAATCACGATTAGGTGAGGCGGGGCTTTCCGGCGGATTTCTAGGCGATTTATCCGGAAATGGAGCGAAATGTGTTATTTTAAACACGCTTCTGGGCGAAATGTGCCGATGCGGGACACGGCCCGGAACCTTTCCCCGCCGCCGGATGCCGAGGCGAGCGCGCCTCCCTGGCGCAGGCCTCCATGTATAGTTTTCATTTTCCACATAAGTCTTTGCGGGCGAACAGATAAATCGCGCCCTGAGAGGTTTGTGAACGTAATTCCAGTTCAGGCGGCAAGATTAAGAAGCATCGTTTGGAACTTTTCTCAAATCCGCACGTTTTTGAGGAGCCGTGGTCCATATTCGCCCCCCAGCCCCGGACTGCGGCAGAAAGCCCGGCCAAGCGCCGGGCTTTCACGCATCTGGCGTCTGGATCGGGACCCTCAGGTGGCGCGATGCCCGGTCGTGGCGGCGCCGCGCTCCTCGCCCGGATTGACGTGGACGTCGATCAGGCAAACCCCGCCAGCCGCGAGAATCTCGGCCCCGCGCCGCATCGCCGCTTCCAGATCGCCGGGATTCTTGATCGGCCCGATGCCGACCGCCCCCTGGGCTTCGGCGAATTTGGCGAGATCGACGTCCGGATCGGCGATCTGCTGGCCGATCCACCGGTTCCCGACCGGCCGGTTGCGCCGCCTGGCCACCGTCTCCTGATGCAGCTCGTCATTGAAGTAGGAGCGGTTGTTGTTGATCACCAGCATCAGCGGGATCTTGTGGCGAACGGCCGTCCAGAGCGCGTGTCCGCCCATCAGGAAGTCGCCATCGCCCAGAACCCCCACGGTCTTGCGGCCGCGCGTATGCATCGCCAGCGCGCAGCCGATCGAGATCGACGGCATGCCGCCGATGCCGCCGCCGCCATCCTTGCCGAAATAGGCTTGCGGATCGTGCAGGGGCCACATGTCCGACGGCCATTTGCGGCAGACGCCCGTCAGGCTGACTTCATCCGGGTTGTCGAAGGCGGCGCGCAGCGCCAGCGCGATCTGGTCGACGTCGATGCGCGTCGTGTCGCGCTTGACGATGCGGCGCACCGGCTCCTTCCAGATCGGCTTTGAACCGGGGCCAAGTTCGGCCAGGAGATCCGCCACTACGGCGTCGGGCGACGCCGACATGAACACGTCGAGCTCCGGCAGCGACAGGTAGTTCGCATGCGCGCCATTGTGCAGGTGATGGTCCAGCGTCGCATGAATGGTCTTGGCCGACAGCATCGTGCCGTTGAGGCGGACGGCGGCTTCGAGATCGACCCAGTCGAGCGCCAGCATCACGTCGGCTTCCCGCAGGATCTCGCGCACGAATTCCGGCGAGCGCCCCACCTGTTCCAGCGGCGCGCAGATATGCGCCGGGTGATCGGTCGGGAAGGAGGCGCGGTTCTTGAGATCCGTGAACACCACGGCGCCGAGCCGTTCCGCCAGGGCGATGCGGGCGTTCCAGCCCTCCTGCGTCCAGTCCGTCTTGCCGCACAGGATGATCGGCCGCCTGGCGTCCTTCAGCAGGCTCACGGCCGTCTCTATATCGGCCTTGGCGGCGCGTGTCGGGGCCGGGGGCTTCAGCCGCGACAGGTCGGGCCAGGACGGCTCCTTCTCGAGCGAGGATTCCTGCAGGCCGGCGTCGAGGCAGATATAGACCGGGGCCTTGGGCTCGCTGCGCGTGATGATGTTGGCGCGCGCCATCGCCTCTACCAGAGCGTCGGGAGAAGACGGCTGGTCATCCCACTTGATGAAGTCGCGGATCAGGCCGCCCTGATCGGCGGAGGTGTGGATCCAGTCGATCCAGGGGCGGCGCTG
>JAIEQX010000219.1 GCA_019747375.1 Beijerinckiaceae bacterium | reverse complement strand
CCCTGCCTTTGGCGCCGATCGAACGCCGGCTGAAACAACGCATATCGCGGGGTCGGGTGGACATCGAGGCGTCTGTCGACCTGCACGGCATGCGCCAGGACGAGGCGCATGCCGCGCTTCGTCATTTCCTGCTGCGAGCCCGGCAAAACCAGGCAAAGATCGTGCTGGTCGTCACTGGAAAAGGTCGTAGCCCGACCGGCGGTCATGATGGCTGGGTGGAGCGCGGCATCCTTCGTCGCGTCGTCCCGATCTGGCTTTCAGCTCCCGACCTTCGTCATATCGTTCTGGGTTTTGAAGAGGCCACCCTTTCGCACGGCGGTTCGGGCGCGCTCTATGTGCGTCTGCGTGGCCATCGCGCGCTCCATCAGGATCGGGAGGTCCGGTGACGCCGCTTGGACACAAACTCCGCACGATGAGGGCGGAACGCAAGATCACCCTCAAAGACATGGCCGAGGCTCTGGGGGTTTCTCCAGCCTATTTGTCCTCGCTTGAGCACGGTCGCCGCGGCGCGCCGACGTGGTATCTGGTCCAGCGCGTCATCACGTTCTTCAATGTGATCTGGGACGAGGCGGAAGAAATCGAGCGCCTTGCTCAGATCTCGCATCCGCGCGTCGTCATCGACACCTCCGGACTCGGGCCTGAGGCGACGGAATTCTCCAACAAACTCGCCCGCCATGTTTCGAGTTTGACGGAGGCCGATATTCGCGCGCTTCTCGACCTGCTCGAAACGCGGGTCGCCGCAGCGAAGCGTCCGGCCCGCCCCTGACGGCGCCCAGCCTTGACGCCGTCGCCCTGGCGATGCGAAACCCTCGCATCAACGACGTCGCAGACGTTCATCACTTCGGAGTCAGAATATGGCAGGCCAACGTTTCGAGGTCCTCGGGCTCGGCAATGCGATTGTCGACGCAATCGCGCAGGCCGAAGACGATTTCCTCGCGCATGAGGGCCTGAACAAGGGCGGCATGGCGCTGATCGACGAGTCCCGGGCGTCGTCGCTTTACGCTCGAATGGGAGCCGCCACCATCATGTCCGGCGGGTCCGCCGCCAACACCATCGTGGGCCTCGCCTCTTTCGGCGTGCAGGCCGCCTTCATCGGCAAGGTGAAGGACGACGAAGCCGGACGCGCTTTCGCGCACGACATCCGCGCCAGCGGCGTTCATTTCGACACGCCTTTTGCTGCTGACGGCCCATCGACCGCCCAATGCCTTGTACTGGTCACGCCGGATGGCGAGCGGACCATGAACACTTACCTGGGCGCCTGCCAGAATCTCGGTCCAGCTGATGTCGACGCAGAGCTGGTGAGGCGTTCTTCGATACTTTATCTTGAAGGGTACCTCTGGGATCCGCCGGCCGCGAAGGAAGCCTTCGTCAAGGCTGCCGGAATTGCACACGCGTCTGGCAACCGGGTCGCTCTCACGCTGTCGGATTCCTTCTGTGTCGATCGATATCGCGACGAGTTTCTGGACCTGATGCGCACGCGCACGGTCGACATCGTCTTCGCCAATCAGCATGAGCTGAAGGCGCTTTACCAGACAGCGGATTTTGACACGGCGCTGGCGGCCTTCCGCAACGATACCGTTCTTGGCGTGGTCACGCGTTCGGAACTCGGCAGCATGGTCGTGACGCGGGATGAGACACATTCCGTGCCGGCGTCGCCGATCGAAAAACTGGTTGATACAACCGGCGCGGGCGATCTGTTCGCCGCCGGTTTTCTCGCGGGCTTGGCGCGAGATTGCGACCTGAAGGATTGCGCGCGTTTGGGCGGATTGGCGGCCGCTGAAGTGATCCAGCATTACGGCGCGCGACCGCAGGTCAGGCTCGCAGATCTCGCAAGCGAGAGCGGTTTGGCCCTCTCCCGCTGAGCGTCAGAGCTTACGCAACGCCACGTGTTCGATGCTGTGGCCCGGGCCTTTCGTAAGCACGAGGCTGGCGCGCGCCAGCGTCGGCAAAATGTTTTCATGCAGGTTGCGGAGATTGATGCGCTGCCAGATGTCACGCGCCTTGGCATGCGCGGCCTCATCGTCCAGATCGGCATATTTCCGGAAATAGGACCGCGGGTCGCGGAAGGCAGTTTCCCGCAGCCGCATGAATCGCGCGATGTACCAGCGTTCGAGATCGTCTTCACTCGCATGCAGGTACACGGAGAAGTCGAAGAAATCCGATACGAACGGAATATCTTTCCCAGGACGATTCGGCAGCAGGACGTTCAGCCCTTCGACGATCAGGATGTCGGGCCGGTCGATGACGATCTCCTGGCCCGGCATGACGTCATAGACGAGGTGTGAATAGACCGGCGCCGGCACGTTGCGCTTGCCCGCCTTGATGTCGGAGAGAAACCTCAGCAGCGCCGTGCCGTCGTAGCTTTCCGGAAAGCCCTTTTTGTCCATCAGGCCTTCGCGCTCCAGCACAGCATTTGGATGCAGGAAGCCGTCCGTCGTGATCAATTCGACCTTCGGGGTGTTTGGCCAACGCGAGAGCAGCGCCTGCAGCACGCGCGCGGTGGTCGATTTTCCGACCGCCACCGATCCCGCAACGCCGATGATGTAAGGCATCTTGCCGTCTTCGGCTCCGAGAAATCGCTGGGTCGCCTTGAACAGTCCCTGAGTGGCCGCGACATAGAGCGCCAGAAGGCGCGAAAGCGGGAGGTAGATCGCCACCACTTCCTCAACTGAAATCGGATCATTGATCGATTGCAGTTTCTGCAGGTCCTGAATTGTCAGGGTCAGGGGCGTATCGGCGCGTAAAGCCGCCCATTCGGCGCGGGAAAAATAGCGGTAGGGCGATAATTCAGTAGCCGGCTGACCCGGGACGGCGCGTTGCATCATGAAACCATCCCCGCCCTCGGGAGCCACGCGGCCGTCAGTCGGTCCGGGCCCGCGAAGCCTTTTCCTCATGTCCCGACGCCGTGGTCCGGCGTTCGAGTTCACTCAACACATCCTGCAACGGAACCGCGCTGGCATGAAGCGCGACTAACAGATGATAGAGAACGTCTGCAGCCTCGGCGGTCACCGACGCCTGATCGCCTTGGGTCGTCGCGATCACAAATTCCACGGACTCCTCGCCAAACTTTTTGGCGCATCCAACCGGGCCCTTGTCGAGCAGCGAACGCGTATAGGATTTGGCCGCGCTCGACGACGTGCGTTCTACGATCAGCCTGTCCAGGTCCGTCAGGGTAAAGGCGGTCATCTGCGTCCCGATCTGTTCAATCCATGCGAACCGGCAGGCCGGCCTGTTTCATATGTTCCTTGGCGGCCCGGATGGTGAACTCGCCGAAGTGAAAAATGGAGGCCGCCAGCACCGCGGTCGCATGTCCGTCGCGAATGCCTTCGACGAGATGATCGAGCGTGCCGACTCCCCCTGATGCGATCAGCGGTATCTGTACCGCATCGGCCAATCGCCGCGTGAGGTCGATATCGAAGCCGGCGCGTGTTCCGTCGCGATCCATCGACGTCAGGAGAATCTCGCCAGCCCCCAGCGCAGCGACTTCGCGGGCGTATTCGAGCGCATCGAGCCCTGTCGGCTTGCGGCCGCCATGCGTGAAAATCTCCCAGCGGCCTGGACCGACAGCCTTGGCGTCGATCGCCACCACGACGCATTGGCTGCCGAATTTTTCAGCCGCCTCGCGCACGAAATGCCTGTTGTGGACTGCCGCCGTCATGATCGAAACCTTGTCGGCCCCGGCGAGCAGCAGCTTGCGAATATCCTCGATCGTGCGGACGCCGCCACCGACGGTCAGCGGCATGAAGCAGGCCTCGGCCGTCCGCTGCACCACGTCGAGAATGGTGCCGCGGTTCTCGTGGCTCGCGGTGATGTCAAGGAAGCACAATTCGTCCGCGCCAGCGGCGTCATACGCGATTGCGCTTTCGACCGGGTCGCCCGCATCTTTCAAATCAACGAAGTTGACGCCCTTGACGACGCGTCCGTCTTTGACGTCGAGACACGGAATGACGCGGCATTTAAGCAAGGCTCGCCTCCCGCGCGTCGCGGATCAGCTTGAGGGCGGCGGCGGGGTCGAGACGACCATCGTAGAGCGCGCGGCCCGTGATTGCGCCCGCCAGCTTCTTGCAGTCGGGCTGAAGCAGGCGTTGCACGTCGGCCAGCGACGCGAGTCCTCCCGACGCAATCACCGGAATGGCGATGGCGTCCGCGAGCGCAAGCGTGGCCTCCATATTGAGCCCCTTGAGAACGCCGTCGCGCGAAATATCGGTATAGATGATGGCTGCGACGCCTGCGTCTTCGAAGCGTCGGCCGAGTTCGACCGCCGTCACCTGCGAAACCTTCGCCCAGCCGTCCACCGCAACGAGGCCGTCGCGCGCGTCAATGCCGACGGCGATCTGTCCGGGATGCAGACGCGCAGCTTCGCGCACGAGATCGGGATCGCGGACCGCCGCCGTCCCGATTATGACTCGCCGGACACCCTTGGCGAGCCAGCCCTCGATGGTGCGCATGTCGCGAATCCCGCCGCCAAGCTGCACCGGCATGCTGATCGCTTTCAGGATCGACTCGACCGCGTCGGCATTGCGCGGCGCGCCCGCAAACGCGCCGTCCAGATCGACGACATGCAGATATTCGAAACCCTGCTGTTCAAATTCGCGCGCCTGCGCTGCGGGATCCGTGTTGAACACCGTCGCCTGCGACATGTCGCCGTGGATGAGGCGGACGCACTCGCCCTGTTTGAGGTCGATGGCCGGATAAAGGATCAAGGGGACCACCTGAGGAAATTGCCGATCAGTGATAATCCGAGCTTCTGACTTTTCTCGGGGTGAAATTGCGTGCCCGCAATATTGTCTCGCACGACGATCGACGTCAGCTGGCCGCCGTAATCCGTCGTCGCAAGGACAAGTTCCGGCCGCGCAGCGCGCAGATGATAAGAGTGGACGAAATAGGCGTGCAGCCCGGTTTCACCGGTCGGTATATTGGCGAGAAGCGCATGCGGCCGGTTGGGTTGCAGTGTGTTCCAGCCCATATGCGGCACCTTGAGCTCCGGCGACGTCGGCTCGATGGCCACCACGTCCCCGGGAATCCAGCCGAGCCCCGGCGTGACTTCATGTTCCAGCCCGCGCGACGCGAGCAATTGCATGCCGACACAAATGCCCAGGAACGGGCGCCCGCGCTGCATCACGGTTTCTTCAAGCGCCTCGACCATGCCGCTGACGCTGTCGAGACCGCGACGGCAATCCGCAAACGCCCCGACGCCCGGCAGGACGATCCGGTCGCTCTTGCGCACTACATCGGGATCCGACGTCACGACGACCTGTACGCCTGCGTCCGCCGCCGCCCGCTCGAACGCCTTCTGGGCCGAGTGCAGGTTGCCGGAGCCGTAATCGACGATGGCGACCGTCATGATGTGCGACCTGAAACCGAGGGAAACAGGCCGACCATACCGGGATCCAGCCGGAGCGGCGGAGAAGTCGCCGACCGCCGCGCCTGAGATTCATCCGGGTGCGTCCGTTCGAAGAAAACGCGCTCGGCGGCTTCTTCGCGCGGCGCCGACACGATATCGACGGCCGTATATCCACGACGGCGGAGGGCGGCGCGCCGTAATTGCGATCCTTCGAGGCCGAGCAGGAGGGCCACGAGGATTTCCAGAAGGGACAGCCCGCGCGCCCCCGGGATCAGCCAGATCGTCAGCGCCAGGATGGCGGCTTCGGCAAGGAGCCAAAGCGCCAGGCCCAGCCAAAGGCGATTCCAGACGAGCCATATCGGGCCGAAAATCAGCGCCGCGACAGAAAAACCATCCTTCACCAGGACGGTCCTCTCAGCCAGCGCCGGATCTGCCGGATCGCCTTTGACGTGAACGGTATAAATGGCCATGCGATCCTGCCTCAGCCGGCAAGGCTTCCTTTAGTCGAAGGGATCCGGTCCTTCTGCCGCGGATCGATGGCGATCGCCGCCCCCAATGCGCGCGCCAGGCCCTTGAAACAGGATTCCGCAATGTGATGGTCGTTGAGACCGTAGAGAGTCTCCACATGCAGCGTCACCCCGGCGTGCATCGTAAACGCCTGGAAGAACTCGCGCACAAGATCTGTGTCAAACTCGCCGATCTTGGCGTGATGAAATGTCGTCCGAAACACCAGGAACGGTCGGCCCGAAATATCGAGCGCGACGCGGGTCAGTGTCTCGTCCATCGGCAGCAAGACGTCGGCGTAGCGCGTAATCCCGCGCATGTCGCCAAGAGCCTGCCGGAACGCCTGCCCTAGAACGATGCCGGCATCTTCCACCGTGTGATGTTGATCGATATGCAGGTCGCCCTTGGCGTCCAGCTCGATGTCCACCAGGCTGTGGCGGGCGATCTGGTCGAGCATATGGTCGAAGAAGCCGACCCCGGTCCGGACAGCCGAAACCCCGGTCCCGTCCAGCGAAACCTTGGCCGTAATGTCAGTTTCGCGAGTCTTGCGCGAAAGAATGGCGGAACGCATCATTCTATCCTTCGATCTGTCGGCGGCTTCTAGCAAGCCTGATGCCTGCTGGCTACCCTCGGTCCCGCCCCTTGCGACCGGGACCTCGGTTTCATAAATCGGGGGCTCGCGTTTCTCCGGCCGGTACAATGCTTTGATGCAGAACTCCCCTTCAGGGTCGCCCCAATCGTGGCACGCCACCACCATCCTCATGGTTCGAAAGGGCGGTCGGATCGTGATCGGCGGCGACGGTCAGGTGAGCCTTGGCCAGACCGTCATCAAGGGGAATGCCAGAAAAGTCCGCAGATTGAGTAAAGGCGATGTGATCGCCGGGTTCGCCGGGGCGACGGCGGACGCCTTCGCGCTGTTCGAGCGGCTTGAGACCAAGCTCGAGCAATATCCGGGTCAACTGCTGCGCGCCTGCGTCGAACTCGCCAAGGATTGGCGGACGGATAGGTACCTTCGCCGTCTCGAGGCCATGATGCTGGTCGCAGACTCCAAGGTTGGGCTGGTCCTGACCGGCACGGGAGATGTGCTGGAGCCGGAATGGACGGATCACGGCTCGGTCATGGCGATCGGTTCGGGCGGAAATTACGCGCTGGCCGCGGCCCGCGCCTTGCTGCCCACCGATCATGACGCCGAGCAGATCGTCAGATCGGCAATGAAGATCGCGGCCGAAATCTGCGTTTACACGAACACAAATCTGGTCATCGAAGCCATCGACACTGACTGATGTCTGTTCGACCGCCACGTTGCATTCAAGGGTTATGATGTCCTCATTCTCACCTCGCGAGATCGTTTCCGAGCTCGATCGCTTCATCGTCGGGCAGAACGACGCGAAGCGCGCCGTCGCCATCGCGCTTCGAAACCGCTGGCGCCGGCTGCAGCTGACCGGCGCCATGCGTGAGGAGGTGCTGCCCAAGAACATATTGATGATCGGACCGACAGGCTGCGGCAAGACCGAGATCGCCCGTCGCCTCGCCAAGCTGGCGGGCGCGCCGTTCCTCAAAGTCGAGGCCACCAAATTCACCGAAGTGGGGTACGTCGGACGCGACGTCGAGCAGATCATTCGCGATCTGCTCGAAATCGGAATCACGCTCGTCAAGGAAAGCAAGCGCAAGGCGCTCGTCGCCAAGGCGCAGGCCGCCGCAGAGGAACGTGTGCTGGACGCGCTTGTCGGTAAAAGCGCCTCTCCCGCAACGCGTGACAGCTTCCGGCGAAAACTTCGTTCTGGCGAGCTGGACGATAAGGACGTCGAGATAGAGATCGCACAGCAATCCGGCGGCATGCCGATGTTCGAGCTTCCCAACATGCCGGGATCGTCCGTTGGCGCCATCTCGATCGGCGATATTTTCGGCAAGGCCATGGGCGGACGCACAAAGACGTTGCGCACGACCGTGACGGAGGCTTATGCGCCTCTCATCGCCGAAGAAAGCGACAAGCTTCTCGATCAGGACCAGATCGTCCAGGAAGCCATACGCGAGGTCGAGAACAACGGCATCGTGTTCCTCGACGAGATCGACAAGATCTGCGCGCGGGAAAATCGCGGCGGCGCCGACGTCTCGCGCGAGGGAGTGCAGCGCGATCTGCTTCCCTTGATCGAGGGCACGAGCGTCTCGACCAAACACGGCACCGTGAAGACGGACCACATCCTGTTTATTGCTTCCGGAGCGTTTCATGTGTCGAAACCTTCAGATCTCCTGCCTGAACTTCAGGGCCGACTTCCGATCCGGGTCGAACTCAAGCCGTTGGTCGAGGAGGACTTCCGCCGCATCCTTACAGAAACCGAAGCGAGCCTGATCAAGCAATATACGGCGCTGCTCGCCACCGAGGGCGTCACGCTCGACTTCACCAGCGACGCCATTGATGCATTGGCGCGGATCGCCGTGCAGGTGAACTCGACGGTCGAGAACATCGGCGCACGCCGCCTCCAGACCATCATGGAAAAGCTGCTCGAGGACGTCAGCTTCACGGCGCCAGACCGCTCCGGCCAGGACATCCATATCGACGGGCCTTTCGTCGAGCGTCAGATCGCCGAGCTCGCCAAGAACGCCGACCTGAGCCGCTTCATCCTGTAAGCCCGTCACTCCCCGGTTTGCGGCTCACTTGCCAGACGGCTCGACCTTTTGCGATAAGGCTGCACCTGAGACCGGTGGAGTCGCGCGCGCACATGCAATCTTTCCCTCAGCTCGTCTTTTCGGGCGTTCAGCCGACGGGCAATCTGCATCTCGGCAATTATCTCGGCGCGATCACCAAATTCGTGGCGCTTCAGGATACGCACGACTGCATCTATTGCGTGGTGGACCTGCACGCCATCACGGTGGCGCAAAAGCCCTCTGAGCTGACGTCGAATATTCGCGAAGTCACGGCGGCTTTCATCGCCGCGGGCATAGATCCCAGGAAGCACATCGTCTTCAATCAGAGCCAGGTCGCCGAACATGCGGAACTGGCGTGGATCTTTAATTGTGTCGCCCGTATCGGCTGGCTCAACCGCATGACGCAGTTCAAGGAGAAGGCCGGCAAGGATCGTGAGAACGCGTCGGTCGGCCTCTATGCCTACCCGACCCTGATGGCCGCCGACATTCTGGTGTACCGCGCGACGCACGTTCCCGTGGGCGAAGACCAGAAGCAGCATCTCGAACTCGCCCGCGATATCGCCCAGAAGTTCAACAACGACTTTTTGGCCGACAATCCGGCCTTCGCCGAGGGGCAGGGCTTTTTCCCGTTGCCCGAACCCTTGATCCAGGGGCCCGCGACCCGCGTGATGAGCCTGCGCGACGGATCGAAGAAAATGTCGAAATCCGATCCTTCCGACAATTCGCGCGTCAATCTGGCGGATGACGCCGAGACGATCGCCCAGAAGATCCGCAAGGCCAAGACCGACCCGGACGCGCT
>JAIEQX010000025.1 GCA_019747375.1 Beijerinckiaceae bacterium | reverse complement strand
CGCCGGCGAAGATCGCCATGGCGGAGCCGTCGCGCGGGGCCGATTGCACAAGGTAATTTGCGGCCCTTATGCCGCCCGCCCCCGGCATGACCTGCACGACCACGTTCGGCGCGCCCTCGATATGGCGGCCGATGTGCCGCCCCAGCAGTCGCCCGAACAGATCGACGCCGCCGCCGGCGGTGCCGGCCGCATAGATCACGACTTGCTGGGTGATGGCGGACGTCTCCTGCGCCACGGCGGAGACCGGCGCGCAGAGACTGGCCGAGACCGCGAAAGCCGAGATTGTTTTCGGCGCAGCCCGAAGGGCCCTCAGGACCGGCATTCATTCCTCCCACCGCCGGCTGGCGCTCTTTCAGCGCCTTGGCGTCCGGCATTCGGCGGAGCTTAGCGCGCCTTCCGCGGGCCCGAAAGATGGCGGCGCGTCAGCGCGGCTTTTTCTTCTCGGACAGCACGAGATAGATCGAGGTGGCGACGATCAGGGCCATGCCGGCGAAGCTCCAGGCGCCGGGGATTTCGCCGAACAGGAAGAAACCGAGCACGGCAGCATAGACGATGCGCGAATAATCCAGCGGCGCCAGCGCCGAGGCCTCGCCGAAATGCAGGCCGCGCGTGATGAGTCCCTGCCCGGCTATGCCCAGAAAGCCCAGAAGAGTCAGCATGCCGAACTCAGGCAGGGTCGGGGTGACCCAGACGAAAATCGCCGGGACGAGCGCGAAAAGCGCATTCCAGAAGGCGTAGTAAAACATGATCACGCGCGTCGGCTCGGTCTTTGACAGCCGCTTGATGGCGACGACGACCAGCGCGGCGAACAACCCGCCGAGCGCGCCGACGAGCGCGTTGGGGTCAAAACCCTGCGTGAAGGGGCGCGCATACATCCAGACGCCGATGAAGCCCACGAAAGCCACGAGCGTGCGGCGCAGACCGACGATCTCACCCAAAAACGCAAAGGCCAGCGGGATCATCCAGAGCGGACGCGAAAACTGCAAAGCCATGGAATCGGCAAGCAGCATGTGGGTGATCGTCCAGAAAAAGCAGAAGTTGCCGGCCGAGCCGAGCGCGCCACGGATGAGGTGCATGCCGGGGCGCTTCGTGCGGAACGGCTCCATCGGATCACGCATGAACAGTGGCAAGATGAACAGAAAGCCGATGCCCGAGCGAAAGAAGAGAAGTTCGAAAGCCGGTATGCGATTGCCGAGGAACTTCGCCAGCGCCGCCATCGCCACCAGCATCAGCGAGCCGAGCGAGACATAAGCGGCGCCGCGCGCATTGTCGGACAAAGCGTCGAACCGCCCACGCGCGCGAGACATATGGGTGCTCCGCTCTGGCGGCGGGTTCAACTCCGTGGGCGTGGGGGACTCACTCATGCCCTCAACACTAGGCAGGGATTGTTGCAACGCAAAGCGCGAATTTCGCGTTTTCCGACGCGAACATGGGCGCCGCAGGCTCCGGCCCGGTCGCGCGGCGGGCCTTGCGCGCGTCCGGCGGCCTTGCCCGAAACATGAGCGCGCGGCGACGTTTTGCATCAGGCGATGCGCAAGATTTCCGCGCTTGCAGCGCCTGTCATGATTTCACTGACATGACCGGAGCGTTAGCGTGTTGACCGTCCGGTCAAGTCGGATACGATCATGAGATGGGCCCGCGGCTCGCGAATGTGCGGCGCAATGCGCGTCCGAACATATTGGCCCATATGCTGCATTGCATCGCTCGACACGCAACTGGAGATTCGCACATGTCTTTTACGAGTTGGGTCGGAACGCGCAGCACAACGCATCCGTCTGCTTTCCACCGCATTCGTAACGTCTGTCTGGCGGCGGGCGCCCTCGGGGCCGCGCTTCTTGGCGCGACACGCAGCGCTGCGGCGGATCCGATCGAGGAGTTTTACAAGGGCAAGACCTTGCGCGTGATCGTCGGTTACGCCGTGGGCGGCGGCTATGACATCTACGGGCGCGTCTTTGCCGAATTCTTCCGCAAGTATATTCCCGGCAACCCGACCATCATCGTGCAGAACATGCCGGGCGGCGGAAGTTTCGTGGCGGCGAAATATCTCTATGGCGCAGCGCCGCGCGACGGAACCGTCTTTGGCAGCATTTCGCAGACGCTGGCGCTCGACGCAGCCATGAACGAAGATCCGAAAACCTTCGACGTGACGCGCCTGAACTATCTCGGGCGACTGCTCGACAATGTCGATGTCGGCAGCGGCCGCCCCGGCTCGAAGTTCAGTTCGTTCGACGATGCGCGCAAGCAGGAGATCGTCGTCGGAGCCACGGGCGGCGCGTCGCCCGGCTTCCTCGTGCCGGCCGCTCTCCAGAAATATGCGGGCGCAAAATTCAAGATCGTATCGGGCTACGGCGGCAGCGCCGACGTGTATCTGGCTGCAGAGCGCGGCGAAGTGGAACTGATCGGCTCAGTCGGACTGACCTTCATCATGCAGCGCAGCCCGACGTGGATCACCGAAAAGGCTGCGCCGATCATCTACCAGACGTCGCTCAAGCGGCATCCGCTGATCCCGCAGGTGCCGACCATTGCGGAACTCGGGCTGAGCCCCGAAGGCACAAGCGTGCTGCGCGCCATTGCGGCGTCGTCAGAAATCGGACGCTCGATCATCACCACGCCTGGCGTGCCGCCCGAACGCCTCGCGGCGCTGCGCGCAGCCTTCCAGAAAATGGTCAATGATCCGGCTTTCCTCGACGCGATGAAGAAGCGCGACGTTCCGATCTTCGGCGCCACCGGCGAAGAAATGGACGAAGTGACGCGCGAAGTGATGAAGACGCCGCAATCGACGCTCGACGCCACGAAGGCGCTCCTGAAGAAATGATTCAGGCGCAGGTCGCTGCGGGAAACAAAGGCGGCCGGATCGACCCGGCCGCCTTTTTCGTCAAACCAATTGGCCCTCGCCGAGCGGGATGTCGCGCAACGTGCTCGGGGCGAACAATTCCTCCATGGTGAGCAGGCGGTCGCTGAGGCCCTGCTCGTAGGTATACTGCAGCAGCGCGCCCAGGGATTCCTTGTTGGGCGTGAGGCCGTAGGGATACCAGTCCTGGCCGATGATCTTCTGCTCTTCCTCGATCATCGGCTGCAGCCAGGCGAAGGACGCCTTGGGAGAGCCGGTTTCGGTGAGCAGGCGATAGGAACGCTCCTTGGCGGCGCAGAACGCCTTGTAGAGGCTCATCGCCACCCATGGGTCGCGATCATAGATCTCGCGCTTGATCACCACCGTGTGCATGATCGGATAGATCTTTGTGCGGCGATAATAATCCTTCTCGACTTCCGCATAGTTCGGGAACAGTCGGCGGACCTTGGGCGAGCCCTTGCGGAACGAGATCGGATTGTTGGCGGTCATCATGAAATCGATTTCACCGCGCTCGAGCAGGTCGCCGAGTTCGACGCGCGGGTCTCCCTGAGTCAGTCGGATGTCGGCGGGAAGCTTGCGCCCCAGTCGATCCGTGCGTCCCTGCACCCAGTCCACCTGGTTCGGCATCACGCCATATTCGTGCTGCAACAATCCGCGCATGTAGACGCCCGCCGTCATCGAATATTCGGGAACGCCGCCGCGCTTGCCGGCAAGATCGCGCGGATGCTCGATGCCTTTCTCGGTATTGATGAAGAAATAGCCGTGCCGGAAGACGCGAGACGGAAACACCGGGATGGCGATGAACGGCGAATTTCCCTGGCTGACGAGCGTCGTGTAGTTCGACAGCGACATCTCCGAAATGTCGAACTCCTGATATTGAAGCATGCGCCAGAAGATTTCGGCCGGCTGCAGCGTCAGATAGGTGAGGTCGATGCCGTCCGGACGGATCGAGCCGTCGATCAGCCCCTGTGTGCGGTCATAGGGTCCGCAAGCCAAACTCAGGCGCAAATTTGCCATTTCATTCTCCCTTTCGTCTTGTGATTGATTAGTCGGCCGCCCGGCTCACGCTCCTGCCGTGCGGCGCGCGTCCAGAAACGCGTCGATGCTCTGAATGACGCTCAAGGCGGTGACAAGCGAGGTTTTTGGATTCGTCGGCGACGGCGCATTGACGAATTCGAAGCGCGCCCGGCCCGCCGCGCTCTCGACCTCGATTTCATGCGTGTTGCCGGCCGCGGCGGGATCGACGACGACCCGAACCGACACGCCGTCGCACCGCCCAATGGCGAGCGCGATCGTCGCCGCGACATTCAGGTTGCGCGGATAGAGTTTCGCCGCCTCCTCCACGGAGCCCGAGAACAGAGCGATCTCGCCTGCTTGCGCCGCCTGCCACAGGCCTTTCTGCTCGAGTTCCTCGCGCCAGGCGCCGGGCGGCTTTCGCGAGGTGTAGCTCACGCGCAGATCCGGGAGCCCCGCCACGGCGGCCAGATAATCGAGGCCGCCGATGGCGCCAGCCGGCACGATGAGCCTCGCGCCATGCGGACGCCCACATGCGATCAGACGCTGGGCCAGCGTCCCATCGCCTTCGGTCTGCACGAGAGACCCCGCGGAAGCTGCGACGACGCTGACGCCGGCCTCCAGAACAAGCGGGACGAGAGCCTCGAGCGCTTCATGGCCGGCGGCCTCGACGACGAGATCAGGCTTCATCGCCAGCAGCGAGGCGATGTCGGAAACCTGCCGCAACCCTGCGCGCGTCCCGGACTCCTCCGATGAGGATCGGCGCAGAACCACGAATGTCGGCGGCGTCGCGCGTTTCGACATGGCGGCGACCACATCGCGACCGATCGCCCCGAAGCCGATGAGCCCGATGCATGTGTCAGCCATATCCATCCCTGCCGAGAGTGCGGCGTCCGTCATGGCCCGATCATAGACGAGGCGTTCGCGTCCCAAAGTTCTTTTTGCATTTTTCGCTCAATCCGGCGCTCCACGCTTCACGTTTTCTGCATGCGGGTGAATAGTAGGTTCTCGCCGCAGGGAGCCTGACGATGAGTATGACCGAATTCGTATCGCATATCGATGCCGTCAGTTGTCCAATTGGTCAACAGACCTTCGACCTCATTGCTCCGGAGACGGGGCTTCGCATTGGGACCATTCGCGAAGCCGGAGAAGAAGGCGTCGCAGCGGCGGTCGCGTCCTCCACAGAATGTTTCCGCATCCACCGCTTCGCGCCCGCTCACCAGCGCATCGCCTGGCTGCAGCTTTGCGCCTCGGCCATTGCCGGCGCCGCGGACGAACTGGCGCGCTTGATCTGCGAGGATGTCGGCAAACCGATCCGGGTCGCGCGCGTGGAGGTGCGGCGCGGCATCGAGTTCATCGAGGCCTGTGCGGCGGCGCTGCCGCAGATCAACGGCGAAGTCCTGCCGCTCGACGCGGTCGCGCCCGGCGCGGGCCATATCGGCTTCACCCGGCATGTGCCCTATGGAATCGTGGCGGGCGTGACGCCGTTCAATGCGCCGATCAACCTGCTGGTGCAAAAGGCCGCTCCGGCGATCGCGGCCGGGAACGCCTTCATCGGCAAGCCCGCGCCTGCCGGCACGCGCACCGCGCTGCGATTGGCCGAACTTTTCATCGCGGCAGGCCTGCCGAAGGGCATGTTCAACATCGTGACGGGCGATCGCGAAACGGCGCGCGCGCTGGCCGGTCATCCGGGCGTCTCCGTCGTGTCCTTCACCGGCGGAACGGAGGCCGGGCAGGCGCTCGCCCGCATTGCGGGCGCGAAGAAGTTTCTGGCCGAGCTTGGCTCGAACGCCGCCAATGTCGTGCTGGCGGATGCGCGCGTCAGCGAGGCTGCGCAGAAGATCGCGCCCGCGGCTTTCGAGGCGAGCGGGCAGCAGTGCATTTCGGCCCAACGCATTCTGGTGGCGCGCGAGATCATCGAACCCTTCGTGGCCGAGTTCGTGGTCGCGGCGGCAAAGCTGCGGGTCGGCCCGGCCGCCGATCCGGCGACGGATGTCGGCCCGATGGTTCATGCGGGGGCGGCCGAGCGGGTCATGGCGTTCTGCGACGACGCGATGTCGCGCGGGGCCCGAGCCGTGCTTGCGCCCAGTCGCACAGGCGCCATCGTCAGCCCCGGCATTTTCACGGATGTGCCGCGCGACGCGCGCCTGTGGCGAGAAGAAGTTTTTGGGCCCATAGCCATCGTGACGCCCTTCGACAGCGTCGACGAAGCGCTGACGCTCGCCAACGACTCGCCCTTCGGCCTGCAAGGCGCGGTCTTCACACAGTCGCTCGCGCATGCAATGCGCTTTGCGGATGAGTTCGACGTCGGCGCCCTGTGGGTGAATGAGGCGAGTCGCTTCAGGCTGGACGCCTATCCATTCGGCGGCATGAAGCAGAGCGGAGTCGGGCGCGAGGGCGTGCGCTACGCCATCGCCGAATATTCGCAGGTGAAGTTCATCGGCATCAAGCCATGACGGATAATGGCCGGCGAGCGGGTCGCCGGCCTGTCGCGCCTATTTCAACTTGGCGAGATCAGCCTTTTTCGCCTCAGCGATGACGGCCGCCCGATCATAATCGTTGATCGCGTCGATAAACTGGTTGGTGACGATCTTTTCGGGCTCGACCGGCGCCGGCATGATCTTCTGTTCCACCATGAACTGCACGAGCCGCGTCCAGTCCTCGGGAAACAGCCGGCCGTGCTTGTCGCCGGCCTTCGCGGTATTCCAGATTTTCATGCGTCCCTGATTGACCATCACTCCGGCCGCGAGCGCCTTGGCGGGATCGGGATCCTGCACGCGCGCCTCCGGATAGGCCTTCCAGGTGATGAGCACAGCTGCTTCAGGATTGGCCATCGTATAATCATAGCCCTTGGCGACGGCGCGAGCGACGCCGACCAGCATTTTGGGGTTTTTCGCGATGGTCTCGGGCTTGGCGAGCAGACCGACGTCCGGCAGCGTCGCAAGACTTTCGGGCGAGGGCACGATGCGCAGATCCAGACCCGCGGTGATGAATTTCGCCAGCGCCGCGTCCCAGTAGACGACGCCGTCGACCATCTTCTGCTTCACCGACGTGATCGCCTGCGCGCCCATGCCGATCGGCAGGAAGGATACGTCCTTCTGCGGATCGAGGCCCGCATTGTTGGCGAAGGCGCGGCCGAATGTGGTGCCGGCGCTGCCCATGGACTGAACCCCGAGCTTCTTGCCCTTCAGATCCGCCATGGTCTTGATCGGGCTGTCAGGAAGCACTGCGACGGACCAGATGTTGGCGTAATACATCGAGTAGAAATATCGAATGTCGAGCTTGCCGGACTGAATGCCGACGAGCGCTTCGCCCGGCGAGGCGGCCCCGATCTCGCCGTTTCCGGCGGAAATCTGGATGGCGGATTCATTTGATCCTCCAACCGCCAGGAGCGTTACATCATAGCCTTCCTTCTCGAAATAGCCGAGCTGCTTGGCGACGACGAATGGCGAGAAGGCTTCGTCGATCGCCCGCACGGGGATCAGCAGGCGCACCTTTTCGAGGGCTGTCGCGGAACCGATCCCTGACGCCAGCGCCAGCGAGAGGGTCATGGCGGCGGCGAGACTCTTGCGCAGAAATGCTCGTGTCATGTTGAACTCCTACGAACGGTCGGGATCAGGTGACGATGGGCGTCTGTTCGCGCCTTATCCAGAAAACGAAGCGGCGCGCGGCGGCGCGCACGATACTGTGCAGGCTGATGCCGATCAGCGAGAGAAAGATCAGCACGGCGAATACGCCGGGAACGTCGAGGCTGAAGTTCAGCGCCGTGATGAGATAGCCCAGGCCCTGCTGTGCGCCCACGAACTCGCCCACGACGGCTCCGATCACCGCCATGACGGCGGCGATCTCAAGCCCGGCGAAGATCAGCACAAGCGCCGAAGGCAGGCGAAGCCGCATGAGAATCTGCACCCGCGTGGCCCCGAACGCCTTCATCATGTCGAGCTGGTCGCGATCCGTCGAATGAAAGCCGGCCATTACGCTCACCAGAACCGGGAAGAAACAGACCAGCGCCGTGATGACAATCTTGGAGGCAACGCCGTAGCCGAACCAGATGATGAACAGCGGCGCTATGGCGATCTTCGGTACGGTCTGCAGCGCCACCACATACGGATAGACCAGCCGCTCGACGACCGGCACGAGCGAGATCACCGCGCCGGAGACGAGGCCCGCGAGAACGCCGAGGCCAAAGCCAGAGAGCACGGCGGTCAGCGTCGCAGCCAGATGAGGCCAAATGATTCCGCTGACGATCAGGTCGACGAAACGCACCAGGATGGCGCTGGGCGGCGGCAGGATCAGCGTTGAGATTCCGAAGATGCGGCACGAAATTTCCCAGGTGGCCAGGAGGCCGACGATGACGCCAAGCGACTGCAGCCTGTGCGCCATGACGAAGGGACGCGCCGTCACAGCGTCACCATGGCGTGGTGATCCGCGCCGAACATGCCGCGAATTTCATCGCAGAGTTCGCCGAAGCGCGGCAGCCCCATGGTCCGCAGGCTGCGCGGGCGCGGAATGTCGACAGGAACGATCGCGGATATTCGGCCGGGGCGCGGCGACATGACGACGACGCGGTCGGCGAGCAGCACGGCCTCGGGGATGCTATGCGTGATGAACACCACCGTCTTGCGTTCTTCGGACCAAACGCGCATCAGCTCCATGTTGAGCATTTCGCGCGTCATCGCATCGAGCGCGCCAAATGGCTCGTCCATCAGCAGGATTTTCGGGTCGCGCATCAGGGCGCGGCAAATGGCGACGCGCTGCTGCATGCCTCCCGACAGTTCGAACGGATATTTCTGGGCGAAGTCGCCAAGGCCCATGAAGCCGAGGAGCTTTTGCGCGCGCCTCTCGGAGGCCTCGGACCTGTCGCCTTTCAGGTGAAGCGGCAACAGCACATTGGCCAGCACATTGTTCCAGGGCAAGAGCGTCGCTTGCTGGAAGACGACCCCGACATCGCCACGCGGCCCTGCCAGAGACTGCCCCTCGATCGTCGCGACTCCCGAACTCGCTATATCGAGCCCGGCGAGAATGCGCAGCAGCGTGGTCTTGCCGCAACCGCTCGGCCCCACGACGGAAATGAACTCATGGTTGGCTATGTCGAGCGACACGTCCGACAGTGCGTGCACCGTTTCGCCCGAGCGCGTGCCAAACAATTTGTCCAGATGGCGGATATGGATCAGCGGCGCGGCCGAAGCCCTGCCGAGGCTCGGACTCGTGTCGGAGGACAAGGATGTCAATTGCGACGTTTCCGACAAGGGCGCCTCATTTGGCCGAGATGCAAAGCGCCACCGTCCGCGCGGCAAGGGA
>JAIEQX010000049.1 GCA_019747375.1 Beijerinckiaceae bacterium | reverse complement strand
GTGACGCGCAAGGATTTGTTGCGCGCCTTCATCCATTCGACCGAACTCGCCGAAAAGCCGCCGGGCAGCGACGAGCAGATCCGCGCCGACCTGATCGCCGAAATCGACCGGCAGAGCTGGGCGCCCGCAGGGTCGATCCATGTCAGCGTGAAGGACGGGCATGTCACGCTCGACGGCACGATTTTCGACGAGCGCGAGCGCGACGCCATTCGCGTCTGCGCCGAGAACCAGCCGGGCGTGCGCGGCGTCACCGATCAGCTGATCTGGGTCGATCCGAGCAGCGGCACGTTTCTGAGCCCGCCTGCGTAAGCGGTTCAGCCGGAAATCTTCTCGCGCCTGCGCAGGTCCGGAAAGAGCCGCATCCAGAGCAGCGAGGCCACGATGGCGCTCGCGCCGCCGAACAACACTGTCGGAACGGCCCCGATGAAATAGGCGAGCGTGCCGGATTCGAATTCACCCAGCTGGTTCGACGTGCCGGTGAGAATTGTATGAACCGCCATGACGCGGCCGCGCATTTCATTGGGCGTCTCGATCTGGATCAATGACTGGCGGATGACCACGCTCACCATATCGGCCGCGCCCAGCACGAGCAGAAAGAGCGCCGCCGGTATGATGTGCGTCGAAAGGCCGAAGCCGATCGTGCAGCAGCCATAGATGATGACGCAGATGAACATGGTGCGGCCGACGTGGCCGCGCAGCGGATAATTGGCCAGCACGAGCGCGGCGCAGATCGAGCCGATGGCCGCCATGGACCGCAGCACGCCCAGGCCCCAGGGACCGGTTTCGAAAATGTCCTTGGCGAAGATCGGCAGGAGCGCTGTCGCGCCGCCGAGCAGCACCGCCACCAGATCGAGCGTGATGGCGCCGAGGATCACGGGACGCGACCAGATGAACTTGTAGCCCGCGACGATGACCGACCAGGTGGCGCGGATTTTTTCGGCGCGCGGCGGGCGCGTGCGGATCGTCACGGTGATCAGCACCGCGAGGATGAAACACGCAAAGGCGACGATGAACGGGACCATCGTGCCGAAAGGAAACAGCAGCCCGCCGAGCGCAGGGCCGCCGACGGAGGCCATCTGGTTGGTCGAATTGTTCCACGCCACCGCGCTCGGAAATTCATCGTCCGGCACCAGATTGGTGAGCAACGCCTGTCCGGCCGGATTGGCGAAGGCGCGCGCGGCGCCCACCAGCGTAACAGTGGCGTAGACCGGCCACATGCGCGCAGGCTCGATGGCGCCGGCCAGAAGCAGCGCCGTGAGTATTCCCGAGCCGACCGCCATCACCACACAGGACACGATCAGGATGATGCGCCGGTCGAAACGGTCCGCTGTCGGGCCGGTGACGAGCGACAGGGGCACCGCCGGAATGAAGGCGCAAAGACCGATGAGGCCCAGCGCGAAAGGATCGTTGGTGATCGAATAAACCAGCCAGGCGACCGCGACATTCTGGATCTGCAGGCCGAGCGTCCAGAGGAATCGCGAAGATACATAGGCGCGGTAGTCGTGAAACCTGAAGACGGCCCGGCCGCCGCGCGGTGTTGCTTCGCTCATCTAGGATGTATGCCTGTCATCATGCGTCAGCGCCAGAGCACGCGGATGTCGAGCGCCACGGCGCCCCGGCCTTGGTCGCCGACGACCAGCGGGTTGATCTCGATGTCGGCGATCTTCTCGCGATGATCGAGGAAAAACCGGCCGAGCGCCAGCGCGGAGGCCTCGAGCGCCGCGCGATCGGCGGCCGGCCGGCCACGATAGCCGGCGAGCAGCCTGGCGAGCTTGAGCCGGTCGATCATGCCGGCGATCTGGCCGTCCTGCAGCGGCAGCATGGCGAGCGAGGCGTCGGCCAGAAGTTCGACGAGCACGCCGCCGGAGCCGACCAGCAGCATCGGGCCATACAGCGCGTCGTCGCGCGCGCCCACGATGGCCTCGACGCCGCCGACGACCATCTGCTGCACGTCGAAACCTTCGAGGCGCGCCCCCGGTACGACCTCGCGCGCGCGGGCCAGCATGCGCGTCGCGGCGTCCCGCACGGCGTCGGCGCTGCGCAGATCGAGCGCGACGCCGCCGGCTTCGGTCTTGTGCAGGATGTCGGGCGAGCGAATTTTCAGCACCACCGGAAAGCCGATGCGGGCGGCCGCCTGCGCGGCGGCTTCGGGCGAATCCGCGCTTTCGCCGCGAACGCCGTGGATGCCGTAGCGCGCCAGCGTTTCATGCAGCGTCGCGGGCGTGAGGTCGCTGCGCGGAGCGGACTGCGGCGTCAGCGGCGCCCTGCCCTGACGCGAGGCATGGAACCAGAGCGCGTTCATGGCGCGCAGGGTCGGCTGCAGGCCTTGCAGGAACGGGAAGCCCACTTCCTTCTGCAGACCCTGCGCCTCGGGCGTGACCTGATAGGTCATGCGCGCGAAGCCCAGCACGGGCTTGTCGGTGGCCGCCACCATGTCGCGCAGCGGCGTCGTGTCTTCCCAGAGCTTCGAGCGGCGCGGCGGCAATTGTCCGGCCCAGGCCAGCATGTCGACGCCCTCGTCGGCGGCCACGATGGCGCAGAGATCGGCCGCGGCCTTCATGGTCGACGGAATGCCGACATCCAGCGGGTTTCGCGGCTTGATCTCGTCCTGCATGTAGGGCCGGAGCCTGGCGTCCGTTTCGGCCGAGAAGGAGGCGAGCGAAGAGCCTTCGGCCTCGACGTAATCGTAGAGCAGATCGACCGTTCCGCCCGAGGTCGTGACGAAGCCGATGCGCGGGCCGCGCGGCCGCCGCGTCGACTGGAACGCGAGCGCGGTTTCCACGAGATCGTCGAGATTGGCGCAATTGACGACGCCGTAGCGCTCGCACATGGCGAGATAGGCCGCATAATCGCCCGCGATGGCGCCGGTATGGGACTGCGCCGCCTCGCGTGAGCGCGCGGTGGCGCCCGTCTTGATCGTCAGGATCGGCTTGCCGGCTTCCAGCGCGCGGGCGGCGGCGCGCATGAAGGCGCGCGGACGGCGAATGCCCTCGACGAAGAGCACGATCTGGCGCGTGTGCTCGTCATCGACCAGGAAGTTCACGTAATCGGCGAGGTCGAGGTCGATCTCGTTGCCCGACGACACGCCATATGAGAAGCGAAGGCCGCGCGAGGCCGCCGTCTTCATGTAGAACTGCAGCGTGCCGCCGGACTGGAACACGCAGCCGACGGAGCCGGGTTCGAGCCTGGCGAGATCCGGATTGGGATAGCCGAAGATCTTTTCGCGAAACGAGAAGGCGCCCATGCAATTGGGTCCGGCCAGGCGGATCGGGCTGCGGGCCAGCAGGTCGCGCACGAAGCGGCCGCGCGCCTGGGAGGCCTCGTCTTCGCCGTCGCCGACGCCGCCCGCATAGATGGTGGCGGATTTCAGCCCGGACGATTGCGCATCCTCCAGCACGCCCGTGACGGCGGCGGCCGGGACGATGACGATGGCGTGGTCGACAGGCTCGGGAAGATCGCGCAGCGACGGATAAGCCTTTTCGCCGAAGACTTCGGCCTGCCGCGGATTGACGAGATAAACTTTTCCGGGAAAGCCATGCTCGCGCAGCGCGCCATGGATGAGGCCGGGCCAGCGCCCACGCTCGGAGGCGCCGACGAGAACGAGCGAGCGCGCGCGCAGCACGCTTTCAGCCGAGCGGAATTCATCCGCGCCCAGAGCCGCCATTGTTCCCTCCCTTTTCTTGTGTCGTTCTTGATCGCGTTTTTGTGTTGTCTTCTAAGTGCCGCCTCGCGCGGGACGCGTCAAGCGGCGCGGGTCAGGGCTTGAGTTCGGCGATTTCGGAAATCAGCTTGCGCAAAACCGCGTCGCCGAAATTCTCAAAATCGCGCGCCGACACCATGAAGGAGCCGGGCCCGCCGATCACCTCCTCCTCGAAATGGCGATCGAGAAACGGCTCCAGCGACAGGATCGGCAGGCCGTTGATGACAATGCCTTTGGCCACCGCCTCGTCGCGCGCCGTGATGGAGGAGCGGCCGCTGCTATTGGCGCCGTCGCCCGATATGTCGATGACGCGCCGCATGGCCTCGTGGGGCGCAGCCGCGAGAACGCGGACGCCGTGGTCGATGGCGCCGCTGATCGAAGTGCCGCCGCCAAACAGCATGCGGGGCGCCGCGTCGATGGCGTCCGCGAAGGCGTTGGCGCTGTCCTGATCCTTGACGATCATCCAGCCGACGGCTTCGCGCTGCAGGCGCGGGCCGGTCCATTGATACATGGTGACCGCGATGGCGCCGAGCATGCCGGACGCGATGGCGCGGGAGACGCGCGGATTGCGGAAGGCGGCGGAATAACCGCGTTTCTGCAATTCAAAGCGGCGCTGGTCGACGCTGCCCGACGCATCCACGGCGAGAACGAGATTGAGATCCACGGGTTCGGCCGCGGCGCGCGGCGCGTGCGAGACGAGAAGGCCGGCCGCCAGACAGACGGCGAGAAGTCGCAAGATCCAGGAAGGCTTCATGCCGGCGCTCCGCGAAAGACAGCCGATCTTACGGCGCCTTTCGCGGATTGCACCATGGCGTCGCCTCAGCCGCGCGCGGCGACCGCGCGTTTGGCCAGGACGGTGATCACATGCGCGCGATAAGCGGCGCTCGCATGCATGTCGGCGTTCAGGCCGTCGGCATCGACCTTGATGGCTTCAATGCTCTTGACCGAGAAATCCTTCGACAACGCCTCTTCCATGGCGGCGACGCGGAACACGCTGGGGCCCGCGCCCGTGACGGCGACGCGCACGCCCGCGCCGGTATCCACCACCATGACGCCCACCACCGCATAGCCGGAGGCCGGGTGGCGCAGTTTCATGTAATGCGACCATTTCGGGATCGGGAAGCGCATCGCCGTGATGATCTCGCCGGGCTCGAGCGCGGTATCGAACAGGCCGGTGAAGAAGTCATCGGCGGGGATTTCGCGCTGGTTCGTCACCACGGTGGCGCAGAGGCCGACGAGACCCGCAGGATAATCGGCCGCCGGATCGGCGTTGGCGCTGGAGCCGCCGATCGTGCCGCGATGGCGCACGGCCGGATCGCCGATCTGGCCCGCCAGCATGGCGAGACCGGGAATCGTCGACAGGACGAGTTCGGAGGCCGCGACATCGGCGTGGCAGGTCATGGCCCCGACGACGATCTGGTCGCCCTCGCGCTTGACGCCCTTGAGATCCGCGATGGCGCCGAGATCGATGAGATCGGTCGGCTCGGCGAGACGCTGCTTCAGCGTCGGCAGCAATGTCATGCCGCCGGCGATCAGCTTCGGGTCCTCACAGGAGCCGAGCAGGCTCGCCGCATCCGCGACCGCGGCCGGCATGTGGAAGGTGAAGTCCTGCATCAGACCTTCTCCCCGGCTGTGGCCATGACGCGGCTGGCGTCCACGATGGCCTCGACGATGCCCTGATATCCGGTGCAGCGGCAGATGTTGCCCTCGAGTTCATGGCGAACGGTGTGCTCGTCGGCATTCGGATGACGGCGGGCGATGTCGATGCCCATCATCACCATGCCGGGCGTGCAGAATCCGCACTGCAGGCCGTGATGCTCGCGAAAGGCTTCCTGCATCGGGTGCAGCGAGCCGTCGGCGGCGGCGAGGCCCTCGATGGTGGTGACCGAGGTTCCGCGGGCCTGAAGCGCCAGGATGGTGCAGGATTTCACCGCGCGTCCGTCGACATGGACCACGCAGCAGCCGCATTGCGTCGTGTCGCAGCCGACATGCGTGCCGGTGAGCTTCAGGTGGTCGCGGATGAATTCGACCAGGAGCGTGCGCGCTTCGACCTTTCCGGACACCGCGGCGCCGTTGATCGTCATGTTCACTTCTGTGAGCAAAGGAGACTTCCTTCTTTTTCTTGTTCGCGCTCAGGCGGCTTTGGCGGATTTGGCGTCGGCGATGGCCTGCCAGATGCGGTCGGGCGTCAGCGGCATGTCGATGTGCTTGATGCCGTAAGGCGACAGCGCATTCATGACCGCGGACACGAAGGCGGATGGCGCGCCGCAGGCGCCCGCCTCGCCCGCGCCCTTGACGCCGAGATCGTTGGTCTTGCAACGCACCTCGTTGAACAGGGCTTCGATATGCGAGAAGTGCTGCGCCTTCGGCATGCCGTAGTCCATGAACGAGCCCGTCATGAGCTGGCCTTCGGCGTCATAGACGGTGTTTTCCGTCAGCGCCTGGCCGATGCCCTGCGCAATGCCGCCATAGACCTGGCCGTGCACGATGAAGGGATTGAGCACGACGCCGCAATCGTCCACGGCCGTATAGCCGACGATCTGCGCGATGCCGAGATCGGGATCGATTTCGACTTCGCAGACGTGGCATCCATTGGGAAAATTGAAGAGCTCGGCGTCGCGCTTGACGTTGAAGCTTTCGTCGAGGCCCGGCTCCATGCCTTCGGGAAGGTTTTTGGGTTCCTGCGCGGCTTTCGCCACTTCCTGGATGGTGACGCTGCCGGCGCCGGCGCTGAACACGCCGTTCTCGAAGCTGACCGCTTCCTCGTCGCCCTGCAGCAGCTTGGCGGCGATCTTCTTGCCCTTGGCGACGATGGCGTCGCTGGAGCGGCGAATGCCGAGCCCGCCCATCCAGGACGAGCGTGAGCCGAACGTGCCGGCCGAGCCCATCGGGGACGTCGCCGTGTCGCCCTGCACGAGCGAGACATCGTCGAAGGGAACGCCGAGATATTCCTCGATCAGCTGCGCGTAGACCGTCTCATGGCCCTGACCGTGCGAATAGGTGCCGGCGAAGACAGTCGCCTTGCCGTCGGCGGAAATGCGCACGCGCATTTCTTCCGTGGGTCGACCGCCCGCCGCCTCGACGAAATTGCCGAGGCCGATGCCGCGCAGCCTGCCGTTCTTTTCGCTTTCCTTGCGGCGGGCCTCAAAACCCTTCCAGTCGGAATGCTCCATCGCCATGTCCATGTTGCCGATGAAGTCGCCGCTGTCGATCAGCAGGCCCATCTGGGTCATGTAGGGCATCTGGTCCTGGCGGATCACGTTGCGGCGGCGGATCTCGTCGCGCGCGAGGCCGGTGGCGTCGGCTGCGGCGTCCATCAGGCGTTCCATCAGGAAATTGGCTTCCGGACGGCCGGCGCCGCGATAGGTGTCGGTCGGCACGGTGTTGGTGAACACGGGCTTCACCGAGAAATAGAAGTTCTCGATGTCGTAGACGCCCGGAATGATGCGGCCCCCGCCGCTGATCGGAAGGCGCGGACCGTTCTCGCCCATATAGGCGCCGACATTCAGGATGGTGTGGACCTTGAGGGCGACCACGCGACCGTTTTCGTCGAGGCCGAGTTCGGCGTGGTTCACCTGATCGCGGCCATGATAATCGGACACGAAGGTCTCGTTGCGGTCGCCGCGCCATTTGACGGGGCGGCCCGAGCGGCGCGCCGCCCAGCAGACGACGCCGAGCTCAGGATAAAGCTTGCCGCGAATGCCGAAGCCGCCGCCGGTGTCCTGCGAGATCACGCGCATCTTGTCGGCGGGAATTTTCAGGATGCCCTTGGCGAGGCCGCCCTGGATGCGGCGGCCGCCCTGCGTCGGCGCATAGAGCGTCATCATGCCGGTGGCGGCGTCGAAATGCGCCACTGCGGCGCGCGGCTCCATCGGGTTGGGGACGAGGCGATTGTTGACGATATCGACCGTCACGCGCGTCTTGGCGCGCTCCATGTGGACGTCGATCTCGGAGGCAGGACGGTTCTCCCAATGCACCGAGACATTGCTGCCGTGCTCCGGCCAGACCGGCGGCGACGACGGGTCGACGGCGCCGGCCGTCGAGGCGATGCTGGGCAGCTGGTCGTAATCGACCATCACGAGTTCGGCGGCGGCGCGCGCCTGTTCCTGCGTCTCGGCCAGAACGATCGCCACGGGTTCGCCGAGGAAACGGACTTTTCCGGTGGCGAGCAGCGTGCGCTTGGGACGAAACATCGGATTGCCGGCGAGATCGGCCATTTCCACTTCGGTCTCGAGCGTGCCGACGCCATCGGCCGCGAGATCCTCGCCCGTATAAATCGCCACGACGCCTTCGGCGGCGAGCGCCGTTTCGATGTCGATGGCGTTGATCACGGCATTCGCCTGGGGGGAGCGGACGAAGACGCCGAAGACCTGACCGTCGATGTTCACGTCATCCGTGTAGACGCCCTTGCCGGTCAGAAGGCGAACGTCTTCCTTGCGCCTGACGGGCTGGCCGATTCCAAATTGTCCCATGATGCCTCAGCTCTCCCTCGGCCCGGTTCTTGCCGGGTCTGTCATCCTATCGTTCCTAGAGAGAGATGTTCCGTCAAGCAAGTCATAGCCAAGGCGACCGGCCGGCCGGAATGGCCGACGGGCGCGCGCAATTGACGGAGGTTTGCGCGTCCTGCCCGCCTCTTGGGCAGACGGTCCCCGGGCGGCGGCGCTCGGTTGACTCAATCGGGGCGGGCGTCGCACAAAACACGTCACGCCGCCGCACCCCCGACAGGGTTTGAGCGAGCGTCAATAAAAACGCGATGAAAGGGAGAAGGCACATGCATGCTGATCGTCCGGAAGGAAAAGCCGACGACAAGGTCGGCTGGGGCTCGGATGTCGCCGCACAGATGCTGCGCCGCTTCGGTTTTCCCTATGTGAGCCTCAATCCCGGCGCGAGCTATCGCGGCCTGCATGACTCCCTCGTCAATCATCTGGGCAATGACACCCCGTCCATGCTGCTGTGCCTGCACGAAGACCATGCGGTCGGCATCGCGCATGGCTACGCCAAGGCGACGGGCGAGCCCATGGCCTGCGTGCTGCATTCCAACGTCGGGCTGATGCACGGAACGATGGCGCTCTACAACGCCTGGTGCGACCGCGCGCCGATGTTCGTTCTGGGCGCCACCGGCCCGGTCGACGCCTCGCAGCGCCGCCCCTGGATCGACTGGATCCACACTTCCGCCGATCAGGGCGGCCTGATCCGAGACTTCATCAAGTGGGACGACCAGCCGTCTTCTCCCGACGCTCTGGTAGAGGCGATGGCGCGCGCCAACATCATCACGCGCAGCGAGCCGAAGGCGCCGGTCTATATCTGCCTCGACGCCGGCCTGCAGGAATCCTCGCTCGACAAGGAGCCGTCCTGGCCCGACCTGTCGCGGCTGAAGCCCCCGGCCCCGACACGCGCCGCCAAGGCCGATATAGAGAC
>JAIEQX010000151.1 GCA_019747375.1 Beijerinckiaceae bacterium | reverse complement strand
TGAATTGAGCGATGCGGCCGACCGCATGCGCGTGCTCAGATCGGCGAGATTATCTGCGACGAATATTTTGAGAAAGCTCGAGATCGTCTGCGAACGCCATGTCGTGAAGGCGCATAAAAGTCCGACCACGCCCAGCAGAAGCGCGCCGTCGATCAGGCCGCGCGCGCCGAGAAACAGGCTGAGGAGCGAAAAGGCGAGGACGCCAAGGGACAGCAACTTCATAAGCCGACTTTCGAAATCAGGCGAGGCCTGCGTCATCCTGCACGGCCCGTCAGCTTTCGCCGGACTTCACCCATGCAAATCAGGCGCAGACTAGCACAGGCCATCCTGAACGCATGTCGCGAAAGAGAGAGCGGCGCGGACGCGGCGAGCCGATCAGACCGAGGAGTTCGACAGCGCCCGGCCCAGCACAGGCTCTTCGCCCAGTTCCTCGCCATTGACGGCGGCGATCAGGCGGGGCGAGGGCCGGAATGTCAGCACGCGTCGCGCAGTGATCGGATATTCCTCGCCTGTCTTCGGATTTCGCCCGACGCGGGCGCGCTTGGAGCGGACCGAAAAGGCCCCGAAGGCGCGCAGCTTGACGGTCTCGCCCTTTTCGAGCGCGCCGCAGATTTCTTCGAGCGCCATTTCCACGACGTCGCGGGCCTGTGCGCGCGACAAGGTCGGGCAGCATCCGTAGACCGCCTCCAGCAGATCCGCCCTGGTGGTTGTTCTGTTCGGCATTGTCAGTCTCGGCCGCGTGGCCCCTGGGCGGGATCGTCTCCTGCGCCCTGCACGCTTCCGCCGCCCCCCTGTAGCCGTTGCCCCACAAGCATCTGTTTATAAAGCACCTCCACGCCCAGTTAACCGCCTCCAACCGAATCATTTCAGCATGTGCTGATTTTGCCACAGTCGAACCTATGAATTTGCGGCTTTCCTAAGGAATCCCGGCCCGCGTCCCGACATGCCCAAGAAAAAAGGGCCGCCCGATGGGCGACCCTCTGTCTCTGCCGTCGTGACCGGGTGGGATGGATCAGAAATCCATGCCGCCCATGCCGCCGCCCGGACCGCCCATCGGCATGGCCGGCTTATCCTTGGGGGATTCGGCGATCATGGCTTCGGTGGTGATCAGGAGGCCGGCCACGGAGGCCGCATCCTGAAGGGCCGTGCGCACAACCTTGGCCGGATCAACGATGCCGGCTTCGATCATGTCGACGTATTCTTCGGTCTGAGCGTTGAAGCCGAAGGTCTCGGACTTGCTCTCGCCGATCTTGTTGATGACGATCGAGCCTTCGACGCCAGCGTTGTCGACGATCTGGCGCAGCGGAGCCTCGAGCGCCTTCAGGACGATCTTGATGCCGGCGGCCACGTCGGGGTTGTCGCTGGTGAGCTTCGCAACGGCGACCTTGGCGCGGAGCAGAGCCGTGCCGCCGCCGGGGACGATGCCTTCTTCCACCGCAGCGCGGGTGGCGTTCAGGGCGTCGTCAACGCGATCCTTCTTCTCCTTGACTTCGACTTCCGTCGCGCCGCCGACGCGGATCACCGCGACGCCGCCAGCGAGCTTGGCGAGACGCTCCTGGAGCTTCTCGCGATCGTAGTCAGAGGTGGTCTCTTCGATCTGCGCCTTGATCTGGGCGATGCGACCTTCGATGTCGCCCTTCTGGCCGGCGCCGTCGATGACCGTGGTGTTCTCCTTGTCGATGCGAACGCGCTTGGCGCGGCCGAGCATCTGGAGCGTCACGTTCTCGAGCTTGATGCCGAGGTCTTCGGAAATCATCTGACCCTGGGTGAGGATCGCGATGTCTTCCAGCATGGCCTTGCGGCGGTCGCCGAAGCCCGGAGCCTTGACGGCCGCAACCTTGAGGCCGCCGCGCAGCTTGTTGACCACGAGCGTCGCGAGGGCTTCGCCTTCGACGTCCTCAGCGATGATGACGAGCGGCTTGCCGGTCTGCACCACAGCTTCGAGAACGGGCAGCATCGCCTGCAGGCTCGAGAGCTTCTTTTCGAAGATGAGGATGTAGGGATCGTCGAGTTCGGCGATCATCTTCTCGGCGTTGGTGATGAAGTAAGGCGAGAGATAGCCGCGGTCGAACTGCATGCCTTCGACGACGTCGAGTTCGGTCTCGAGGCTCTTGGCCTCTTCCACCGTGATGACGCCTTCGTTGCCGACCTTCTGCATCGCCTTGGCGATCATTTCGCCGATCGACTTGTCGCCGTTCGCCGAGATCGTGCCGACCTGAGCGACTTCCTCGGACGACTTGATCTTCTTGGCGCGGGACTCGATGTCCTTCACGGCCGCGATCACCGCGAGGTCGATGCCGCGCTTGAGATCCATCGGGTTCATGCCGGACGTGACGTACTTGACGCCTTCCTTGACGATGGCCTGGGCCAGGACCGTGGCGGTCGTGGTGCCGTCGCCGGCCGTGTCATTGGTCTTCGAGGCCACTTCGCGCACCATCTGGGCGCCCATGTTCTCGAACTTGTCCTCGAGCTCGATTTCCTTGGCGACCGTCACACCGTCCTTGGTGATGCGGGGCGCGCCGAAGGACTTGTCGATCACGACGTTACGACCCTTGGGGCCGAGCGTGACCTTGACGGCGTTGGCGAGAATGTCGACGCCGCGCAGCATGCGATCGCGCGCGTCGGACGAAAAACGTACGTCTTTGGCAGCCATTTTAAACTCCTGAACCGTTGGGTTCTTTAATCAGACGGGAAACCGTGGCTCAGCCGACGATGCCCATGATGTCGCTTTCCTTCATGATCAACAGGTCCTGACCGTCGATCTTGACTTCGGTGCCCGACCATTTGCCGAACAGGACGCGGTCGCCCGCCTTGACGTCGAGCGCGTTCAGCTTGCCGCTGTCATCGCGCGCGCCCGGACCCACGGCGACGACTTCGCCTTCCTGGGGCTTTTCCTTGGCGGTGTCGGGGATGATGATGCCGCCCTTCGTCTTCTCTTCGCCTTCGAGGCGCTTGACGACGACGCGGTCGTGCAGGGGACGGAACTTCATGGTTCGATTCCTTTGGCTGGAGGCGCCGCAAGACCGGCTGGCCTCGGAACAGCGTGGACTGACGTGCTCTGTTAGCACTCTCTCTCGTCGAGTGCTAGCAAGCGGTCTGGAGATAAGGCAGGGAGGGGCTGAGTGTCAAGTCCGGGAGCGTCGAAAGCCGGCCGGCGGGGACGCCAAGGAGGCCGCTTTTGCACCCTTATTCTTCGCCCGCGATGCGGACTTAACCTGATTGCCGCAGCCGCGTGGCAGTATCATGACGACAGGCGTCTTGGCGGCCGAGAGGGGCGTATGCTTACCAAATCATTGACGGGGCGGAGCCGCGGCGCGGGGACCGGGGCGGCGTGAGAATTCTGTTCGCCTTTCTCATCAACCTTCTGGTCAACTTCGCTGTCGGCCTGATGGCGGCCGCATTCCTGGGACCCGATCAATTCGGCCGTTTCGCCGTCGCGATGGGGCTCGGGGCGGCCATTCAGGTGCTGGCGTTCGACTGGATCCGGCTGGCGGCCGCACGATCCTATTCCGAACATCACCGGTGGCTCCGGCCCGAGATCCGCTCGACGCTCGATCTCAGTTTTCTGACGCTGGCGTTTGGGCTCGCTTTGGCGGCCGGCTGCGTCCTGGTTATCGCTCCGAGTTCGATCGTCTCAGCCGAATTGCTGGCGGGGGCGCTGATCTTCGCCATCGCCAACGGCCACTTTGATTATCAGGCCGCCTTGCTGCGCGCGCGCTTCGCCGACCGCGCATATGGCCGCCTCGTCCTGACCAAGAACGTCCTGGCGCTGCTGCTGACGGCGGGCGTCGCATGGGCGACCGGGTCTGCGCTCGCCACGCTGGCGGGCGCATGCCTCGGGCTCGCGGTCACCACGCTGACCATGCGCTTCGTCACGCGCGACGAGGCCGCCGGCCCGCGCGCCGCCCGGGGCGAGACGCTTCGGACGAGCCTCGCCTACGGCATGCCGTTGAGCGCGTCCAGCCTGCTTTATCTCGTCATTCCGCTGGCGGACCGCTGGCTCGCGAGCCGCTGGTTCGGATTTGCGGAAAGCGGACAACTGGCGCTGGCGCAGGATGTCGGGTTGCGCCTCGTCATGGCGATCGGAACCGCGCTCGACGTGTTGCTGTTCCAGTTTGCCGTCAGGGCCGAACACGTCGAGGGCGCGGAGGGCGCGCGTGCGAAGATCGCCAGCAATATGGGGGTGATCTTCGCGATCACCTTGCCGGCGACTGCTGGCGTATGGCTCGTGCTTCCGAGCTTCGAAGCCCTTATCGTTCCTGCCGAGTTTCGTGGCCCGTTCGCGCATTATCTCACGCTGCTGTTGCCCGGCCTCTTTCTGTTCGGCCTGATGTCGTTTGCGCTGGCCCCGGCGTTCCAGATGGAGCGCCGCACATGGCCGGTGACATGCGCGGCGGCCATTGCGGTCACGGTCAATGCGGGGCTTGCGTTCGCTCTGTCGCGCGGCGTCGATGCGCGCGTGCTGGCGCTCGCGCAGACGACCGCCTTGTGCGCAGGCTTCGTGGCGCTGGCATGTTTCGCCGGGGCTGCTCGATTATCCGGGCCGCGACTGGTTGATCTGGCGGGGGCGTCCCTGGCGACCGCGGCGATGTGCGGGCTGACCTATCCGTTGCGCGGGCTCGAACCGGGCGTTGCGACATTGCTGCTTCAGGCCGGCGCCGGCGGCATTCTGTACGGACTTCTGGCGTTGGCGTTCGACCTTGCGGGCTTGCGAAGCGCGCTTCGCGCATGGCTGGAGAGGCGGCGCCAGTCACGGCTGGAACGCGCCAACGAGACGTAAAGAAACATCGTAAACATAACCTTCGAATAACCATTCAGATGGTTTGCGCTTAACTTTAACGCGCCGAAACCTCATCCTGCTTTGCAGCCGACCTGTCCATGTCACGCCGCGCGGCGACTGCGCGCGTCTCATGGCGCGATCCGAGCTTGTTGCGGAGTGAGTAGGATGCGTTTTATTTCGAGAAATGCCTTTTTATGCGCGCTGATGCTGACGTCCACGTCGGCTCTCGCGGCCGGCCGCGAACCCGTGGTGTTGCGTGGCTACGGACCCGAGGATGCAGCCTATGCGCAGCCTGCGCCGCAGCGCGAGTCCCGCACGAACCTCGGCGGCGGCTTCATTGAAATGCTCGTGCGCGGCGGACAGGACAGCGGCGGACGCGTCGCCCGATATAATTCTCCGGACGATCAGGCCGGGTTGCGACGCGCGCCTGTCCATGCGGCGCAGCCGTCTTACGAACCTGCCTATGCCGAACCGCTTTATGCGCCTGCGCCGCAGGGCTATCGCCAGCAGGCCGCTTTCGCGCCGCAGCCCGGTCCCCAGGCGGGCGTGCGCCGGATGGTGGACCCGGCTTACCTTCGCCAGGAAGTCGAATATCGCGGCCCCCATGCGCCCGGCACGATCGTTGTCGATACGCCGAACAAGTTCCTGTATCTGGTGCAGGGCAATGGACGGGCGCTCCGCTATGGCATCGGCGTCGGCAGGCCCGGGTTCGAATGGGCGGGCGTGAAGACCGTGACCCGCAAGGCGGAATGGCCGGATTGGCGGCCGCCGGCGGAAATGCTGAAACGTCGGCCGGATCTGCCGAGCTTCATGCCGGGTGGACCCGAAAATCCGCTTGGGGCCCGCGCGCTTTATCTCGGCTCTTCGCTCTACCGCATTCACGGCACCAACGAGCCGCATACGATCGGCCAGAACGTGTCGTCCGGCTGCATTCGCATGATGAACGAAGACGCGGTCGATCTTTATCCGCGCGTCCGCGTCGGCACCCGCGTGATCGTGATCTAGGCTCGCGCGCGGCACGCGAAACTAAAAAGCCGCCCGTCGAACGGGCGGCTTTTTCATTCAGCGTCAGGTGTCGAAACCGTCGCCGCCGCCGTCATCATATCCGCCCTCGTCGTAAGAAGCGTTGTCATAGGATGGCGCATCGCGCGACGAGTCGCCGAAAACACCGCCGGTAATGTCCTCATTCGCGGCAGCCGGAGTGGCCGCCGCCTCGGACCCCGCCGACTTCGTATCGCCTGCGATTCCCAAGGGATTATTGCCGCTCTTGAACAGGCCCTGAAGCGAATTGGCCAACAACATGCCGCCCGCGACGCCGGCAGCTGCGCCCAAGGCCCCTTTCAGGAAGCCGCCGCCCTGCCCGGCCTGCGGGCCCGGCTGGCCGAACATGCCGGGGCGGTCCTGGGGCTGGGCCGCACGATCCTGGCCGTAGGCGCCGGCCTGCCCGGACCACGGACCGCCCCCGCCGCCGCCCGCCTGAGGGACCGATGAACGCTGGTGCGTCCACGGACCACGCGCCGGCTCCTCGCGTGAGCCGTCGGCGGCGCGGCCCCCGAAAAGACCGCCCAGGAAGGAGCCGGAACCCGCGGCCTGCGGCTGCGCGGCCTCCCGCTCAAGCGCTTCGATCCGCTCGGCTGCGGCCTTCAGCGCCTGCTCCTGCACGATCACCGCCTGGGCGAGGAGATAGGGCGCATAGGGCTGCGCCTTGACGGCATCGGCGATGAAAGCTTCGGCTTCACGGTCGCGCGGATTGGCCGATGCGTCACGGATGCGGTCGAACAGCGCGCTGAGCATGGTGCGTTCTTCGGGGGACATCATCGGCTGATCCTCTCGTCGACACTTCCGGCCCAACCGACCGGCGGTGCAGATATAGGAACGCCGCTTCACCGCGTGTAGGCGGGTGACCGATCACGAACGCAAAAGAAAAAAGGGCCCCTGCTTGCGCAAGGGCCCTCTTCCAAAATCCGCCTGGAGGTTGGCGAAGCTTATTTGAGGTCTTTCGACGTGATGTCGAACGACAGCGAGGCGATGAAGGCCGCGCCGCACCAGCGCGAACCGCCCGTGCCATTGCCGAACGCGACGGTGCCGCGCGGATCGCTGCCGAGAGCGAAGCACTGGTTCTTGTTCAGGTTGGTGTCGTGGTAGCGCAGGTCGAGGGTGGCGTACTTATAGGTGTAGGCGAGACCCGCGTTCCAGTAGTTGTAATCCGGGTAGTTCGTCGGTCCGAGATAGGTGTCGCTCGTGCCGATCCAGTAGCGGCCGAATTCACCCGACAGGGCCAGGCTGTAGGGAAGCGTAACCTTGCCGGTCAACGAGGCGTAGGTGCCGGACGCGCCGGTGTTCAGCCAGTTCGGCGACCAGTAGAGGTTCGCGCCGACCGTGAACATGTCGCTGATCGTATAGGCGGCCTTGCCGTAAAGTTCGAAGAAGTCGGTGTTGCGGGGAGTCAGCGTGCCGAAACCCGCCAGCGGGATCGCCGGGAGGCCGACATCGACCAGCTGCTGTTCGCGCGGATAGATGTAGCCGATCGCGCCGAAGTCGAAGGCGAGCGCCCCGAAGGTCGGGCGGACGCCGGCGTAGACGTCGAGTTCCATCGAGGGCTTGGTGGCGAGCTTGACGCTCGAACCGGCGACGCCGGCGTAAGCCTGGACGACATCGGAGAAGTTGTAGCGAATTTCGCCATAGGCCGACACCGCGGGGGCGCGGTCGGACTGTGAAATGCCGCGGAAGTTGTAATCGGACTTCAACGCTGCGCCGACGGCGAAATCCCAGGGGCTCACGACGACCGGAGCCATGGGAGCGCCCTTCTTGTAGCTGAGGTCAGCCGCCTGAGCGGTTCCGCCGAGCGAGAGAGCGAAAATCGTCGACACCAATACTTTGTTCATCATGGGCTCCGTCGGCACCGCTGCGTTCTGACTTCGAAGTTGATGTGCAAGTGCGAAATCAGCAAGGTTAAGACAAAGGCAGTTGCCTACCAATTATGCAAAATACCGGCTTTGGGGTTTGCCGCCGCAATGTCGTTGCAAAAAGGTCACAAATCCGGGACGCAACCAACGCTCGTGACAGGGGATTTGACGTGTGTAGCGCATCCAGGAGGAACGTTCATGACGGCAAACCACAGCGAAGGACCGATCACCATCGAGAGTTCGAATCAGGACATTTCAGACGCGCTCCGGACCCATGGCCACACGGAAATCCAGAAGATGGCCGCCAAGTATTTCGGCCATCTGGTCAGCGCCTCGGCTCACTTCACCGCAGAAGGCATCCTGAGCCGCTGCAGCATCACCGTCCAGATGGGCGGCCTGCCCCGCATGGCGGCGGAAGCCAGCGACAAGGACATGCGCATCGCCTTCAATGCCGCGCTCGACAAGGTGGCGACGCAATTGCGCCGGACGAAGCGCGAACTTCGAGAGGACAAGCCCGAACGCCTCGAGAAGGGCGTGCTGCCGGACGGCAGCCGCATGATCTGACCCCTTACGAGTCCGCTCCCGGCCTGCGGGTCAGAAAATCATAAAGGCTCGGGCTGGCCGGGAGTTCGGCCAGCCAGTCGGCCATGTCCGAAGCCGGCGCGGCAGAATCCACCATCGCCTGATAGGCTTTGGCGTCGAACACCGAGCCATCCTCGAGAGTGGCGGCGTCCTTCAATGCGCGCCACAATGTTTCGCAATGCGCGCCCAGGGCGCTGCGGGCCTCGGGATCGGCGGTGCCCTGCACGACTTCCAGAGCCAGGATCGCGGACGACAGCGCGTTGGCCAGTTCGCTGGACGTCCGGGCTGGGCCTTCCGGCTCGCCGGCCGCGACGTCCAGGTCCGGCTCCGCCACGTCCGGTTCGCGAAGTGCATCATCGCCCTGCGCCAGCACGGCCGTGGTTTCCGCCTCGATACGATCCTCCACCGGCTTTTTCGCCTTGCGACGGGGCGATGTCGGATGGGAGACGGGAGTGCGGACGGCCACCTTGCGGGCGACGGGCGTCGGCTGCGCCTCGCGGCCTGAAAGGCCCTTTCGAGATGCGGCGGGGGTCTTTGCGGCGCGTTCGCGGCGCGCCGGCCCGCTTTTGGCCGACGGGCGAGATTTGGACCCGGCGGCGGGCGGGGCCGCCTGGGCGCCCGCGGCGCCGCCGCTCTTCTTTGGCGCGGGAGCAAGGGCCGCGGCCGCCTTGGCGGCAGGGCTGGATTTCACCTCTTTCCCGGCTGTCGACGGCTTGGCGCCGGCTGACTT
>JAIEQX010000027.1 GCA_019747375.1 Beijerinckiaceae bacterium | reverse complement strand
TCCTTCGCACGCAGGCGCAGGCGGAATATGTTTCGGAAAATTACGGACATTTCGGCCTGAACCTCAAACGCTACGCACATTTCACATCGCCGATCCGGCGCTACGCCGACCTCATCGTGCACCGGGCCCTGATCCGCGCCCTCAAGTTCGGTCGCGACGGATTGCCCGATATGGAAAGCGGAGAACTTGCCGAAATCGCCGCGCGCATTTCCGCCGCCGAACGTCGCGCCATGTCCGCCGAACGCGAAACGACGGACCGGCTGATCGCCGGATGGCTTTCGGAAAAGATCGGCGCGACATTCACCGGCCGCATAGCCGGCGTCACGCGCGCTGGTCTTTTCGTCAAGCTGGCGGAAACCGGTGCGGACGGCTTTATTCCTGCAGCGACATTGGGCGCGGATTACTTCCGCTACGACGAGACGCTGCATGCTCTGATCGGTAATCGCACCGGAGAAACGCATCGGCTTGGCGACATCGTGGAGGTGAAGCTGGTCGAAGCTGCGCCTTTCGCCGGCGCCCTGCGCTTTGAAATGCTCAGCGACGGGCGGTCGCGCAAGGCGCTCGGCGGCGCAACGGCCAAGCCCGTCAAAGGGAGGCGCGACACTAAGTCTACTCCCCGCGGACGCCATGAAAGTCCACGTAAGGCCTCGTCGAACAAGCGACCTCGAGGCTAGAATGACCTATATCGCCCGCGCGGATGAGCAAACCATGACAGAACCGGTCACGACCAAGCCGGCCATTCGCGAGTGGTGGCCCGCGGTCAAGCGCGGTTTCCTTGGCCGTTGCCCGAGCTGCAACCAGGGCAAGCTCTTTCGCGGCTACCTCAAGGTCAATGATTGCTGCCCTGCCTGTGGCGAAGAACTGCATCATCACCGCGCTGATGACGCCCCGCCCTATCTGACCATCCTGGTCGTCGGCCACATCGTCGGCGCGCTGATGTTGATGGTTGAAGAGCGCAACGTCATCGAAGCTGTCTGGATTCACATGATCCTCTGGCCGACCCTGACTCTGGCCCTGGCGCTCTGGATGCTGCCCCTCTTCAAGGGCGCCCTGGTCAATTACCAGTGGGCCCTGCGCATGCACGGCTTCGAGACCGTGCCCAACAAGGTCGACGGACCCGGCGGGGCCTCTTGAACGGCGGCGCCAGCGCACTTCTGCCCTTTACCGGCATCGACGGCGTCCGCACCGATCGCGGCCGCAACCCTGACATCGCCAATCTTCGCCCTGCTCCGGCCGCCACCATGATGATCGTGGACCGCACGGGCGCGGAGCCGCGCGTGCTGATGGGCCGACGCCATCAGGGCCACGTTTTCATGCCCGGCCGGTTCGTCTTCCCGGGTGGGCGCGTCGAGGCTGGCGACCGGCAGATGAACGTCGCGGGCGCGCTCAACGAGTGGATGGAGCAACGGCTCATGCGGCAGGTCACGCGGCCTGCGGCCATCCGCCCACGCGCGCTGGCGCTGGCGGCGATCCGCGAAACCTTTGAAGAGACCGGCCTCATGATCGGCTCGAAGGATTACGGCCCCCTTCCGGCCTCGCCACAAGGGACATGGAGCGAGTTCGCCGCACGCGACGTTTTCCCTGAACTCGACCGACTTCATCTGATCGCACGCGCGATCACGCCCCCTCGCCGCAACAAGCGGTTCGACACGGCGTTTTTCGCCGTCGATTCGGATGCGATCTGCGAAAAGGTGGAAGGCGTGGTGGGACCCGACAGTGAGTTGGTGGAGCTCGTCTGGCTTCCAGTCGGGGAAGCCGCCAGCCTCGACATGCCCTTGATTACACGGGCCGTTCTCGCCGATCTCGCCGCCCGGCTCGAAGCCGGCATGAGCCCGATGCTGCCGGTGCCGCTCTATCGCGACCGCGGCGGCGCCTGGCGGCGCGAGGAACTCTAGTCCAAATCTTGACTTCCGCCGCATGATCCGTAAGGTGCGCGCGAATTCAACCCGTGGGGCAAATGTCCCGCCGGGCGCCCTTTTCGCCTCCGTCCCGACCGTCCTTCAAGGCGACTGGAACGGCCCGGCTCTCTCATCAGGACCTTAAGACCATGGCAAAGGCCGCCAACATCAAGATCAAGCTCCTGTCGACCGCCGACACCGGCTTCTTCTACGTCACGTCCAAGAACGCCCGGACGAAGACCGAGAAGTTCACCTTCAAGAAATACGATCCCGTCGCGCGCAAGCACGTCGAGTTCAAGGAAACCAAGATCAAGTAAGCCGCGGACCGCAAGGTCTGCGCTGACTGAAAGCCGCCTTCGGGCGGCTTTTTTATTGCTTGCTTCCGCGCCGTCCGGAAACGCAAAAAGCCCCCGGCTGAGCCGGGGGCTTTTCACTGGCTGCCGCCAGAATTGGTGGCCGGCCAGACACGGTGTTTCGAGGAGGCCACTCCTACCGTATCCGACCGGCCGACCCCACGGACCCAGGAGATGCGGCGGACCTGAGCACTCCGTAGGGTATTCAAACTTGGTGTCGGGACTGGTCCCTGGGGCGTCCGTTGCCCGTGACCAGAACCTACAGCGCCGAGGCCGAATTGCAATCTATCAAGCCGTGAACTGGCCTTTAAATGCCCGTCAACCTAAACGCTTGCGGTTAACGGCCCGCGATTCGCGGCCGCAGCTAGAGCAGAGCGCCCCAACAAGACGGAATTACGGCGAATTGTGGCGCTCAGGCGGCGTCCGCGGAGACACGGTTGCGACCTTCATGTTTCGAACGGTAAAGCGCCCGGTCAGCGCGCTTGTACAGGTAGTCCGGGTTCCGGTCCTCGCCCGTCTGGGCCAGTCCGATCGATACCGTCACCGGAATGGAGCGGCGACCGTCCTCGATCGCAAACAGCGAGGATTCGACCACGTGGCGCACCCGTTCGGCGACCCGCGACGCGATGTCCAGCGGCGTGTCGGGCATCACGACGACGAATTCTTCGCCGCCCAGCCGGCAGATCAGGTCGGCCTGACGGACGACCTTCCGCAACCTGTGGGCGACCTGGCGCAGCACGTCGTCGCCTGCGTCGTGGCCGTAGGTGTCGTTGACCTTCTTGAAATAATCGATGTCGAGGATCATCAGCGCCAACGGCCGGCGGCGATTGACCGCCTGCTCGACGAGGCCCGTGAGATGGTTTTCCAGATAGCGGCGGTTATTGAGGCCGGTGAGCGCGTCCACGATAGCCATCTCGATGGAGGCCTGGACATTCTCGCGCAGCGCGTCCGCATAGCGCTTGCGCCGCATCTGTGTGCGCACGCGCGCATGAAGCTCGTTCCGGTCGACGGGACGCAGCAGATAGTCGTTCACTCCGAGGTCCAGGCCGCGGACGATACGGGTCCGGTCCTCGCTGTCGGCGATCATCAGCACCGGCAGGTTGCGTGTGCGTTCCAGCGAACGAAGCTGGCTGCACAGGCGCAGGCCGTCATAATCCTTCAGACCGAGGCTGATGATGAAGAGGTCGTAGGCGCCCTCCGCGGCGCGGAACAGCGCTTCCTGCGGATCGGCCTCGACTTCGACATGAAAGTCCTTGGAAAGCGACGAATGCAGGCGTTCCGACGAGCCCGGACGGTCGTCGATGATCAGCACGCGTCCGCCGGTTCCGGCATCCGTCGTGGTGGAAAAGACGGCGTGCGGGACGCCCAGCGAGGACGCCGTCTCGGCGCGCGACCGCAGTTCATCCAGCACGACCTTCAGGCGCGACAGAGACCGGACGCGGGCCAGCAGCGCGATCTCGTCGACCGGCTTGGTCAGGAAGTCGTCGGCCCCCACTTCGAGGCCGCGGACGCGGTCCGCAGGCTGGTCGAGCGCCGTCACCATGACGACCGGAATATGCGCCGTCACCGGATCGGCCTTGAGCCGGCGGCAGACTTCAAATCCGTCCATGCCCGGCATCATCACGTCGAGTAGCACCAGATCGCACAGGCCGCGCGCGCAGATCGACAGCGCCTCGGGGCCGCTCATGGCCGTGACGACTTCGAAATATTCAGCCGTGAGGCGCGCCTCGAGCAGCTTCACATTCGCCGGTACATCGTCGACAACCAGAACGCGTGCGGTCATGTGGAAAGTCCCTACTTGTCGCCAATATAATTGCGGACCGTCTCTAGAAATTTCACGACTGAAATGGGTTTGGACAAATAGGCCTCGCAGCCGCCCTGCCGGATCTTTTCTTCATCGCCCTTCATGGCGAAAGCCGTGATGGCGATGACCGGAATGTGGCGCAGCGCTTCGTCGTCCTTGATCCATTGCGTCACCTGGAGGCCCGAGACCTCCGGCAGCTGGATGTCCATCAGGATCAGGTCGGGCATATGTTTGCGGACGAGTTCGACCGCCTCGACGCCGTTGCGGGTCTGGACCGTCTGATAGCCATGAGCTTCGAGAAGATCGTTGAAGAGCTTCATGTTGAGCTCGTTGTCTTCTACGATGAGAACGGTTTTGGTCATGCGGGGTCGGGGTCTCCGGAGACGAGACGCCTGTTTTGGGCGCGAAGCTCGTCATGATTTCAAGTATCGAACAGTCCTGATGAACTGTAATCTCCGAACATTGATGAATTGAGAATCCGACGAATGAAAGATCGGCCAGCGTTTTCACATCCAAAACCTGCTCGGGCGCCCAAAAAAACCGGCTCCGAAGACGCCGCCGGCCTGGCCATCGCCGGCCTGACCTATCTGGCGGGCGAACCGGAGCGACTTGACCGTTTCCTGGCGCTTTCGGGCCTTGACCATGGCTCGCTTCGGGCTGCTGCGAGCGAACCGGGCTTTCTCGCCGCCATTCTCGACCATATTTCCTCGGACGAGGCGCTGATTACAGGGCTGGCGGCGGAAATCGGCCGGGATCCGGCCGATATTGCCGCCGCCCGGGAGCTTTTGTCCGGGTCCGGGGGCTGGTCGGAGCCGTGACGGAGGGGCCCGCCGAGACCGTGCGCCCGCTTGCCCTGTGCCGGGATTGCCTGGCCGAGATGGAGCCCCGCTCCAACCCGCCGCGCTGCCGCGCCTGCGGCTCCCCGCGCCTGGTCCAGCATCCGGAGCGGCAGGCGCTGAGCATCGCCCACATCGATTGCGACGCTTTCTATGCGGCGGTGGAAAAACGCGACCGTCCCGAACTGCGTGACAAGCCTGTCATCATCGGCGGCGGCGTGCGGGGCGTCGTCTCCACCTGCTGCTATGTCGCACGGACCTTCGGGGTCCGCTCCGCCATGCCTATGTTCAAGGCGTTGAAGGCCTGCCCGGACGCCGTGGTGGTGAAGCCCGACATGGCCAAATACGCCTCAGTCGGCCGCGAAGTCCGCGGCCTGATGCGCGACCTGACGCCGCTCGTCGAGCCGCTGTCCATCGACGAGGCGTTCCTCGACCTCACCGGCACGCAGCGTTTGCACAACGCCACGCCCGACCGCGTTCTGGCGACCTTCGCGCGCCGCATCGAAACCGAGATCGGCATCACGGTGTCGGTCGGCCTGAGCTATTGCAAATTCCTGGCGAAAATCGCATCCGACCTCGACAAGCCGCGGGGCTTTGCCGTCATCGGCCGCGCCGAGGCCGTGAGCTTTCTCGCCACGCAACCGGTCGGGCTCATCTGGGGCGTCGGACAGGTCACGCAGGAAAGGCTCGCGGCGGACGGCTATCGCATCATCGGAGATCTGCAGCGGGTCGAGGAATCAACCCTGATGCGCCGCTACGGCTCGGAAGGCTCGCGACTCTGGCGGCTTGCGCATGGTCTGGACACGCGCGTCGTCAGCCCGGAACGTGAAACAAAAAGCATCTCGTCCGAGACCACGTTCGACACCGATGTCAGCGATCCCGACAGTCTGGCGCGCACGCTCTATCGGCTGAGCGAAAAGGTTTCAGCCCGCATGAAGGACGCCGAACTCGCGGGCTCGACGATCACGCTGAAACTCAAGACCGCCGATTTCAAGTCGCGCACGCGCGCACGCACATTGAACGAGCCGACCCAACTCGCCACCCGCATTTTCGAAGCGGCCCGTGAGCTCCTGCTGAAAGAGGCGACGGGCGCGGCGTTTCGGCTGATCGGCGTCGGCGCAGGCGCATTGGTCGACGCGTCCGAGGCCGATCATGGCGATCTCGCCGATACACGCGTGGTGCGCGACAAGGCGACGGAGAAAGCCATGGATGCGTTGCGCGGCAAGTTCGGCAAGGCCGCAATCGTGCGCGGCATCGCCTTCGATACGCCGTCGAAGGCAAGAAAGCCCTGACCCGCAAGCGTTACTTGCATTCCTTGACGGGCATCAGGTCGAGCTTGGTCATCGGCCCTTCGAGAACGAAATCGCCGTAATCGAGCTTCAGTTTGCCCGACACTCCGTTTTCGTAAAGATCGAAGGACAGGACATAATTCGGAGCGCCGTCAGGCTTGCCGTCCTCGAAATAGCTGACCACGACCGGCCAGCGGCGCATGTCCTTCATGGCGCTGTCGCGGATCGCCTCGTCGGCGGGCGGCGTGGTGGCGGGCGCGGCGATCACCGTCAGCGTGTCATAGACCTTCTGTCCCGTCGCGGACCCGTCAAAAACCTTGGCCTGGAACGTCGTCTTTCCGTCCCGCGCCGCCGCAATCAGCTTGCGGACCTGGTCGGTCGGAAAAAGCGGAGATCCTTCGACATCGCGACGCGTCGGACGCGGAGCCTTGAGATCGATCGACATGGCTTCGTCATCGGCGGCCTTTTGCGCCGATCCGTCGATCGTCTCGGTCGAGCGGCCGTCCACCAGCGTCTCGATCTTGAAACGGAAGCTCTTGCCCGCGCCCTCCTCCCACGTCGTCGAACGCATGTCGGACATCCGGGTCGCGCCCTCACTGGGCTGCAATTCGGTCATCTGGCGGAACGTGGTGACGAAGCCGTCGCAGGCGCTGCCAGTGAAATCGAATGCGATCCGGCCGCGTGCCGAGGTCGGGGCGGAGGTCCCGGTGCTCTTGCCGAGCGACAGGTCGTAAATGGCGCGGTGGGGCGCGAGCGGCATGACGTCCTGAGCGAGCGCCGGAACCGACAGCAGCAGGATCGCGGGCAGCAGAACAAGCCCGAACGAACGGCGCGGAGAGCGCGACCGGAGCCTGGAACCAGAAATAGTCATGTCATACTGCTCCGGAATCTGAAATCCTGCCCGCAGTCCCATGCGGGTCCGGGCTTCCTTGCGGGGGGCCCATGGCGAAAATAGGGTTTCGCGGCGCAGGCGCAACCGTTCAGGATGTTTCGCCGCAAGGGAATTCACCGGGAGACCGAAGCCATGACGCCGGAACAGAGACTGAAATCGCTCGGCATCGTCCTGCCCGCGGCCGCCGCTCCGGTCGCGAATTATGCGCCCTTCATGCGCTGCGGCTCGCTGCTTTTCATTTCAGGTCAGGTCGCCTTCGGGCCTGACGGAAAGATCGACCAGCGCCACAAGGGCAAGCTTGGCGTCGAGATCTTCAATGAAGCCGGGCTCGAGGCGGCTCGGCTTTGCGCCATCAACGTCCTGGCGCAGACGAAGGCCGCGCTCGGCTCGCTCGACAAGGTGACGCGATGCGTCAGGCTGGGCGGCTTCATCAACTCCGCCCCGGACTTCCAGGCGCTCGCCGCCATCATGAATGGCGCCTCTGACCTGATGGTGGCGGTGTTCGGCGAGGTCGGCCGGCATGCGCGATCCACTGTCGGGGTTGCGCAACTGCCGCTCGACAGCGCCGTCGAGGTCGAAGCCATCTTCGAGGTGGAGGAATGAATGCGCCTGACTGGCTCATCGCACGCCCCATCGCGCACCGAGGCCTGCATGCGCGCGCCAGAGGCGTCATTGAAAACAGCGTATCCGCGGCCAGCGCGGCGGTCGCCGGGGGGTTCGCGATCGAGTGCGACGTCCAGATCAGCCGAGACGGCGAAGCCATGGTGTTCCATGATTTCGAGCTCGAACGCCTGACCGGCGAGACAGGCGCCCTGCGCGACAGGACGGCGAGCGAACTTGCCAGGATTCAGCTGTCCGGGTCGGACGACTACGTCCCGACGCTGGAGGGCTGGCTGGCGCTCGTCGGCGGCCGGACGCCGGTCATCTGCGAAATCAAAAGCAGCTTCGATGGCGATATGGGTCTGGCCGCCCGCACGGCCCGCATTGCGAAAAAATATGCGGGTCCGATAGCCCTGAAGAGCTTTGATCCCGATATCGTCGCCTGGCTTCGGCGCGAGGCTTCCGCCCTGGGCGTCAATCACATTCCCGTGGGCCTTGTCGCGCAAGCCGCCTACACGCATGCCGACTGGCGCAAGCTCGACGCTCGGCAGCTCGGTGAAATGACGGCCCTGACCCATTGGGCGCGCACCCGTCCCGATTTCCTCTCCTGGTCGGTCAACGACCTGCCGCACCCCGCGCCTTCGATCTGCAAGGCGCTCGGCATTCCGGTCATGGCCTGGACGGTTCGACGGCCCGACCAGGTCAAACTGGCGCATGCTTTCGCCGACCAGATGATTTTCGAAGGCTTCACCCCTTAAGGACAAGCCCACGGCTGCCACGCGCTGGGCGCAATCCTGCTGCGCGCCGCGTGGATGGACAAGGATGACAAGCTCACGTAGCACCGAAACGGCAGGCGCCTCCCGCCGCCCGGACACACTCCCTTTGGTTCTTTTCATCATCAGCCTGTGCGGGCTCGCCAGCACCGTCGCCTATCGGTCGATGGACCCGCTGGTCACGTCGGTCGCGCGCGAGTTCGCCGTCCCTGTGACCACCGCCGCCCTGCTCTCTTCCGCCTATGCGCTCCCCTTTGCTCTCGGCCAGCCGATACTGGGCCCAATCGGCGACGTCTTCGGCAAGGGTCGCCTGCTCATTATCTGCCTTTGGGTGCTATGCGCGACGCTCGTGCTGGGCGCTTTTTCGACGTCGTTCGAGATGATGATCGTGCTCCGCTTCGTCGGCGGGCTTGCGGGCGGCGGCACCATGCCGGTCGCCATGGCGATGATCGGCGACCGCTTCGCGCCCGACAAGCGTCAGGTCGCCATCGCGCGATTTCTCGCCGCGGCACTCATCGGCCAGGTCTTCGCCTCAAGCCTC
>JAIEQX010000044.1 GCA_019747375.1 Beijerinckiaceae bacterium | reverse complement strand
GCCGTCTCGGCCTGGCCCGACACATCGAGCACGAGCACCACCGGCCAGCCCGTGAGCGCCGCGAGATCGGCGGTCGTGCCGCGCGCCGTCTGGCCGGGTTCGGCCACGCCGTCGAACAGGCCCATCACCCCTTCGACGACGGCGAGATCCGCGGTTCGCCCGTGGCGGTGCGCGAGATCGAAGAGAGTCGCGGGCGCCATCGCCCAGCTGTCGAGATTGAAGCTCGGCCGCCCCGCCGCAGCTTCATGGAACGCGGGATCGAGATAGTCCGGCCCGCACTTGAAGGGCTGCACGGTGCGTCCGCGGCGCGCAAGCGCGCGGATCAGGCCGGAAGTGATGGTCGTCTTGCCGGCGCCGGAGCGCGCCGCCGCCACGATCAGCCCGCGCGGACCGTCCATCACGACCAGCCCACCATCGACGCGAGCGCCCGCCGGCGCAGCGTCGCGATCGCGCCGATCACGGCGATGCAGGGCGAGCCGATGCCATGACGCTCCGCATCTTCCGCCAGCGCATCGAGCCGGCTCTCGACGACGCGCTCGTCCTCCGTCGTCGCCGACTGGACCAGCGCCGCCGGCGTGTCGCCCGGCAGCCCGCCGCGCTGCAGCGCCGCCACGATCTCCTCGAGCTGCGCCATCGGCATGTACAGGATGAGCGGCTGGCCGAGCCGGCCCAGCGCCTCCCAATCGGCGGTGGACTGGCCCTCGGCGCGATGGCCCGCCGCCAGCACGACGGCATGGTTCGTGTCGCGCGAGGTCGCCGGAATGCCGGCAAGAGCGGTGCCGGCAAGCCCTGCCGTCAGGCCGGGAATGATGCGGAAGCGAAGCTTCGCCTCGCTGAGCGCCGTGACCTCGTCCCAGCCACGGCCGAACACGAAGGGATCGCCGCCCTTCAGCCGCAGCACGCGCCGGCCGGCGCGCGCGCGTTCGACCAGCAGCGCATTGATCTCGTCCTGCTTCGGCGAGGGCCGGCCGCCGCGCTTGCCCACCGGCAGCAGGACGGCGTCTTGGCGCGCGAGAAGCAGCACGCGAGAACCGACCAGCGCGTCGTGCACGATATCGTCGGCCCGCGACACGGCATGCAGCGCCAGCACGGTGAGCAGGCGCGGATCGCCCGGACCGGCGCCCGCCAGCCACACTTCGCCCGGTGGAAACGCGGGCAGGTCGGGAAAGCCTTCCAGGTTCACGCGCCGCGCCCCCGGAAACGCCGCTGATAGGCCGCGTCGTAGAGCGCGCTGTCGCGGAAATCGCGCGCGCCCAGCACCTTGCCCACCAGGACCAGCGCCGTGCGTTCGATCGGCGCCTTCGCCACCTCGGCGGCGATCGTGCCCAGCGTCGCGCGGACCACACGCTCGTCGGGCCAGGTCGCACGATAGACGATCGCCACGGGGCAGTCGGACCCGTAATGCGGCGTCAGCTCCGCCACGATCCCGTCGAGCACATGAATCGAGAGATGCAGCACGAGGGTGGCGCCGGTCGCGGCATAGGCGGCGAGCGTCTCGCCTTCGGGCATGGCCGAGGCGCGGCCCGAGGTCCGCGTCAGCACAACCGTCTGCGCCACTTCAGGCAAGGTGAGTTCCTGTCCCAGCACGGCCGCCGCCGCGGCGAACGAGGGAACGCCCGGCGTCACGGTGTAGGGGATGTTCTCGGCGTCGAGGCGGCGAAGCTGCTCGCCGAGCGCGCTCCAGATCGACAGGTCGCCGGAATGAAGACGCGCCACGTCCTGGCCGGCCTCGGTCGCGCGACGGCATTCCGCCACGATCTCTTCGAGCGACAGCGGCGCGGTGTCGACGATGCGGGCGCCCGGCGGACAATGGTCGAGCAGCGCCTTCGGCACCAGCGAGCCGGCATAGAGGCAGACCGGGCAGCGCGCGATCAGGTCGCGTCCGCGCACGGTGATCAGGTCCGGCGCGCCCGGACCCGCGCCGATGAAATGGATGGTCATCGTCCTTCTCCGATGGCGATGGCGCAGGTCGCGCGCTCGGTCGCCACACGCGTTCCCAGCAGCCGGCCGTCGCGACCTGCCACCACCAGCGCCGACGCCTCGGCGATCGACGGCAATCCCTTGGCCTTCAGCACCAGCTTCGACGGCGTCAGCACGCGCCCCGCGACGCGGTCGAGATCGTCGACCGTGCAGCCGACCAGCTTCACCGACAGCCGGCGCGCCACTTCGGCGAACACCGGATCGGTCGCCTTTTCCGATTCGGTCGCGACCGAATCCAGGCGCTCGACCGGCAGGTCGAACATCCCGAGCGCCATGCGCACGACCCGCTCGATCTCGTCGGCCGACGTCTCGCGCCGGCAGCCTACGCCCGCGACGATCATGGCTTCCTCGCGCGCCATTGCGTGACGGGAGCCGCGTGGCGCCAGACGAAGACATTGCCGGTTCCGGCGCGTCCGGCCTTGGCGACCTGCAGGCGCGTGATCTCGCCGCCGTGACGCTGGAAGCAGTCGATCAGGCGAGCCTCCGACTGCAACGACACGGCGTTGGCCACTATCCGTCCGCCGGGCTTCAGCGCCGACCAGGCGGCATCGAGCAGGCCGGGATCGGACAGGCCACCGCCCACGAAGATCGCGTCGGGCGCCGGCAAGCCGTCGAAAGCCGCCGGCGCGCTCTTCTGCACGATCTGAAGGTCGGGCGTGCCCAATGTCGCGGCGTTGCGCATCGCCCGCGCCGCCCGCTCCGCGCTTTCCTCGATGCCGATGGCACGCAGCGAGGGATGGCGCAGCAACCATTCGATGGCGATCGAGCCCGCACCCAGCCCGACATCCCACAGCAGTTCGCCCTGCTGCGGCGCCAGCGAAGAAAGCGTCACCGCGCGAATGTCGCGCTTGGTGAGCTGGCCATCGTGCTCGAACAGCGAATCGTCGAGGCCCGGCGCCAGGGTCACGATCCGCGCCCCGGGGGCGGTCACGACCTCGAGCGCCACGATGTTGAGGGCCACCACATCGGCAAGCGCGAAGCCCTGCGCCGTTGCCCGGCGAATGCGCTCCTGCGGGCCGCCCAGCGATTCCAGCACCGTGAGCTTCGACTCGCCCATGCCGCGCTGGGAGAGCAACCGGGCCAGCCGGCCCGGCGTCTCGCCATCCCAGGACAAAGCGATAATGCGCGCGCCGGGCTGCAGATGGCGCACGATGCCTTCCAGCGCGCGACCGTGCAGGCTCACCGGGGCGATATCCTGCAACGACCAGCCCAGGCGCGACGCGGCGAGGCTGAACGACGAAGGTTGTGGCAGGCAGATGGTCTCGTCGGCAGGCACCGACCGCAGCAGCATGTCGCCGACGCCGTAGTGGAAAGGATCGCCGCTCGCCAACACGACGACCGGCCGACCGCGCATCGCCAGGATGTCGCTCATCGCGCCGGCAATCGGGCTGGGCCAGGCAAGCGATCGGCCGCCGATCAGTGATCCCGCCAGTTCGAGGTGGCGCCGGCCGCCCACCACCAGTTCCGCCGACGAGACGAGGCGGCGCGCCACGGCGGACAGGCCGTCGATGCCGTCCTCGCCCAGTCCGACGATGGACAGCCATGGCTTTGCCGGGCAGGTTGCGCCCCCGCCCGTCATCGCCCGACTCCGATATGCGCATTCTGATCCTCGGCGGCACCACCGAAGCGTCCGCGCTGGCGCGCCTTCTCGCGAACGATGCGCGCTTCGAGGCGACGCTTTCGCTGGCCGGCCGCACCGAGCGTCCTGCGCCGCAGCCCTTGCCGACGCGTATCGGCGGCTTCGGCGGCATCGACGGCCTGGTGCGCCATCTGCGCGACGAGAAGGTCGCCGCTGTCGTCGATGCGACGCATCCCTATGCCGACCAGATGTCGAAGCATGCCGTTGCGGCTTGCGACGAGGCCGCCGTTCCGCTGGCCTCGCTGGTGCGCGCGCCCTGGACGCGACAGACGGGTGACGAGTGGCACGATGTGATCGATATGGCCGCCGCCGTCGAGGCTCTCGGACCCGAGCCGCGCCGCGTGCTCCTGGCGATCGGACGGCAGGAACTGCCACTGTTCGCCGGCGCGCCGCAGCATCGCTATCTGGCCCGCGTCATCGACGCACCGGCGGGCGTCGCCCTGCCGCCGCAGCTCACGCTGCTGCAGGCGCGCGGGCCCTTCGATCTCGCCGCGGAAACGGACCTGCTGCGCGACCACAGGATCGACCTCGTCGTGTCGAAGAACGCGGGCGGCGACGCGACCTACGCCAAGATCGCCGCGGCCCGCGCGCTCGGCGTGACGGTCGTCATGATCGCGCGCCCCGACAAGCCGGCCGGTCATGTCACGGCAACGCCCGAAGAGGCCGTGGCCTGGCTCGATCATGTCCGGCGCTCGCTGCGCGGCGTGTAGACCCAGCGTCCGACCGTGCGGGTCGTGCTGGCACCGACGATGACCAGGGTGCGCATGTCGGCCACCACGGGATCGGCCGTCTCCAATGTCGCCGCCGTCACCTTGGCATCGTTCGTTCCCGCCGCGCGCACGAAGAGGACCGGAGTCTCGCCCGCCTTCACCTGACGCAACAGCTCGAAGGCCTTGCCAAGCTGGTGTGGCCGCGCCTTCGAGGCGGGATTGTAGAAAGCCATGACGAAGTCGGCGTCGGCCGCTGCCTTCAATCGACGCTCGATGGTCGACCAGCTCTTGAGATTGTCCGAGAGCGAGATCGCGCAGAAATCGCCGCCGAGCGGCGCACCCACCTCCGCCGCCGCCGCCAGCATCGCCGTCACGCCGGGCTCGACGCGGATGTCGAGCGTCCGCCAGGCCGGATCGCCGCCTTCCACGGCCTCGAACACCGCCGAGGCCATGGCGAAGACGCCGGGATCGCCGCCCGACACCACCACGACATCGCGTCCGATCGCGGCGAGCGACAGCGCATGGCGGGCACGATCGAGTTCGACGCGGTTGTCCGAGGCGTGGCGTCGCTGATCCGGGCGCGTCGCGGGAATGCGATCGAGATAGGGGCCATAGCCCACCAGGTCGGAGGCCCGGTCGAGGACCGCGCGCGTCGCCGGCGTCATGAGCTCGGCCTTGCCCGGTCCTGTTCCGACCACGGTCAGCGAGCCGCTCACAGTTGCCGCCCCTGGCCGGCAACCAGGACCATCGCGAAATAGGCACCGGCCGGCTCTCCGCACTCGGCCAGCGGCAGGATGCGCTCGCCCGGCATGGTACCGCGCTCGACATAGACCGCCCGCGACAGCAGGCCGGCCGCCTCGACGGCGCGGCGCACCTTGGCGAGATTGCGCCCGAGCTTCATGATCACCGCCGCGTCGGTGTTGCGCAGCCGGTCGACCAGCTGCCCCTCGGCCAGCGTCCCCGGCAGGACCGAAAGCGTGTCGTTGCCCCAGGTGATCGGCAGGTTGGCGCGCGTCCAGCAGCCCGACATGCCGGTGACGCCGGGCACGACCTCGACCGGGAAGACCTCCGCCAGACGCCGCCACATGTGCATGAAGGATCCGTAGAAGAACGGATCGCCTTCCGCGAGCAGGCCGACCGACCTGCCATCCTCCAGCAGCGCCGAGAGAGACGACGAAGCCTCGGCGTAGAACGCCGCGATCTGGTTCTGGTAGTCGGGATGATCCGCCGGGATCTCGTCGGTGACGGGATATTCCAGCCGCAGCTCCTGCCGCGCCGCGTCCATCAGTGGCGCCACGATGCGCCGCGCATTGCCGAGACGGCCGCGCTTGGCAAAGAAGGCGACCACGTCGACCGAGCGCACCAGCCCGGCGGCGCGCAGGGTGAGATAGCGCACGTCCCCCGGCCCCACGCCGATTCCGTACAGCGTTCCGCGCTCGGCGGTGCCCGCGATCGCGTCGAGGCTGGTCATTCGATGTCGCTGGCCAGAGCGTTGATTGCCGCGGCCGTCATTGCGCTGCCACCGCGACGGCCGCGTACGATCAGGAAGGGCACGCGCCCGTCGGCCGCCAGCGCGTCCTTGGACTCGAGCGCTCCCACGAAGCCCACCGGCACGCCGATCACCGCTGCCGGCACGGGCGAGCCCTCGTCCAGCATCTCGAGCAGGCGGAACAGCGCCGTCGGCGCGTTGCCGATCGCGACGACCGCACCGCCGAGACGCTCGCGCCACAGCTCCATCGCCGCGGCGGAGCGCGTATTGCCGAGCTTCTGCGCCAGAGCGGGCACCGAGGGATCGTCGAGCGTGCAGATCACGTCGTTCGCCGCGGGCAGGCGCGCGCGCGTCACGCCATTGGCCACCATCTTCGCATCGCACAGGATCGGCGCGCCGTCCTTCAGCGCCTGCCGCGCCACCTGGGCGAAGCCGCGCGACATGTCGATGTCGCGGGCGATTTCGGGCATGCCGCAGGCGTGGATGATTCGCACCGCGACGCGCTCCTCGACGGCATCGAAGCGCGCGAGATCGGCTTCGGCGCGGATGATCGCGAAGGAACGGCGATAGATTTCCGCGCCGTTGCGCACATAGTCGCGCGGCTCAGCCATGGTTAGCATCCGGCAACAGCGATTCGAGGTCGGCCGGACCAATCGTGCGTTCCGCCTCGTCACTCGTCGTACCGTTGCGTACGACGCCGTATCGGCCGGCCTCGCCCACCAGTACGAGATCCGAGGGCGCGGAGCGTGCGCAGCCCTTGGCGCAAGCGGAGACGTGGACGGTGCCGCCGAAGCGGCGCTCGGCCATGACCCGGGCGAGACGGCGCGCATCGCCGCGAGCATCGACCGTGCCCGATGCGCAGGCCGGCGCGCCGGGGCAGGCTTCGATTCGCAGCAGCGGATCGCGCTCGTCGACGATCAGTCCGATCGACCGCGCCTCGTCGAGCAAAACCTTGCCCGCCGCGACATCGCGCACCCGCATGTAGAGCGTCCGCCACGGCGACAGGCGCAGATCGCGCGCGCCCGCCATCGTCGCCAGATCGGCGAGACGCCGGAGCTGGCCCGCTTCGAGCCGGCCGAACGGCGCCGCAACGCCCACGCCATCGTCCACCAGACCGATAACGCGGCCTCGCGACGGATCGAGCGGCGGCAGCGGCTGTAGCTTCGGCATTACTGCAAGCAGCAGCTTGGACGAGGCGGCGGCCGACAGGGTGCGCAGGCGGCTGCGGGGCACGCATTCCAGCACCGCCTGCATCGCCGTCACGACCAGATCGACCGCGTCGCGAGGGGCACAGGCACCGAGCCAGCGCGTCCCGTCCAGCGTATCGATGCCGAATGCCACCGCACCCGGGGCGACCCGCAGACTGATGTCGGCGCGCTCGCCGGAAATGGACACCGGTCCAACCTCGTCGACGAGGACGCCGAACTTTGCGGGCAGCCCGCGCAGACGCGGCTCGCCGGCGAGAATTTCCTCGAGCCGTTCGGCGATGCCGTAGGCAACGGATCCGCGCTCGGCGAGCGGCGCCACCATCACGTTGCGCACGGCCTCCGATGCGACATCGGCGTCGAGCAGCCCGAACCGCCCGAGTTCGGCCTGCTGCTCGTCGAGGCGGTTGTCGCTCAGGCCGCGAATCTGCAGGTTGGCGCGGCGCGTCAGGTCGATATGCCCGTTCCCCAGTCGCTGCGCGGCATCGGCCAGCATGCGCGCAGCAGCAAGGTCGAAGCGACCGACGCGCGGTCGCACGCGCACGATCAACCCGTCGCCGCTCTGCATCGGCCGCAGAGCGCCGGGGCACCAGCCCTTCTTCAGGATCGCCGCGGCCGTGCTCATCTCGCGCCTTCTTCGACCGGCCGCGCAGGCGGCGCAAGGCCGATCGCGCGCGTCAGATCGCGCTCCACCGCATTGCGCCGCGTCATCCAGAGACCGCGGTCGAGCGCCTCCCTGAGGCGCGCCGCGATGGCCGCGACCGCCGCCGGGTTGCGTGCCGCCATCGCATCGAGAACGGCTTCGTCGGCGATCAGCGCGGCATGGGTGGCGTCGAACAGCGGGCCGGGCACGATCTCCGCGGTCGCGGCGAAGGCATAGAGCGCATCGACCGACTGGGCGATCTCGGCCACGCCGCGATGGCCGTGGCCCAACATGGCCTGGATCCAGCGCGGATTGGTTAGGCGTCCCCGCACGACGCGGGCGATTTCCTCGGCCAGCCGCCGCGCCCTGGGCTTCGCCGTGTCGCTGGTGTCCAGATGATAGAGTTCGGGGTCGTTGCCCAGCAGCGCCGCCGCGGCGGCAAAGCCTCCCGCGAAGTCGGCCACACCGTCGCCATCCAGCACGTCACGTTCCCTGTCGTCCTGCGGATGTACCAGGAGGTCGGCCGTCGAGACGAGATGACGAAACCCCTCGCCCGCCGCACGAACCGGTTCGACCCCACCATAGGCATGGGTCACGGCGCCGAGATAGATCTCGCCGAGATCGGTGCGCGCCTTCCAGTCGCCGTCGAGCGCCGCGTCGCCGGCCTGCGCGCCATAGCTGCCGGGCGCGCTGCCGAACACGCGCGCCAGATCCGCCCGGGTGCGCCGCGCCGCGGCCATCGGGTTGTCCTCGTCGGGCTCGTCGAGTTCGGCGACGCGCCGCACGGCCATGTCGAACAGCGCGATCTGCGTCTCGAAGATGTCGCGGAACAGGCCGGAGATCCTCAAGGTGACGTCGATGCGCGGACGGTCGAGCGTCGCGAGCGGCATCACCTCGATGCCGGTGACGCGGCTCGAGGCGGCATCCCACACCGGCTTCACCCCGAGATAGGCCAGCGCCTGCGCGAGATCATCGCCGCCGGTGCGCAGCGAGGCCGAGGCCCAGAGATCGATCACCAGCGCGCGCGGCGGCTCGCCGTGGTCCTGCAGGTATCGCCGCACCACCTCGTCGGCGGCGCGCGCGCCGATCGCGGCCGCCGTCCGGGTGGGGATGGCGCGCGGATCGATCGAGGTCAGGTTGCGCCCGGTCGGCAGCACGTCGGCCCGGCCGCGCGTCGGTGCACCGGCGGGACCGGGCGCAACGCGACGGCCGGCAA
>JAIEQX010000017.1 GCA_019747375.1 Beijerinckiaceae bacterium | reverse complement strand
CGAGCTGTTCGACCTGTCGCAAAAGCACGCGCGCGCCGACGGTTTGGCGCCATTCGGTTATATGTTTCAGCTTTTCGAAATTCGCCGGGCATGATGTCGGACATCGGCTTCATGCTTCGTCCTTTGCGCATCGATAAGGGAGCCAGACCATGAACGACCAGTCCCGCGAACTCATGCTGACGCGCATCATTGATGTCGCGCCTGAAAAGCTGTACCGCGCCTGGACCGAGCCCGAGTTGCTGAAACAATGGTTTACGCCGAGGCCCTTCACCACGCCGGTGGTCGAGATCGACGTTCGCCCCGGCGGGTCGAGCTATATTCTGATGCGGGGGCCCGACGGCGTAGAGTTTCCCAATCGTGGAATTTATCTAGAGGTCGAACCCAATCGCCGCCTCGTTTTCACGGACGCGTTCACGTCCGCCTGGCAGCCGTCCGAAAAGCCCTTCATGACCGGCGTCATTACGTTCGAGGACCTGGGCGGCAAGACTCGCTACACCGCCATCGCGCGCCACTGGAGCATTGCGGATCGTGAGGCGCACGAGCAGATGGGCTTCCACGAAGGCTGGGGCAAGGCGACCGATCAGCTGGCGGCGCTGACCGCGACCCTGTGAGACAGCCTGGCGACGGTCAGGAGGGCGGCGAGATGATGTCTTTCGCCCGGCGGATCGTTTCCCGGCTGCTTGCATAAAGTTTCTCGACGACCTCCTGCACGCGCTCGCCGGATGACGGGGACACATCGAGTCGGGATTTTGCGGCGTCTTCGAGGAATTGCGGATCCGACAGCGTCGACATCAGGGCGTCGCGAAGAATCTTGACCCGCCCGGCCGGCGTGCCGGGCGGCGCCAAAAAGGGCCGGCCGAAGATCTGCTGGCTCACGACCATTTCGACAGCCTGCCGGTCCGCATCATTCTTGATGTAGGTCCAAGCCGTCGGAACGCCCATCCTGTCGAGTTCCGGCTCGCTACCCGCGCCATTCTGAAGAATGATGTTGAGCTTGCGGTCGCGCAGCCAGTCCGGCCGCTGTGACTTGAGGCTCGTCCAGTCGAGTCCGCACATCCCGTCGACTTCGCCGCGCTCCATGGCGAGAAATATGTCGACCGTGCCCTTGTACCCGCTGACGACCTCGAACTGCGAACCGGCCGTGATGTTGTTCATATAGGCATAGTCGCGGGTCGAGCCGCCGGCGGCGCTCGCCCCCATGATGGCCTTGTTGGTCCGGGCGTCTTCGAAACTTTTGATTTTCGAGTTTTCATACGTGATGCACACGCGCGTGCCGCTGTCGGCGCTGCCAAGATATTGAAACTTCGTCGGATCGAACAGCGACTGGGACTTCTCTTCAAGCAGCGGGCCGATGATGACGCCAGGAAACACCGCGCCGATCGTCGTGCCGTCGCGCGGCGCGACGGAAGCCAGATAGGCGGCGGCCGTGGCGCTGCCGGCGCCGGGCTGGTTGCGCACGACAAATCCCGGATTGCCGGGAATGTGCCGCCCCATATGGCGCGAAAGCGCGCGGGCGTAGAGGTCATACCCCCCGCCCGCATTGCCGCCGACCAGAAAGACGATCTGCTTGCCTGCGTAAAAGTCGGCGGATTGCGGAGAGCAGGGCAGGGAGGTGAGAACGAGCGCCGCCACGGACGCAGATATGACCTGAAGCTTTTGGTTCACCGGCGGCCCTCCCGAGGCTTTATTGCGGGTTGTCGCCCGCGTTTCCTCGCAGCGTAGCTCAGGCGCTTTGCCGGTTAAAGTGCGGAGGTGCTAGTGGCCGACGAGGCGCAACACGATCCAGGTGATCGCGAAGGTGACCACGAACACGACCAGCAGTGTCCCGATGTGCCTGGGATTGCGCGGCAGGCCGATGCGGCCGGGGCCGCCGACGGCGTAAAGCAGCGTCACGATGAGGCCGATGATCAGCGCGATGTCGTTTCTGGGCATTTGAGGCTCCGGCCTGCAGGATCGCGCGGAAGCTCGATCATTCCTGTCCAACGGCCAAGCTCGGTTCATGGTTCCGCTGGATTGAGCAGGATCATGGACGCTGCGTCGCTTAGGCTGCTTCGGTACGGCATGGAAAACGGCGCCTTGCCGTCAGGATTGGTCAATGCCGCACTCCATCGTTCTGCATCGCATCGCCTTGTTGTTCGGCTGCATGGCTGCGGCGATCGGCATTTATTACATCGTCAACCTGCCGACGACCTTCACGGTCGCGGTCGGTCCTGCAGGCAGCGAGCAGGCCGCGTTCGTGAACGCCATGGCCCGGACGTTCAGCAATGGACGACTCCCGGTGCGGCTCACGCCGGTCGTCACGGGCGGCTCGTCGGAAAGCAGCGCGGCTCTGGATTCCCGCAAGGTCGATCTTGCGGTCGTGCGCAGCGACGATCCCACATCGAACGAGGGGCTGGCGATCGCGGTCCTGCATCACCGAGCGGTCGTCCTGATCGGTCGGGCCGATCTCGGCATCGAAAAGCTCGCCGACCTGCGCGGCAAGAGAGTGGTCGTGCTTCTTGGCGTGACAGATTCCAGCCGTCCGCTCGTCGAGCGCATCATGGCGCATTACGGCATCGGTCCCGCCGACATCAATCTGTCGGAGGCTCCCGTGGTTGAGGCGCAGGCGGCGCTAGCGGCGGGTCACGCAGAAGCTCTCGTGATGGTGTCGCCGCCGGCGGGACGCCGCCTCCGCCAGCTCGTGACCGACCTTGTGGCTCAGAATGTGCCGCTGACCTTCATCGACCTGCCTTCCGCCAGAGCGATTGCGAGCCGGTTTCCGGACCTTCAATACATGGACGTGCCGGCCGGCATTTTTGGCGGCATCCCGCCAAAGCCCGACGAGCCTCTGGGTTCGGTCGCGATCACCTATGAAATCGTCGCCTCGCGGGCTTTGTCCGACAAGTCCGCCGCCTTGCTCACCAAGTCTTTGCTGGATATAAGGCCGCGCCTGCGGCGGCTCGATGGGGCGACATTTGCCATCGAGGCGCCGGGACTCGATGAGGTCCGGCGCTATCCGCCCCATCCGGGCGCGGCCTCCCAGCTCAACGACGAACAGAAGACATTTCTTGAAACCTACAGCGACCACATCTGGCTGGCGCTGTTTGGCTTCAGCCTTTTGGGTTCGTCTGTCGCGGCGTTCTTTTCATGGTTGGGGGTCCAGGCGCCGCACGAGAGCAGCGTACGGCTTCACGATCTTCCTGCATTGCTGGCCCGGATATCGAGCGCCGCCGACCAGGCCGATCTTGACGAGATTCAGGACGAATTCGATCGGGTCGTCACCAGCTCGGTGACCGATTACGTCAATGGGTCCTTGAACGACGATGACATAGACCGGGCGGCGTGGCTGACGCACGTCCAGTCGTTGATCGACAGGCGCAGAACCGCCTTGCCGCCCTGAGCGAACGGGAGACTCGCCGGCGGACACAAACGCCCGCCGGCGATCACGAGATCAAGCGAGCACGCGCACCTTAGGCTCGCGGGCCCATTGACGTGTCTTGGCCGGCTCGATGAAGGCGCTGACCTTGCCGCCGAGCTTGACGATCCCGGCATCCGGCTCCACGCCGCACCGATCGAGAAGCGGCTGCGCCTCGGCCGTGTGTCCGATTGCCTTCAGGTGCACGAAGGCGTTGGTCACAAAGTCCAGCGCGGCGCTGTCCGTCAGAAGCTTCTGGCATCCGTCCTTCGAAACCATCAAGGCCACGGCGTCGAAGATCACAGAAGGCATGCCGGCAAGCTGGCCGTCCGCGACAAGCGCCTTGCCGTCCGCAGTGGTCACGCCGCCGACTTTCTGCGCCACGATCTTGACGGTCGCGCCTTCGCCTTCTGCCGCCTTCTTGACCATGTCGATCATGGATGCATCGGCTCCATCAGTCACCAGAATGCCGACGCTGCGTCCCTTGAGGCTCGGGGGGTACTTGTCGATCAACCGAAGGCCCGGAGAGGCTTTCATTTCGATTGGCTCAACCGCCGCCTTCGATTTCTGGGGCGGCTTCTCGCCAAGGCCGTCCGCAACCCTGGCCGCCAGAGTCTCGTCGACATTGACGAGATTTGACAACATGCGGGCTTTCACATGCGGCAGCATCACCTTGGAGAGTTCGAACACTAAGGCGCTCGCCAGATGCGCCTGTTCGGTTTCGTTCTGCGAGCGGTAGAACAAGCGGGCGTGGCTGTAATGATCCGCAAAGCTCTCGGCGCGCAGCCGTACTTTCTTGCCTTCCGTGGCGACAGGGGCCGACCGAAAACCTCCGACCGGATCTTCGCGCGGGCCACCCAACTCGCCGGCTTCCGACAGGCTGTTGGGCTCGTAATTCGCCCGGCCCGTCGGAACCTGCATCTGCATATGCCCGTCGCGCTGCATGTTCTGGAATGGGCAGCCCTTGGCCTGATTGATCGGTATCTGATGAAAGTTCACAGTTCCGAGCCGCGACAATTGCGTGTCCTGATAGGAGAACAGGCGCCCCTGCAGCAGCGGATCTTCCGAAAAGTCGATGCCCGGGGGAATGTTTGTCGGCAGGAAGGCGACTTGCTCGGTCTCCGCAAAGAAGTTGGCGGGGTTCCGATTGAGGACCATCCGGCCGACGATGCGGATCGGGACAAGCTCTTCCGGTATCACCTTTGTGGCGTCAAGGATGTCGAACGGAAGCTTGTCGGCTTCTTCCTGCGTCAACACCTGCACGCCGAACTCCCATTCAGGAAAGTCGCCTGCCTCAATGGCTTCATAGAGATCGCGACGGTGGAAATCCGGATCAGCGCCGGCGATCTTAACGGCCTCGTCCCAGCAGGTCGACTGCAGGCCAAGCTTCGGACGCCAGTGGAACTTTACCAGCACAGCTTCGTCTTTTTCGTTGACGAGGCGGAACGTGTTGACGCCGAAGCCTTCCATCATTCGCAAGGAACGCGGGATCGCGCGGTCGGACATCGCCCACATGATCATGTGGGTGGACTCGGGCATCAGCCCGATAAAATCCCAGAAAGTGTCATGTGCGCTCGCGGCCTGCGGATAGCCGCGATCCGCTTCCATTTTCACCGAATGGACGAGGTCAGGAAACTTGATCGCATCCTGAATGAAGAAGACCGGGATGTTGTTGCCAACCAGATCCCAGTTGCCCTCGGTCGTGTAGAACTTCACCGCAAAGCCGCGCACGTCCCGCGGCGTATCGACGGAGCCCGCGCCGCCCGCTACCGTGGAGAAGCGAACGAACACGTCCGTCTTCTTGCCGACTTCGGTCAGCACCTTGGCGCGACTATATTTCGCCAAAGACTCGGTGAGTTCGAAATAGCCGTGCGCAGCCGAGCCGCGCGCATGCACGATGCGCTCAGGAATGCGCTCGTGATCGAAGTGCTGGATTTTTTCACGCAGGACGAAATCTTCAAGCAGGCTGGGTCCGCGCGGTCCAGCCTTGAGAGAGTTCTGGTCGTCGCTGACAGGCACGCCATGGTTCGTCGTCAGCCGTTCCGTCGGCTGGGTCGCCGTCTGGTGCAGTTCGCCACCGTTGCCCTTCGTATCCGGGCTTGAGTTGCTTTTGGTCATTGAAGTCTCCTGAGGGCGGCGAAGGCGAAATCTGGGGGGCGGTCGCGCGGCGAACCACGGGCTCGGAGCCCGAGAAACCGGCGATCGAATTTTGGATCGGACCCGCCAAACGCAAGTTCGGGCGCAGTTGTTCCGCCCCAATCAGCCCGTAGCTGCGACCGTGCGATGCCGCTCAAGCTGAGTGCAGGGCTTGTTCAGCTCTGCCGTGATGCTTGGTGTTCGGCTGAATGGCGAATCTCGCTTGAGCTGTCGTGAGCTTTGCTCAGGAGTTCGTCCCGTTTTTCCTTGCTGATGGCCGTGAGCGTGAGACAGGCGTCGCACCGGATCGAATGCGTGTTCACCAATCGTGAGCTTGAAATTTTATTTTCACGTCGGCAAAAGCGGCAGTAAACAGGAACCAGGCTCATAGGCGACTCCGCACAGATCACTCAACTTGACGCGCGAAGGGGGCAGTTGGTTTCAGCTCGTCCGCGCAAGTCGCGATTTAAATGCGCGAGTCCCCAGCTCTGCCGCGGGCGATGCGATGTAGAACGCTCAAGCTGACCGAGCGCGACGTTCGCCCGTCGCGATATAATGAAGGATCGTAATTTGATGGGCGTGTCGTGTCGTTGCCCGAATTTGGGATCCACGCTGAGGCGAGCCATTGTCGTGATGCTTGTGGCTTGCGCTTTACTCAACAACGTCAAGCTGGCTGCCGCGAAAGAGGCTGGCGAGAGGGATATCCAGAACATTGTCGATGCAATAGTGAAGCCGGTCATGCGTCAGCATCGCATTCCCGGAATGGCTGTGGGCGTGTCCATCAATGGACGTCGCCATCTCATGCACTATGGCGTCGCGTCACGCAGTCCGCATCGTCCGGTCACGCACGACACGCTGTTCGAACTAGGGTCGATCAGCAAGACGTTCACAGCGACGCTGGCGGCGCTCGCGCAAGAGCAGGGGAGACTCTCGCTCAAGGACTCGGTCGGCCAACACATGGCGGAGCTGCGCGACAGTCCGATAGGCGAAGTGCGGCTGCTGCATCTCGCCACCCACACAGCCGGCGGCTTTCCGTTGCAACTGCCCGATGACGTGAAGGACCGCAGCGGTCTCATCGACTATCTGCGCGCGTGGAGGCCGCAGTCGGCGCCCGGCGCCATGCGCAGCTACGCCAATCCGAGCATCGGCCTGCTCGGCATCATTTCCGCAAGCGCGATGGGCGAGACGTTTGCGGACGTGATGGAGCGCCGGCTGTTTCCAGCTCTCGGCTTGCGGAGCACTTTTATCCGTACGCCACTGTCGCGGATGAACGCTTACGCCTGGGGCTATTCCAGGGACGACCTGCCAGTGCGGGTCAACCCCGCCATGCTGGCGGATGAAGCCTATGGGGTGAAATCCAGCGCCGAAGACATGCTCCGTTTTCTGGACTTGAACATGGGGTTAGGCGCGGCGTCACCCGGCATCGAGCAGGCCGTGCTGCAAACGCAGATCGGTTATTTCCGCTCGGGCGATCTCGTGCAGGCTCTCGTCTGGGAGCGCTATCCCTATCCGGTCGCGCTCGATAAAATCGTCGCCGGCAATTCGCCCGACATGACCATGAACGCCCAGCCGGTTGTGGCGATCGAGCCGCCAATAGGCCCTGGCGGCGAAATGCTGTTCAACAAGACCGGCTCCACCAACGGTTTTGGAGCCTATGTGGCGTTCGTCCCATCACGCCGGATCGGCATCGTCCTCCTGGCGAACCGGAATTACCCGAACGAGGTGCGGGTCGCCGCCGCGCACCGGATCATTTCACGTCTTGCACGCTAGGCGCCGCAGTGCGGAACGGAATCTGGCTTATGTGATCCGCCGCCTGCTTGCTCCGGCGCGGGATTGATCGAATACTCTGTCCCGAGAACGCCGCCGGAAGAGCGCGCGATCCTGAAATGCCGCCACGCGGCGGCAACCGGGAGGAGCCACATGCTGAATTCAATATGCAGCCGCAGGCCGCGGGGCCGTGCCGCGGCCTTGTTCGCAACTCTGTGTGTCCTGACCTGGTCGGCCGGTCCGTCCGCGACTACTGCCCGCGCCCAGGATTATCCCGCCAAGCGCGTCACCATCATCGTCCCGTTCGCGGCCGGCGGGTCCGCCGATGTATACGGCCGCATTCTCGCGCAGCATCTGCAGCAGGATCTCGGCCAGCCCTTCACGGTTGAGAACCGCCCCGGCGCCGGCGCGATCCTCGGCACGGAAGCAGTGAAGAATGCGCCGCCGGACGGCTACACCCTGCTGCTCATGTCCAACACCCACACGGTCAACGAGACCCTCATCCCCAAAAAGTCCTACGCGCTGATGCGCGATCTCATGCCGGTGGCGCCGATCAATTTCGCCGACCTCGTCCTGGTGACGCGGCCAAAGCTGGGAATCTCCTCGATCGCCGATCTCATCAAGGTGTCGAAGGAAAAGCCCGGCGGTGTGACCTTCGCATCCTCCGGCCCCGGCACGCCTTATCATATGGCTGGCGAGATGTTCAAAGCCATGGCGGGCGTCAATATCGTGCATGTTCCGTATCGAGGCAGTTCCGGCGCCCGCACCGATGTGCTGGCCGGCCATGTCGACATGATGTTCGATGCGCCCACCACGATGGTGCAATTCGTCAAGTCCGGCGAGGTGCAGGCCCTGGCCACCACCGGCAAGACGAAATCCGCGGACATGCCGGATCTTCCGACCGTCGGTGACACCGTGCCGGGCTATGAGGCGGTAATCTGGCTCGGCGTCATGGCGCCGCGCGGCACGCCCGCCGCCATCATTGAAAAGCTCAACGCTTCCATCAGCAAGATTGTCCGGCAGCCGGACATCCAGGCATCCTGGAAGAAACAGGGCGCCGAGCCCATGGTGATGTCGCCCGCGCAGTTCACCGACTATATGAACGCCGACATCAAGAAATGGGCCGACGTGATACGCCTGTCGGGCGTGAAGCTCGACTGAGGGAAGGCCGGACGAATGGTGCGATTACTGAGTGGCGGCGCCGCCAAGGGTGTGGTGCTGGCCTTGGCTGACGAGTTCCGCGCGCGCTCGGGTGCGGATATCGACGGGGAGTTCACCGCCGTCGGCGCGCTGCGCGATCGGGTCGTGGCGGGCGAAGCGGCCGACGTCCTGATACTCACGCAGGCGTTGATCGAAGATTTGACGGCGCGGGGCCTGCTGGTCGCAGGCTCCGCCCGTCCGCTCGGCGGCGTGCGCACCGGTGTGGCGATTCCCGCCGGGCATGACGCGCCGGATATTTCCGACAATGACAGTTTCGCGCGGGCGCTCATAGGGGCGACCGCGATTTACATTCCCGATCCGGTTCTTTCCACCGCCGGCGTCTTCTTTATGAG
>JAIEQX010000019.1 GCA_019747375.1 Beijerinckiaceae bacterium | reverse complement strand
GCGCGCGGCAGCCGGACCGCGGCCGCGGCCCTGACCTTCGCCACAAGCTCTCCGCTGATGGCCTCCGTCGACAGCGACGCGACGCCCGCCGGCTTCGCAACGAAATCGACGGCCCCGATGGCCAGCGCCTTCAGGGTTTCCTCGGCCCCATGCTCCGTCATGGCGGAGAGCATGACGACCGGCACCGGATGTTGCAGCATGAGGCGGTCGAGACAGGCGAGGCCGTCGAGACCCGGCATGTTGACGTCGAGCGTCACGACGTCCGGGCCGAAACTTTCCGCCTGACGCAGGGCCTCCAGACCGTCACGCGCCACGGCGATTTCGAAGTCGCCTTCGGCTGCGAAGATCCCGGTGAGCGATTTTCGCATCAAGGCCGAGTCGTCGACGATCAGGATGCGGATCATCGCGACCCTTTTGATTTCGGCGACCGGGTGAAGTCCGCGATCGCATCCTGCTCGGCGCGGCTGAGCAGCTCCTCCGGGTCGACGATCAGGATCAGCGAGCCGTCGTCATCGCCGATGTTGGCGACACGGTTGAACAAGGCCGACTGATCGGAGGCAAGTTGCGGCGCAGCTGCGAGACCGCTGCCCGCGACCGCGATGATCTCGGTGGCGCCGTCGACCACGAAGCCTGCCTGCAGAGCCCCGACCGTCACGACGATGACGCGGGGCCGCGCCGCCGGCGCCGACGCGGCGACGCCGAAGCGCTCCCTCTGGTCGATCAACGGAACCGGCCGGCCGCGCAGATTGATGATGCCCGTTACGAAACGCGGCGCGTTGGGCAGCCGGGTCACGACGTCGGGCAGGCGCAGGACCTCGTCGACGACCGCGATCGGGATCCCGTAGCGCTCCTCGCCCAGCTCGAAGATCAGATATTGTTCCTTCGCGTCCGCCGTGCTCTCGTCGACGTCCATCAGCTTGTCCTCTCGTTCCTCCTGGCGCTCCGGCGCTGAATCCACCGCCTCCGTCACCGAGGAATTGGCGAAGATGCGGGAGACCGAGAGGATCGACGCCAGCGATCGATCGTCCATTCGTCCGATGGCGTCGAGCTCGGCCGCGCCCCGTCCACGCTGCAGGATGGACGGCACGTTGTCGATTGCAGCTTCATCCAGCCGCAGGATCGACGCGATGGAGTCGACCACGAGCCCGATCTGCGCTCCCTCGTGATCCACCACCAGCACCGCGCCCCCTGTCGCCTCGGCGCCGGAACGCGGAAAGCCGAGAAGCGCCGCCAGCGAGACGAGCGGCAGCGCGCGGTCTCGCACATTGACGACCCCCATGACGATCTCGTCGGACGATGCGACGCGGGTGATCTCATGCGGCAGGCGCAGCGCCTCCCGGACGGTCGCCAGCGGCAGCGCGAAGACCTGACCGCAGACCAGAAAGGACACGAGCGTGCGCACGTTCGCCGCCGGCGCGGCCGCCTGCGGCCGGCTTTCCGCGATCTTGAAGCCGGACGCCGATGCGGCCGCGCGCCTGAAACCCTTCTCCAGCAGGGCCGCCAGATCGAGCTGGCTCGCAGCCGCGCCCTGCCGCCCGGCGCCGAGACGCGGCACGGCGTCGACGAGCAGCCCGATCGGGCCGCCATGATCGAGAACCACCGCCCGCTGCTCGGCGCCTTCGGGAGCGCCCATCAATCTGGCCAGCGATATCAGGGGAAAGACGCCGCCGCGCAGATTGAAGACGCCCACCAGCGCGGGCGGCCCGTGAGGCACGCGCGTCGATCTGGGACGGCGGATGACCTCGAGCAGGCGATCCGCCGGCAGAGCATGACTCTGCCCACCGACGACGACGGTCAACTGACGTTGCGCAAGCGAATTTTCGGCGGCGGGGATGTCCACGTTCAGCCCTTGACCCGCAGCTCTTGCGAAAGCTGGGCGATCTCCTCGATGGCGGCGGCAAGGTCTTCAGCCGCGCCCGATTGCTCGCGTGCCGACGTTGCGGCTTGCGCCGCCGCTGCGCCGGCCTCCTGGGCGACGGCGGCGATCTGTTCGGTGCCGACCAAAACCTCGCGGACGGAAATCACCACCGCGTCCGCGCTGGCGAGAATGGCCGCGTTGCCGGCGCGGATCGCGGCGCAATCCTCCTGCACCTGAACGATCCGCTCGACGATCTGCTTGTTGCGCGCCAGTTCGGACTCGGCCACCTGAATGGTCATGTCGAGTTCGCGGCGCGCCGCGTCGATCGAACTCTGGATCGAACGCACGTCGTCCTTGGCGCTCTCGATCGTCCCCGAGGCGTTCTCGGCCAGCTTGCGGATGTCGCCCGACACAATGGCGAAACCCCGCCCGCCGGCGCCTGCGCGCGCCGCTTCGACGGAGCCGCTCACCGCCAGCATGCTGGTCTGCACGCCCACCAGGATGATCCGGTCGATGGCGCGTTCGATCCGGCGCGCGGTGTCGTCGATGGCCTGCAGCGTCTCGATGGCGGCGCGCGTTTCGACGAGCCCCTTGCGCAGCTCTTCGGCGATGCCCGCGACGCTCGCCTTGTTGCGCGCCAGCAGTTCCGCGATGATTTCGGTGCGGCGCAGCGCGTCGCGCGCATTCTCGGCGCTGAGCCCGGCGCTGGTCTCGATCTGCGACATCGCCGCGTTCGACTCCTGGGTCGCGGCCGCCTGCTCTTCGGCGCCACGGCTGATCTGATCGACGGCGATCAGGATTTCCGCCGCGGCGGTGGAAAGCTCCTGCACGGTGGCGGCCAGCTCTTCCGCCGCGGCGCCCATGCTCGCCGTACCCTCGGCGCCTTTTCGAGCGTCCCACACCGCATCGGCGAGGTGGGACAGGCTGAGCGCCGCCTGCTGGCTCTGCTCCAGCGCGACGGTCTGCTGCTGCACGCTGCGCTGGGCTTCGGCTGCGGCCGCCGCCTGTTCCTCGGCGGCCGCCGCAACATTCTCTGCGCCCTTCTGGCCCTCGCGCGCCGCGAGATCGGCCTCGACCGCCGCCGTCAGGATCAGGGAGCCGCCGTCGAGCAGCGCCAGGAGGTCAGCCCGGACCTTGGCGAGATCGGAGGAAATCGCCTCCCCTACCTGGGTCTGCGCGCGGGCCGACCCTGCGGCGGCGACGATGCGCTGTGCGATCTCGGCGACGCCGTCGCCGATGGATTGCGCAAGCGCCTTGATGTCGCGCGCGGTGCGCTCCGTGCTCTCGGCGAGAGCCCGGACCTCGTCGGCCACGACCGCGAACCCCGCCCCCTTGTCGCCGGCGCGCGCCGCCTCGATGGCGGCGTTCAACGCCAGCAGATTGGTCTGTTCGGAAATATCGGCGACCACCATGGTGGTCGCCCCGATGGTCCCGGCCTGCTGCTGAAGCTGATTGATCCGGTCGACGGCCGCGAGCTGGCGCGACGCATTCTCCCCGATGGCGAAGAGCGCCCCTTCGATGGTCGTGGCGGATTCGACGATGGCCCCCTGGAGCACTTCGGCCCGGCGGCGCGAGGCTTCGGCATCCGCGCGGGCGCCGCCAAAGCGGCGGGCGAGTTCGGCGACTGTGGCGAGCGACTCGTGCGCGGCGCCGGCCGCTTCCTCCGCGCCGCTGGCGATCTGCTCGAGCGTCCGTCGCAGCTCCTCGGCGGCGGCGGCGCTTTCGGTGATGCCGCTGGCCAATTGCATCGTCGCGGCCGTCAGCCTCTCGGCGGCCTGCTCGCGCGACATGCCGACCTTGGGCCTTGCAGGAGCTGATGCGGGCGCGTTTGCAGCGGCGGCAGGGACGGCCTGCGCCTCGCCCTTTCTGGCCCTCTTGAGGGCCGTGGTTTTGACCAGCGCCATGTGGGTCCTCTGAACGTGTCGTTGAACCCTTCGAATAGCATCTTGATGGAACGGCGCATACGAAAACTGCTCAGGTTTGCGGCTGCGCCGCCATCTCTGGCGATCGCCTGCGGGCGTCGTCCCTGCCGTCGCGCGCGACAAGCTTGGCTATGACATCGGGGAAATTTCGGGAAGAAACGTCGCGACCATTCTCCGGATGTCGCGGTCGCCGACCCTGCGCAGTCGATGATCGCGATTCCGTTTCCGACGATCGCCGTTTGCGCCTGACCGCTTCGTTTGCGGCGACCGCGCAACCGCAGAGATCACGCCCCCTTCGCGGAGGCGATACGCAATTCGATGCTCAACAAACCGGATTGTCGCAGCGTGCGCGACGACGAACTGGCGCTCAGGCTCCGCGCCTGAGCGCCAATTCAGGATCCGGGCTTCAATTTGGCGCGACGCTCAAACAAGTGAAGCCGACATTGCATGTCCGGTTGTCTCTGGTCTGGACAAATTCCGGAACCAGATCCGACGCCCCGTTCGGACAATATTCCGCGTCATGGAAATAGTGATCCCAGCGGTTCTGGCCAGTCCGCAAGGTCACGCCTTCCGGTTTGGACAGAACGAGCTTGGTCGCCTCCGCGCACGTCATCCCGAGTGTGTCTGTCAGAGATGCGCTGTAGGGAGCTCTCGGCGGCAATTTCTTTTTTGCTGTCTGAGAGAGACCGGGAGTTGTGAGCGCGCAAAGCGCAATGAGGGAAATGACACTTTTCAGCATGCAAACCTCCTTTTCAACAAGAAAAGTTTATGCGGTGCGCGCATGCTTCATCATTGATCTAACGCAACCCTGCTACGCTGCTGATGATGTTTCGCACAAGTCTCGTAAAATGATGTGTCGCGTTTCACGCCTGCGAATTGTCGATATCTGACATTTCTCATGCGAGATTGCGGGACACTCATCATCGCGTCGGCATGCGCCACGACTTCGAAAGGGCGACAGCGTGTCGACACAGGTCAACGCCGTATTGCGCAAGTCGCATTGCAGTTCCGGGGGCTTGAGGCCGTGACTGCGGAAGAGCGGCCACGCGATCATGCGTCTTTCGATTGCTCTCGGCGAGCGCTGTTCAGACGGAAAGCAGGCTGCGTCAGAGCGCCAAAAGTCATGTCAGGCGCCGACACACTTTTGGCCGCTTCCCCTCGCCAGTCAAACCTGTCACTCTGCGGTGCGTCTGACACTCCCGGAACGGACCACGTTTCGTCGGGTGTCGAAAGCGCCCGCTGCTGAGGAGTCTCCTGTCGTGTCTCCTTCCTGGTCAGAACATGTCGAACGTTACGGCCGATCGTTTGGCGCAACCAGGGCCGTATGGCGAACGCTGACGTTCTACCAGCGATTTGAGCAAATCATTTCTCTCGTGCTGACGGTTCTGATCAGTCTCGTCATCGTCGGGGCCGTTCTCAACCTGACCTTCCGGATCGCCATTCTTCTGCTGTTCGGACTTATCGATCCCGCTGAACAAGAGCTCTTCCACGCCATCTTCGGGATGGTGCTGACGGTTCTCATTGCGCTTGAACTCAATCATTCCATCCTGGGTGTTCTCGAGCGGAAGAACAGCATCATTCAGGTGCGCACCGTGGTCCTCGTCTCGCTGCTCGCGCTCGTGCGCAAGTTCATCGTGCTGGATACGGGAAAAACGGAATCATTGACGATCATAGGTCTGGCGCTGGCCGTCGTTGCGCTCGGAAGCGTGTACTGGCTGGTGCGCGATCAGGACCGCAAGGAGGCGGCGACCGTCGAAAAACCACCAGGTCTCGTGCAGGACGGGAATCATTCCTGACCGGCGCGCTGCATGCGCGATAGCGAACAGTTCAATCCTGCCGATGCGCCGCTACTCAACGCTTTCAGCTCGCTCTGTCGAAGGACGGCCCGCCATGAATCTCGCGAGGTGCGGCGCCGTTCGGCTTGCTCGCGAGCTTGCGACATGCTTCGGCGCGCCGGCCGTGACGACTTGCCCTCCGTCATCGCCTGCGCCGGGCCCCATGTCGATGACCCAGTCGCTGCCGGCGACGACGGACATGTCATGTTCGACCATGATGACGGTGTTGCCGCCGTCGACCAGACGATGGAGCTGCGCCACCAGCTTTTCCACGTCGGAGGGATGAAGTCCGGTCGTCGGCTCGTCGAGCACGTAGAGCACCCCGCCACGATTCGCCTGCTGCAGTTCTGTCGCCAGCTTTACCCGCTGCGCCTCGCCGCCCGACAGCTCCGTCGCGGACTGGCCCAGGCGGATGTAGCCGAGACCGACGTCCCGGATCACGCCGAGCGATCTTCGCAAGGCAGGATCGTCCGCAAAGAATTCATGGGCGGCGTCGACTGTCATGCCAAGAATGTCGGCGATCGACTTGTCCCTGATTTTCACCTCCAGCGTCTTTTCGTTGTAGCGGGAACCGTGACATGTCGGACAGGGCGCGTAGACGCTCGGGAGGAACAGCAATTCGACGCAGACGAAGCCCTCGCCCTGGCACGTCGGGCAGCGGCCCTTGGCGACGTTGAAGGAAAAGCGGCCCGCATCGTAACGTCGAGCGCGCGCCATCTTCGTTTCGGCGAAGAGCTTGCGCACATGGTCGAAGAGGCCCGTATAGGTCGCCAGGTTCGAGCGCGGCGTGCGACCGATCGGCTTCTGATCGACGACGACCAGACGCTTCACATCGTCCAGGCCGCTCGCGACCTTGCCGCCGATCGTCTCGACAATCGTGCGCTCTAGCCCCTCCTCGTCGTCTCCGGCCTGTATCGTATGGCCGAGCTTGCCGCCCACCGCCTCGACCAGGAATTGACTGACCAGCGTCGACTTTCCCGACCCCGAAATGCCGGTCACGCTGGTCATGACGCCAAGCGGAATGTCGACGTCGAGCCGGTCGAGATTGTTGCGTGTCACGCCGCGCAGGCGCAGCCAGCCCTTCGCCTCGCGCAGGACGCCCGTCGCCGCCGGAGTTTCCGCAAAGAGGTGCCGCCGCGTCTCGGAGGCGGCGATTGTTCGCAGTCCGTCGGGCGGGCCGCTGTAGAGCGCCTCGCCGCCCTTCTCGCCGGCGCCGGGACCGACGTCGACGATCCAGTCGGCCTGGCGGATGACGTCGAGTTCATGCTCGACGACGAACAGCGAATTGCCGGCCGCCTTGAGGCGGGCGAATGCCCGCAACAGCGCTTTCGTGTCGTCGGGATGCAGCCCGGCCGAGGGCTCGTCGAGCACGTAGACGACGCCGAACAGGTTCGAGCGAACCTGGGTTGCGAGGCGCAGACGCTGCAACTCGCCCGGCGACAGGGTCGGCGTGCTTCGCTCCAGCGTCAGGTAACCGAGCCCGAGATCGAGCATGACGTCGAGCCGCGCCGCCGCATCGCGCGAGATGCGCTGCACGACGATCGCCTTTTCGGGATGCAGGTCGTTGGGAAGCGCCTCCCCGGCGAACGGGCGCAACAGGGTGGCGAGCCGCGCCAGCGGAATGCGCGAGATGTCGGCGATGTCGAGTCCGGCAAAGGTGACGGAGAGCGCCTCGCGGCGCAGGCGCTTGCCGTGGCAGAGCGGACATTCGGCGCCGAGCATATATTGCGCGGCGCGCTTCTTCATCATTGCGCTCTGCGAAGTCGCGAACGTGTGGAGCACGTGCCGGCGGGCGCTGGTGAACGTGCCCATGTAGCTCGGCTCTTCCTTGCGCTTCACGGCGCGCCGGACCTCCGCGGCGTCGTAGCCGGCATAGACAGGAACCGTCGGCTGCTCGTCGGTGAACAGGATCCAGTCGCGCGTCTTCCGGGGCAATTCGCGCCATGGCCGGTCGACGTCATGGCCGAGCGTTGTCAGGATGTCGCGCAGGTTCTGCCCCTGCCAGGCGGTCGGCCATGCGGCGACGGCCCGCTCGCGGATCGTCAGCCTGTCGTCGGGGACCAGAGACTGCTCCGTAACCTCGTAGACCCGCCCGAGGCCGTGACATTCGGGACAGGCGCCTTCCGCCGTGTTGGGCGAGAAGGACTCGGCATAGAGCAACGGCTGCTTGCGCGGATAATCGCCGGCGCGCGAGTAGAGCATTCGCAGCAGGTTCGAGACCGTGGTGACGCTGCCGACCGACGAGCGCGTCGTCGGCGACCCGCGCTGCTGCTGGAGAGCGACGGCGGGCGGCAATCCCTGGATGTCGTCGACCTGGGGCACGGCCATCTGGTGGAACAGGCGCCGCGCGTAAGGCGAGACGGATTCGAGGTAGCGCCGCTGCGCCTCAGCATAGAGCGTGCCGAAGGCGAGCGAGGATTTGCCTGAGCCCGAGACGCCGGTGAACACGACGAGCGCGTTGCGTGGAATGTCGACGTCGACGTTCTTGAGATTGTGTTCACGGGCGCCGCGAACCCGGACGCAGCCGTCTCGTCCGGCGCCGCCCCGCTGCCCAGCCGCCCTCTTCGCTCGATCGTCCATGATGGCCACTCCTGCGGGCTTTCATGGCGGCAACGGCTGTGCAGCCTGAAAGATCCGGACCCCGGCCCTGCGATGTTGTTCTTGCGGCCCAACACCAACTTCGGCAGGGCCCGCCAAAATGCGCCAGGCGCACGCACAAGGGCCCAAGCGCAAATCTGGGCAGATCCCGCCAGGAGATCGAGAGCGCCGTCTGGCAGGCCTCGAGGAGCGCCTGCTCGCCCCAAAAATCTGGGCGAAGCTCTTGCGCGAGATCCGGACGGACATGGAGCAGGAGCGACGCCCGCATGCCGCTGAGGCTGGCCGGTCGCGCAAGCTGGTCTTGAACGCAAAAACGCCCCGAGGCTTTTGGCCATCGGGGCGTTTTGTTTGGTTTGGTCCGGGGACGCGCACCCACCGAGAACTGACGTGCTGGATCTTGGCTGCGGTTCATCTGCCGAGGTTTGTAAGTCCGTTATGATACCGGCGGCCGTGGCGGCTTTCGAACCTGCCCGACAGAACCTCGCCACTCAGATGAGCAGATACAGCGGGCGTGAAGCTGTGTTCTTACGGCCTGCTCACATCCGGATTCGAGCAGCTCAGTGTTGCCCATGGTCGATGAAGATCCGAAACTC
>JAIEQX010000309.1 GCA_019747375.1 Beijerinckiaceae bacterium | reverse complement strand
CCGGTTCGGCGACATACGCGTCGGGTATGCGTGCTTCGACGCCGAGGTTGAGGTCCGGCTGAGGCGTTTCGCGGATCTCTTCGCCGCGCGCCTTCGCGATCGCCTGGCGAAAAATATCCTGATAAAGACCCACTCCGATCAGTTTCACGTGTCCGGCCTGATCGTCGCCCAGAAGATCCCCGGCGCCGCGAAGATCGAGATCGCGCGCGCTGATGGCGAAGCCGGCCCCGAGGTGGTCCAGCGTCTGCAGCGCTTTCAGGCGCTTCATGGCCGCGCTGGATGGCTTGTCATCCTCGGTGAGAAAGGCCACGAAGGCGCGCCGAACGCCACGGCCGACGCGTCCGCGCAATTGATGCAGTTGCGCCATTCCGAAGCGGGCGGCGTCCCAAACGAAGAGCGTGTTGGCGCCCGGCACATCGAGGCCGCTTTCGACAATGCTGGTCGCCAGAAGCACGTCGCCTTCGCCTTCGGCGAAGGCCAGCATTTCGGCGTCCATGTCGCTCGGTTTCATCTGGCCGTGGGCGACGCGCGTGGACAATTCGGGCGCGGCCTCACGAAGAAAGGCTTGGGCGGGCTCCAGGTCTGCGATGCGCGGGCACACGAAGAAGGACTGACCGCCGCGCCGCTTCTCCCGCAGCAGCGCATCCCGGACCAGTCCCTGATCGCGCGGCGCCAGCGTGGTGCGCACGGGCTGCCGCAGGAACGGCGGGGTCGCGATGACGCTGAGATCCTGCAGTCCGACAAGGCTCGCCTGAAGGGTGCGGGGAATCGGCGTCGCCGTAAGCGTGAGCGCATGTGCGGCCTCGCTCAGCGCGCGCGCCTGCTGCTTGTGGCGGGCGCCGAACTTTTGCTCCTCGTCGATGATCACGAGGCCCAGGTCCTGAAACGCCACGCCCTTGCCGCAGATGGCGTGTGTGCCGATGACGACCCGGATCGAGCCGTCCCGAAGGCCTTTTTTCGTACGTCGCGCCGTCGCCGGGTCAACGAACCGGGACAGTTCGGCGATCTCGACGCCGAGCCCAGCAAAGCGTCGCGTGAAGCTTCGCAAATGCTGTCGCGCCAGCAGCGTGGTGGGCGCCAGAATGGCGACCTGGCGACCCGAGAACGCCACCGCGGCTGCGGCCCGCAGGGCGACTTCCGTCTTGCCGTAACCGACATCGCCGCAGACGAGGCGGTTCATGGGGCGTCCGGACGAGAGATCGTGCAGAACCGCGTCGATGCTGGTCGCCTGGTCCTGCGTCAGCGCAAAGGGAAAACGCGCGACGAAGCGTTCGTACAGATCCGCCGGCGGCTCGATGACCGGCGCCTTGCGGCGACGCCGTTCTTCCGCCTGCTCCACCAGCGTGGCGGCCGACCGGGCGATATCCAGCACGACCTTGTCACGGCGTTTCGCCCAACTGTCGCGATCGAGCCGGTCGAGCGCCACGCCCTCGGCCTCGGATCCATAGCGCCAGAGTTTCGCAATGTCTTCGATGGGAAGCATCTGCTTCGCATCGTCGGCGTAGCGCATCCGCAGATAGTCGCGTCGCCCGCAGTCGGGAACCTCGACGCCATCGAGCCCCTCGAGCACGGCGACGCCGTGATCCTGATGCACCACGACATCGCCGGGACGCAGCTCCATGTCGAGAAAGCCCGTCGAAGCCATGGACGGGCCGCCAGAACCGGCGCGGCTGCCGAGGAGGTCCGCAACGGTGACGAGGGTGATCTTCTCGTCCGGCAAACGCAGGCCGGCGTCCAGCGGCGCTTCGAGGCTCGTTTGCGCGCCCGCCGGCGCGCTGCGCACGTCTTCCCAGGATTGCAGCGGCGTGACGTCGCGCCCCGATTGCCGTCGCACGCGCTGCGTCAGCGCCGCAAGTCCGCCGCCCATGCCCGCGACCACGATGCGGTCGCCGGCGGCCCGGCGGGCGTCGAGAAACCGGTCGAGCGCTCGACCGGGAGTCTTCTCCCGTGCGAAGCGGGGCGCAGCCTCGCAGGGCGTCATCGCGAGACCGCCCTCGCCGGCGCGGACGTCGACCCGTCGTGCGACTTCCGCCGACCATTCATCGCGCGACAGATAGGCGCGCGCCAATGCGCTGCGCCGCTCCACCTGCGCGGCTTCGTCGATCTGCATGAACACCGCGTCGGCGCGTTCGAGGGCGCCTGGGCTGAAGGCGAGCCGACATTTCGGCGCGTAGTCGAAAAATGTTTCGTATGTCGCAGCCGCCGCGCCCGGCATTTCAATGGCGGGATCGATGCCGAGCGTCGTCGCTTCGGCCTCCGTGCTCTGCGTCAACGGCTGATAGGAACGGATGCCCGTAATGCGACCGTCCGCATATGCGATGCGGCAGGGGAGGGGTGCGGCGGCCGGAAATATATCGATCACCTGTCCCCGGAAAGCGACTTCGCCCGGCTGATCCACGAGATCGTCCTCGACATAGCCGCGGTCGAGCAGAGCCTGGCGCGAAGCGTCCGTTTCAATCGTATCGCCAACCGCAAAATCGATATGCGCGTCGGGCCAGACGGCGCGTGGGGCGACGCGCGGCAGCAAGGCGTCCGCGGTGGTGATGACGAGGCGGGGCGGCGATTGCGGGTCTGTCAGCCAGCGAAGGACTCCCATGCGCGCTCCCATGACGGAGGCGGACGGAGAAAGCCGATCGTCCGGCATCGTGTCCCATGCAGGGAACAACGCGAGCTTCAGGTCTGGCTGGAGAGCGCGGAGAAGCCCGTGCAGCGCCTGCGCCTCGCGCCCGGAGCCCGCCGCATAAACCAGGAGGGGACCGGCGGCGCGACAGGCGTCCAGCAGCGAGAGCGCGGTGGCGGCATGCGTCGACGTTTCGGGCTTTTTCGTCATTCGGGGTTCCGCCTTGAGCCGCAGTCAATAGCCAAGCCGGGGATTCGGTTCCGCCGGCGTCATCGGCGTACGAAGCCGTCCCGATTGCGCGCGCGCGTCCGGGCCGTCCCGGAGCGGCGGAACCCTTGATGGGTCCGCCTATTCAGTAACCAAGCCGATGTCTCGGACTGCTTGGAGAAATGCATGAAGGCGCTTTGCTGGCACGGCACGAACGATATCCGATGCGACAGCGTGCCGGATCCCAAGATCGAAGATCCGCGCGACGTCGTCATCAAGGTGACGAGCTGCGCCATCTGCGGCTCCGACCTGCATCTGATGGACGGCCTCATGCCGACGATGAAAAGCGGCGACATCCTGGGTCATGAATTCATGGGCGAAGTCGTCGAAACCGGATCACGCCATCACAAGTTCAAGAAGGGCGACAGGATCATCGTGCCCTTCAATATCAATTGCGGGGAATGCCGTCAGTGCAAGCTCGGCAACTACTCCGTCTGCCAGCGCTCGAACCGCAATGCGGAGCTGGCTGCGGCGCAATTCGGTTTCACCACCGCGGGCCTGTTCGGTTATTCCCATCTCACGGGCGGCTATTCCGGCGGGCAGGCCGAATATGTCCGCGTGCCGATGGCGGATGTCGGGCCCATGAAGGCGCCGGAGGGCATGAGCGACGAGGAGCTTCTGTTCCTCACCGACATCTTCCCGACCGGCTATCAGGCTGCTGAGCAATGCGATCTCAAAGGCGGAGAAATCGTCGCCATCTGGGGATGCGGACCGGTCGGACTGTTCGCCATTCAATCCGCGAAAGTGCTCGGCGCCGAGCGCATCATCGCCATCGAAACCGAGCCTGATCGCATCATGATGGCGCGCCGCGCGGGCGCGACCGACATCATCGATTTCAAGCAGGAAGACGTCTACGAGCGCATTCTCGAAATCAGCAGGGGCGAAGGCGCCGATGCGGTGATCGACTGCGTGGGCATGGAAGCCAGCGCGGCCCACGGGCAGGCGGGTTTGATGAGCGCCCTTAAGGAACATCTTCTGCCGGTCGAGCGAAGCTATGCGCTGGATCAGGCGATCCGGGCGGTTCGCCCCTGCGGCGTCGTGTCCGTACCGGGCGTTTACGGCGGACCGCTCACCATCAACATGGGGCAGATCGTCCAGAAAGGACTGACGCTTCGCAGCGGCCAGACGCATGTGAAGCGTTATCTCGAGCTGCTGACGAAGCTGATACAGGAGCGAAAGGTCGACACGACTTTCCTGATCACGGACCGCAGCAACGATCTCGAGGACGGGCCTGCGCTCTACAAGAAGTTCAAGGAAAAGCGCGACGGTTGCGTCAAGGTCGTGTTCCACCCGACCTGAGGCTTCGGCTGACGGCCATGCGGCGCGTCCCCGCCAGTGTCACGAAACTTCATGTCGACGCCATTGTTATGTCCGCGACATCATCCAACGAGGCATTGAAAATGGCGCAAGGCGAAGACGAAGATCGGGTGCGGCTGAGAGCCTACAAGTTGTGGCTTGAAGAAGGACAACCAGAGGGGCGAGCCGACGTTCACTGGGACCAGGCGCGCGAGCTCGTGGCCATCGAAGAGAGCACGCAGGATACGCTCCTTCCCAATCCCATCCACGAATACGAGCAGAATCCCACGACCGAACCCATCGAACCGCGAGTGGCCATCGACAATATGGGCGAGTTTCCCGGCCTCGCCGATCAGGGGGACGATTCGTATCGACTGAACGACCAGAGTGAAAACGAGACGTCCTCGACTCGCTCCCCGAACAAGAGTTGAAGGAGCGACGCATGCAAGCCAGACAGACAGTGCTCAAACCGGCTGGAGAGCCGCACCCCGCCTCCGCCTTGCGGGCCGATATCGACAGTGGCCGCACCGGCGACAAGATCGATCATTCGGATCCCGCTGCGGCGCCGCTCGGGACGGATGACGAGGCGGGCGGCGCGCCGCCCTCGGCGGCGGCACTGTCGCGGGCCCGGCAGTACGAAACGACGCGCGCGGCTCCGCACGTCGAGCCGCAGGGTCGGGGACGCTGGGTCTACGCCATCGTGATCGCCTGCGTGATCGTCATCCTGGCGGCGTTCGCCGCCGTGCAGGGCAGTTGATCCCGCTCGCCCTCATGAGAAGGCCTTGGGTTCTCGGCCCTCGATGAGGGCCACGAGATTGTCGACATGCCAGGCGGTGCCGTGCTCCCGGCCCTGCGCCGCCTCGATCCCGCCCACCAGATACGAGCCTTGTTCGGTGTGCAGCAGCCGGGTCTTGTCCCCCTCGGGCCGCATTTCGAGCGTCTGCAGCGACACCGACAGTTTGTCGCCGTTATGGAACAGATCGTAGACGAGGATGATGCGCTCGTTCTCCACGATGTCATGATATGTGGCCTGGAAATCCGTTGTCAGGCCGCTGGGCCAGCGGGCGTGGAACCGTTCCTTGCCGCCGACGCGGAAGTCAAAATCGCGGTTCAGCGTCTCGATCTCCGCAGGCGCCCTGAACCAGGCGCTCTTGGCCTCCAGGCTTGCATAGGCTGCAAAGACCCGCGCCGGCGAGGCGTTCAGGATGCGCTCGATGGTGAATGTGGCGTTCGTGATCGTCATGTTCCGTTCTCCTCCTGGGCGGTTGCGTCCAGATAAGCGGCGAGCTGGTCGTATTGCTGTTCCCAGAAGCGCTTGCGTTCCGCGATCCAGGATTCGACCTGAGTCATGACCGCGATATCGAGCGTGCAGGTCCGGACCCGGCCGATCTTTTGCGTCTTCACCAACCCGGCTTCTTCCAGAATCTTCAGATGCTGAACGACGGCCGAAAGCGTCATCGGCAAGGGTTTGGCCAGGTCGCTGACCGAAGCCGCGCCCATGCTCAGGCGTTCCACCATGGCGCGGCGCCCGGGGTCGGACAGAGCGTGGAAGGCGAGGTCAAGACGTTGGGCTTGATACTGAAGCATCCACTTAAGTATTGCCGCGAAACCAGCCGACGTCAAGCGGTTCGCCGCTCAGATGCGGCGTCGAGCCAGCCAGACCGTGCGGTAGCCGCAGGAGGGGTCTTCCACGGCGTGATCCACGACCGTGAAGTCGGCCGCGTTCAGCCAGCCCCGATACTCCGCCGGATCGAGGCTGCCATGATGGAGAGGATCGCCCTGCAACGCCCCGATGGCTGTTCCCTCGCGAGGCCCGCTGGTGAACATCAGCGCCGCGCCCGGCGCGGCATGGGCCCGGAAGCGAAAGAACATCGCGCGCTGTTCTGCCGGCGACAGATGAAAGAAGCTGTCCCAGGCGAGCAGCCCGTCAAAACGCCGACCAAGCGACAGCTGGCGCATGTCCGAGAGCTGCGCAGAGACGCCCGGCAGATTGCGCCGAAACAGCGCGAGCATCGTCGAGGCGCCGTCAACGCCCGTCACCCTGAATCCGCGTCGGATCAGCTCGCGGGCGATCGGCAGGCCGGAACCGCAGCCGATGTCGAGCACGCTTCCGCCCACAGGAAGCAGAGCGCAGAACCGGTCGAGCCAGTCGCCCTCCACAAGTCGGTCGCCGCGCTGGTCCGCCCACCACGATCCATGGCGCTGATAGACATCGATCACAGTTGGCTTGCCGTGGCGGGTCATCTTCACACGCGATCGGTTTGGCGCCTGAGCCCGGCTGGCCCGGGCGAATCGCCGGACTCGAACGCGCCGCCACGCGCCCGGCAGACGCGTGGGCGGCCGCCATCGGCTCTTTGCAGGTGCGGCCGCCAACCCGGTGTGGGCGGAGGCCGCCCCTCGCGTCAGCGCACCAGCTTGACGCCCGCTTCCTTCAGGATCTCCCGCACCTCGTTTTCCGTCTTGGCGAGGAACGCGGACGTTTCCTTCGGGCTCAGCACCTTGCCCTCGAACAGGCCGTCGCGGATGAACTTCTGCCAGCCCGGCGAGGCGGCCGCCTTGCTGACGAGTTCTTCGTAATATTTCAGGACGTCGGGCGCCATGTCGGGCGGGCCGACGACGCCGCGCGACTGCGGCGGGTTGGCGACGTCGAAACCCGCTTCTTTCAGGGTCGGAATGTCCTTGAAGTCGGGCAGGCGCGCATCGGCGATCTGCGCGACGGCGCGAATCTTGCCCGAGCGGATGAGTTCGCCTGCTTCCGCCGGTTCGATCACCATGGCGTCGACATGACCGCCGAGCAGGGCGGAAATGCGCTCGCCCCCGGACGGGAAGGAGATGAACGCCCAGCGCGCGCCGGTCTTGGCCTGCAGCACGGTGCGCACCAGCGCGTCGCGCGCCAGGGGCGAGCCGCCCGACTGCTTCAGCTTGCCGGGCGCGGCCTTTGCGGCCTCGATGAACTCCGGCAGCGTCTTGAAGGGCGAATCCGCCCGCACGACGAACATGGCCGGCTCCACCACCATCAGGCCCACCGGCGTGAGGTCGCGCAGGCTGACATTGGCTTCTTGCTGCACCAGCGGATTGGTGATCCAGACGCTGGTGAAGAGGCCGATGACATGGGGATCGCCCTTCTTTCCAGCCAGGTAGGACGCCGCTGTGGCGCCCCCGCCCCCGACCTTGTTGGCGATCTGAATGCGGACCGGGGACAGTTTCGCGTCGTCGATGGCGGCGATCAGCGCCCGTCCCATGACGTCGCTGCCGGCTCCGGGGCCGGTGTGGACCACGAGTTCGATGGGACGCGTGGGCTTCCAGTCCGCCTGTGCGGACGGCGTCAGGGCCAAGAAGGCGGCCAGCGCGAGACCCGCTTTCGACATGATGTGCTTGTGCATGAGGTTTCCTCTCGGGGTGATTTTTTCTTTTATTATCCGGGTCGCGCGTCCGCTTCGCAATGGCCCATTTTCCGTCGCCGCTCACCCCGTTCTCCAAAAGACCAATCGCTGAGCCGGTCGGGCGCAGGCATAGTGCGTCGGCCGTGGAGCCGCGCGCGCCGTCTGCGCTATGCCAATCCGAAAATGAGCCGGGAGAGAAACATGTCATTCGCCAAGCGCCTGGGCCTTGCGGTCCTTCTCTCCTGCGCGGTCGCGCCGGCCGTCGCCCAGGACTATCCGACGCGCAACATCACCATGATCGTGCCGTTCGCGGCGGGTGGCACGTCCGACGTCATCGCCCGGCTGGCGGCCGAGCACATGCGCAAGGAGCTCGGCCAGAGCATCATCAACGAAAACATGGCGGGGGCGGGCGGCTCGACCGCGCTGACGCGGGCGGCGCGCGCCAATCCGGACGGTTACACGATCGTCATCGGCAACAGCGGCACCAATGCGGCGTCCTACAGCATTTACAAAGACCTCAAATATACGCCCGATGATTTCATGCCGGTCGGCCTGATCGCCAAGACGCTGCCGATCATCGCGGTGAATCCCAAGGTGCCGGCGAAGACGCTCGCCGAATTCATCGCCTATGCGAAGAAGAATCCCGGCAAGCTCAACATGGGCCATGCCGGCGTCGGCTCGTCCAATTATCTCATCTGCCGGGCCTTCGTGCAGGCGAGCGGCGTCGACGTGCAGCTCGTCAGCTATCGCGGCGCCGCGCCGGCCCTCAACGACGCCATCAGCGGCCAGATCGACGGCGTCTGCGACGCCGCCGCCTCGGTGTCGGGCGCGATCCAGGGCGGCGCGCTGACCGGCCTGGTGATCTCGTCGCCGCAGCGGCTGCGGTCGCTCCCCGACGTGCCGACCTCCGCCGAAGCCGGCCTTCCGAATTTCCAGCAGCAGGGCTGGAACGGTTTGTTCGTTCCCAAGGGCACGCCGCCGGGCGTCATCGCCAAACTCAATGCGGCGCTGCGCTCCGCCGTGACCAACGAGGCCTTCGAAAAGCGCATGGACGATCTGGGGTCTCTGCCGGCGACGCGCGAAGAAATGTCGCCCGAATTCGTCAAGGCGCTGGTGCCGATACGCCCGTGTCGTGCGCGATCGTGGACATCACGGTGACGGGTACCGCGGCGAGTTTGTCGCAGCTTGATGAACTGGCGCAACTTGCAGAATCGCAGACGGTGCC
>JAIEQX010000378.1 GCA_019747375.1 Beijerinckiaceae bacterium | reverse complement strand
CGCGCCGCCGCCGTCACCGCCAGAACGACCCTGCGTCGGTCGTCAGGGTTCGCCTCCTTGGCGACAAGACCAGATGCAACCAGCTTGTTGACCTCTATGGTGACGAAAGCGCCACTCCAGTGGAGCTGCTCGGCCAGCTGATTCACCCCCAGATCCGGCGTCTGATCCGCCAGGCGGGCGATCGCCATGAGAATCGTATATTGCGTGCCGGAAAGGCCGATCGCTTGACCCAGCCGGTTGCGCACTTCCTGGATTGAGCCCGAGAACGCGAGCATGTCATGGACAAGCTCACGAAACTCATAGTCGGATCCGTTGACCAGAAGGGCTGCGCGCGAAACCGATTTCGGCAAGGCCGGCGACCTGCGCGCAGGCCCGCCAGACATGGCCGAGTTTATGGCCTCGTTCGCCCCCCCAACCCCAGCGAAAGTCGGCCGATGCCCTTTGGACTCGTGACCGAATTTCCCGGACGCCTTCTTTTTCGGAATTGCCATCGAATCTCCGCGCGTCATGATGGGTTGGCGGCCTGCGGGCGCGATAGCCAAGGCAGGCGAAAAGCTTGAATATGGGGATCCGTCAGGACAGGCAATAGTCTTGACACGTTTTACCTATCTTAATAAGCTTTCCAACAAAGCTAATTACCGGCTGACGCCCAGAACGTCGGCGGCGCTTTCGCGAGACGTATTTTCGTCCGGATGCAGCCAGGGAACCGAGTCCATGATCAAGAACGGCCAGCAACACATCGCCAGCCTCAGGGACGGACGCGAGATCTATCTCGACGGCAAACTCGTTGAAGACGCTACGACGCACCCGGCCTTCGCGGGCGCCATCGCGTCCGTGGGGCGCATGTTCGACTTTCATTCAGCTCCTGAAAACCGCGAACTGATGACCTTTCAAACGGAGACCGGGACAACCGCAAACCGCATCTGGCAGCTGCCTGCAAGCTATGAAGACCTGAAGACGCGTCGTCTCGGTCTTGAAGCCTGGACAGAATTGCATGCAGGATTTCTGGGACGCGCGCCGGATCATGTCGCGTCCTGCATTTCGGGCATGTTCATGGGCCTCGACGTCTTCGAAGCCTATGACAAAACCCGCGCCAAGGCGCTGGCGGATTATTATCGCCACGCGCGCGACAATGATCTTTATCTGACCTACGTGATCATCAACCCACAGGCTGATCGTTCAAAAAGCGCATCACAGCAACAGGATCCGTTTCTTTCCGCCGGCGTCGTAGACCGCGACGCGCAAGGCATTACTGTGAGAGGCGCCAAAATGCTCGCCACTGGCGGCATCATGGCCAATGAGGTGTTCGTCACCTGCATTCAGCCATTGCAGCCCGGCGACGAAAAATATGCCGTGTCCTTCGCGATCCCGATGAACACGAAAGGCCTCAAGATCCTGTCACGCAAGTCCTACGAGGCATCCGCCCCGTCGGTCTTCGACAATCCTCTGGCCAGCCGCTTCGATGAAAATGACGCGGTGCTTTATTTCGACGACGTGAAAGTGCCCTGGGACCGCGTATTCATCATCGACAATATCGAAATGACGATGAAGCAGTTCTCCGGCACCCCGGCCCATGTTTACCAGAACTACCAGGCGCAGATCCGCTTGTCGGTAAAGCTCAAGTTCCTGCTGGGCATTGCGCATCGCATCACCAAGGTGAATGGCACGACCGGCTTTCCGCAGGTCAAGGAAACGCTCGGCCAGCTCGCAGCCGAAGCCGCGATGGTGGACGCCTTCATCGTTGCGATGGAAGCCAAAGGCAGCCAATACGGACCCTATTTTGTTCCGGACAGGCACACGCTGTACGCGGCCCAGACGCTGGCGCAGCAGCTTTATGGAAAAGTCATCAACACGCTCCGCGACCTTGCGGGCGGCGGCATGATCATGCTTCCCTCTTCGATACATGATTTCGAGAATCCGGAAATCGCCCGACTGATTGGAAAGACCCAGCAGTCCCCGGCCGGCAATGCGGAAGAGCGCGTCAAATTCTTCAAGCTGGCGTGGGATGCAGTCGGCTCCGAATTTGCCTCACGCCACACGCAGTACGAGATGTTTTATGCGGGTGCGAGCTTCGTGGTGAAGAATCATTCGTTCCGCACCTACGACTGGTCCCGCGCCGACGCCCTGCTCGATCGTATGTTGTCGAGCTATGAACTGTCGGACGAGGTCGACACGGCTGTGGCGCAAGCGGCCGAGTAGGCCATGGCCGCACCAACAAAAAGGGCCGGCTCAACCGAGCCGGCCCTTTCGTTTGATCAGGCGTCGATTAGTTCGGCATGCGCGTGTCGAGCAGCGTCCACTTCCCGCCCTTCACTTCCAGCACATAGACCGGCTTCACGGCGTCGCCGTCCGTGAAGGAGATCGAGCCCTCGAGCAACGGTAGGTTCTTGATCTTCGCAAGCGCGTCGCGAACGGCCGTGCGCTCGGCGGCAAGCTTGGCCTTTTCGCCGGTCACGGAGCCATTTTTCATCGCCTCAGCATAGAGATAGACGATGTCGTAGACGGACGCGTCAAACTGGTTCGGATCGGTGCGCTCGAAGCCTGCCGCTTTCGCCCGCTTGGCGAATTCAGCCGTGAAGGCCTTCGTCCTGTCGTTCACGTCAGGAAAGAAAGTCGTTCCAATGGTGAGATTGTCGCCAGCGCCCGCCATGCGCTTTGGCAATTCGGGATCCGAGATCGTCGTCCCGCCGATGACGCGCGTGGAGACATTCTGACGCTTGAGTTCCTTCGCCAGATTGACCGCGCCTTCCGGCGGCGAGCCAAGGCCGACGATGTCGGGCGCGAACTGTTTGATCTGCGCCACCTGGGGAGACAGGTCGAAAGCCGCATATTGAAAATCGACGGAGCCTTTGAGCGAGATCGCATGTTTCTTGAACATGGCCGGCACAACAGTGGCGCCGATGGATTTCGATACGACGTCATCGGTCGCGTAGGCGGCGACGCCACTGGCGGCCGGCAGGCCCTTCGCCTTCAGGGCGGCAATGACCTGGTCAATCACCAGCCCTTCGTCAGTCGTGTTACGGTAGCCGTAAGTGAAGCCCTTGGTAAGGCCGGGCGCGGAAGACGCCATCGACATCTGGGCGACGCCCTCGCGCTCGCCAACCGGGAAGGTCGTGCGCACCTCTGATGAGGAGAAGGGCCCGATGACGCCCAGCACGGCGTCATCTGTCGCGAAACGACGCAGCGCCGTGGTTGCCTGCTTGGGATCGCCCGCCGTGTCGAATTTTACGACCTTGATCTTGCGGCCGCCGACACCGCCCTTGTTGTTGATTTCCTCGACCGCGAGATCCACCGCGATCTCGATGGTATTGGCGAGGCTTACATAGGGACCGCTCTTGGCCATCATGTAACCAAGGATGAGCTCCTGGGCGCCTGCAGCTTGAGTTGACAAGGCGCCAACCAGGATGGCCGCGCTGAAAATTGGAAGCTTGTTCATGTACATACTCCTTTTCGAACAGACATCAGGCGGCGGGGGCCTTGGCCCCCTCGCCAAGATAGGCTTCCTGCAGCCGGGGATCGGCGGCGAGCAGCTTGGGATCTCCTGTCATCGTGGCGCGCCCGAGTTCGAGCACGGTCGCACGATGGGCGACGGCAAGCGCCTTGCCGGCGTTTTGCTCGACAAGCAGAACAGAGAGGCCGTCGCGGTTCAGTTCGCGGATAAGATCGAAGACTTTTGACACGAAAAGTGGCGCAAGGCCGAGAGACGGCTCGTCCAGCATCATGAGCCGCGGCCGCGCCATCATGGCGCGCCCGATCGCTAGCATCTGCTGTTCGCCGCCCGACAGGCAGGACGCAAGCATATGCCGACGTTGGGCGAGATTTGAGAACCGATCGTAAATAGCGTCCATCTCACGACGGATTGCAGGCTGGTCATTGCGAAGGTGCGCGCCGAGGCGAAGGTTTTCCTCGACCGTCAAGGAGATGAGTATTCGGCGGCCTTCCGGAACCAGGACGATTCCGCGGGCTACGCGTTCGTGAGGCGGCATACGCGTGACGTCGGCGCCCGCGAAGGCGACGCTACCGGCGCGCGCCGGAACGGCGCCGAGAATGGCGCGAAGCAGCGTGCTTTTGCCCGCGCCGTTTGCGCCGAGCACCGTGAAGATCTGTCCCTCCTCCAGCGTCAGCGAGAGGCCGCTCAGCGCCGTGACCCGGCCGTAGGAAACCGTCAGGTCGGAGACTTGCAGAAGCGCCATGAGGTCAGGCCTCCTCTTCCACGCCGAGATAGGCTTCCCGCACGAGCCTGTCCTGCCGTACGGTCGACAAAGGTCCCTCTGCGATCTTCTGGCCAAAGTTCAAGACCACGACGTTTTCACAAACGGAGTCGACGAAGTGCATGTCGTGCTCGACGACGAGAAGCGTGAGCCCGCGCGCCTTCAGAGCCTGCAGGTCGCCTCGCAATGCGTTGGTCTCGGTAGGATTGAGACCGGCGGCCGGTTCGTCGAGCATAAGGACGTTTGCGCCAGCCAGCGTCGCACGCACGAGGTCGATGCGCTTGCGCACGCCATAGGGCAGCGCGCCGACGTTTTCCTTTGCATAAGCTTCCAGTCCGCTCTCGGCCAAGGCCTGCAATGCTTCGCGCTTCCAGCGATGCGACGGAACGAGCCTGTAGGGCGTCAGCATGGCGGCGATGGAGGCGTTTCGGCGATGCTGCCCAACCAGCAGATTGTCCAGGACGCTGAGATGCGCCATGAGACGAATGTTCTGGAAGCTGCGTGCGACGCCTGCCGCAATTCGCTTGCGGGACGGCATGTGTGTGACATCAACGCCGTTGACCGCAATCGTGCCGCAGTCAACCGGGTAAACGCCGCTGACCATGTTGAAAACGGTGGTCTTCCCCGCGCCGTTGGGGCCGATGAGGGCCACGGCTCGGCCTTCGGGCACTTCAAAGCTCAAATTATCAATGGCGCGCACGCCGGCGAAGGATTTGGAAAGGCCCGTGATCGAAAGAGCGACACTCCGTTGCGCGCTTTTGGCTGTCATGTCGTCACCTGCGGCTTGCGGCGGCCAAACAGGCGAAACAGCGACATTGTGACAAGCCCCTGCGGCCGCGCCGCCATGAACAAGATGATGAAGAGAGCAAAAAGAGCGTACCGCCATTCGGCGCTGGCGCGCAGCCATTCCGGCGCCAGCGTGAAGAAGAGTGCGCCCACCAGCGGGCCGAGCACGGTTTGGGTGCCGCCAAAAAGAACGTAGAGAACCGGAAATACGCTGAGCATGACATTGAAGTGCTGCGCTTCAATAAAGCTGTAGTGGTGCGCGTAAAGCGCGCCGCCGAAGCCGGCCACCATGGCGCCCAGCGTGAAAGCCGCCGCCTGAATGCCGCGGACCGACACGCCAAGCAGGTCGGCGACCGTCGGATCGCTCTTGACCGCCGTGAGATAAAGGGCGAACCGCGTCGTTGACAGAAGCAGCATGAAGCCGACGACGCCCGCCGCGGCAGCGAAGACGATATTGGGCGGTGCATAGGCGGCCACCGGATAGCCGGCCGCTCCGCCGACAACCTCGAGATTGAGGAAGACAGCGGAAATGACCTGACCGAGCGCGAAAGTCGCCATGGCGAGATAGATGCCGTGGGTGCGCAACACGGGAAGTCCGATCATGAGCCCGACAGAGCCCGCAAGGCCGGCGCTGACCAGCACCGCAGCCCAGATCGGCCAAGACATTTCATTGGTGAGAAATGCCGCTGCATAAGCGCCGATCGCCATGAAACCTGCGATCCCCAGATTCAGCTGACCGGCCGCTATCGGCAGATAAACCGCGTAAGCCGCAATGATGTTGAACGACAGGGTGACGAGCACACCCGTTAGATAGCCGCTCATTACAGTTTCTCCCGGCTGGGCGGGCGGCCGATCAACCCCTGTGGTCTCAGAATGAGGATAAGCAGGAGGAGTCCGTAGACGGTGATATTGACGACGTTTGCGCCAATGACCGAAATTGAAAGAACCTCAATCATGCCGATCAGGAGCCCGCCCAGCACCGCGCCCCATATCGAGCCCATGCCGCCGACGATCATGGCTGCGACGCCCTTAAAGCCCACGCCCTCGCCCATGAAAGGTGAGACCTGCTGGTAGTTCACCGCAAAGAGAATGCCGGCAGTGGCGGCCAGCATTGCGCTGCCCACGAAAAGGCGGGGGGCCAATGAAGACATGTTGACGCCGAGCAGCACGGCCGTCTCGCCACTTTCCGCTACGGTGCGAATGCGCCGCCCGCTATTTGTAGCCGACAGAAACCATGAGAGCCAGACGACGAGCGCTATGGAAAGCGCCAGGGAGGCAAGTTGCGCCATGCCGATCACGAGATCGCCAATGCGCAGGTTCATGTCGGCGAGCAGCGGGGGGAAGGCCTGCTGATCCGAACCATAGCGAATGAGCATCAGATTTTCGAGGAGCACCAGGAAGCCAAGCGACGAGACCAGCGGGGCCTCGGGATCGCCGCCCTGCATCGGCCGATAGGCAAGTCGCTCGACCGCAAGCGAAATGAGGGCCGCGAGCGCGAGCGCGCCTGCGAAAGCCAGAGACCAATGCAGCCCGAGCTTGACGCCTCCATAGGCCGCCATGCCGCCGACCATGAAGAGGCCCGGTATGGAGAAGTTCAGGAAGTTCAGAACCCCTATGGCGAGCGTGAAAGCCACCGCCACCAGCATGTAGATCGAACCGAGCATCAGGCCGTTGACGATCTGTTGTGACACCATGAGCAGTCGCCATCACGTTGCTTGGAGAAATCAAATGGCTCGCCCCGGCGAACCGCGCCGCGCACGTTCAACAAGTCGATAGCTAAATCGTATAGCTATATTTTCCGGGATCAAGCCGAGATTTGCGGCGAGTTGCTCGGGGACAGCCGCACCTGCCGCAAAGCCTAGCACATGCTGGAATTGCGGCGCATCAGTGAATCGGGGATGGCCCGGCGTCAGGCGTGGTCTTCGCCGACATGGACGTGCAGATGCTCGTGCACGTGCGGATGACGATGCAGGACAGCGGGTTCGAGGCGGCAATCCTTCATGCGCACGGCGCGTGTCGCCAGCCGATCGAGGATGGGACGGTCGTGCGAAACGATGATCATGCTCTTGTCGAGGCTCGAAAGGACGGTCATCAGCTTTTCGACATGTTTGGCGTCGAGGCTGTTGGTAGGCTCGTCGAGCAGCAACACGTCCGGCTCCATCGCCAGAACCCCCGCGAGGCAGACGAGCCGCTTCTCGCCGCCCGATAAGCGTCGCGTAATGCGTTCGCCCAGATGCTCCATCCCCAGAAAGGCGAGCGTCGCGTTGGCTTTTTCAAGCGCAGCCTGTTCGTTCAGACCCATGTTGAGCGGTCCAAACGCCACATCCTCCAGCACGGTTGGACAGAAGAGCTGATCGTCGGCGTCCTGGAAGAGATAGGCGGCGCGAATGCGGACCTCGCGAAAATCCTCCTGCGTGCGGCGCACGCGGCCGAAGGCGCGGACAGTGCCCGACGTGGCCTTTTGCAGGCCGGTGATCGTGCGCAGCAACGTTGTCTTGCCCGCACCATTGGCGCCGACCACGGCAAGCCGGTCGCCAGCCCGGAGGGTAAGCGAGACGTTGTCGAGGACGCGGACACCCGCGCGCTCCACATAAACGTTTTCAAGTTCGATGAAGGCCGCGCCTTCGGTCGCGCTCATGCCAGACGATCAAATGTGAGGAGCAAGGCAAGCACCGTGAACAACACCAAAGCAAACGCCGCGTCGGCGCGCGTCATAGGCTGACTGGCGCGCAGCGGAAAACGACCGGAAAAGCCACGACAGCGCATGGCTTCGTCTACACGCTCGGCCCGTTCTACCGACCGGACCAGCAGCATGCCGACGAGATTACCGTAACTTCGCCAAGTATGCACGCGCAAGCGGCCGGCAAACCCGCGCGCCCGCATAGCCTCGATCAGTCGTAAGCCTTCCTCGCGCAGCAGCGACTGATAGCGGATGAGAAAGAACAGCAGGTGTACAAGACGCGCCGGCAACCCGAGCGAAGCGAGCGCCCGGGCAAGCCGAACGGGTTCCAGAGTTTCAAGCAACGCAAGGGTCGACAAGACGGCCGCATTCACCGTGAGGATGATCGACAGCGCTCGCGACAGGCCACGTTGCGAGATCTCTAACGGTCCAATCGTAAATGCGGCTGGACCCGGCGCAGTCAGCGGCAAAAGGATCAGCAACGCCACCATGAAGCCTTCGACATGCATCAGTCGACGACCCGTCAGCCCAAGGTCGAGGCCCGACAATCGTAATGCGGCCAGCGCAAGAAGCAGCGCCGCCGCCTGTCCTTCCAGGCTTCGCATCGACACGATAACGAGCACCAGCGCGCATGCCGCCAGCAACCGCGTGCGCGGATCGAGCTTTTCGAATGGCGACGCCGTCGACATGTTTGCGGCCGACAGGCTCATGTGGGCTGGCCGTCGTCCGACGCCGGCCGGCGCCTTGCAGAAGCGGGACGACGCCGACTTGCGAACCAGAGGGCAATGCCCGCAAAGCCGAAAATCATGCCCACCCCACCCATGATGTCGTTGAACCTCAAGCGCGACTCGGCCGCCGCATAGGATTCCAGGAGGGGGCGAATCTGACGCGCGACGGCGGCGTCAACTTTTTGCTCAACCAGGCGGGCGAACTCTTCGGAGCCCGGCGCCAGCGCGACCGCCGGTTCGACTCCCGCGGGCGACGGCATTGCCTCTCTCGCGGGAGGCGAGCCGCCGAAACGCGCTTTATCGATAGTGGTTTCGCTGACATGCCCATCGCCCGTCGAGGCCACGA
>JAIEQX010000125.1 GCA_019747375.1 Beijerinckiaceae bacterium | reverse complement strand
GACCTGCCGGGCTTCTTCCTTGGCGGCGGCGCGCGCGGCGCGGCGCTCGGCGGCTCGGGTGGCGCGCGAGCTACGCTGCGGCCTGGCGTCTTCGGTCGCCGCCTCTGCGGCAGGCGCCCGCGTCGCGCGGGAGAGGGGCGACCTGCGACCAGGGGCTGCCTCCGCCTCCGTCACCGGAGCCGCGGGCGCAAAGGTCTGGGCCGCAGGCGGCGGAATATACTGGGCGCGCGCGGAGTAAATTTCGAGTCCAGGAATGAACGGGAGTGGCAGAATGGTCGCAGCGATCAGAAACAACCGAAAGGCGCACTGAAAGACTGGACGCAGGGGCGCTCTCATACCCATACAGGTGAACCCTTGTACTCAACGCGATCTTGAGATGATCGAGGCAATATCTAAACCCTTGCTGTGGGCGCGTATAGGCGGCCAGGGGGCGGTTTTGAACATTGACGAGTCATTATCAATGAGACGGCTTCAAGGCATGGATTGGGCAAAGGCCTGAATCCCGCGTCGCCACGCCTATTTCGTGCTGTTTCTCGCCAGTTCAACCGATGAAGCTCGCGTTTGCGGCCGTGACATGCTAACCGCAGCCATCGAGGGGCCCTGCGAGAGAGACGCGGGCTCCGGACCCTGCCCACGTCAGGGCATATCCATTCGAGCGAGTTCCCGAGCGAGACATGGCCGACATTTTCCGCGAGATCGATGAAGAGTTGCGCCGCGACAAGGCCAGCAAGGTCTGGGAGCGTTTCCGCACCCCGATCATCGCCGTGGCGATTTTGATCGTCGCCGCCGCCGCAGCCTGGCGGGCGAATGAATTCTACGCCGCCAAACAGGCCGAGGAGGCCGGCGCCAAATATGAACTCGCGCTCCAGCAGGCGCGCGAGGGCAAGGGGACCGACGCCGAAGCCACTCTTGGCGAAATCGCCCGGACTGGCCCTGCCGGATATGCGCTCCTGGCGCGCTTCCGCGCCGCCGGAGAAAGCTCGGTCCGTGACCCGGCCGGCGCCGTGAAGATTTACGATGCGCTGGCGGCCGACCCCTCCGTCGCTGCGCCGTTGCGCGAACTCGCGCATCTGCGCGCCGCCGTGCTGCGGGTCGACACGGCCGACGGACCTGAACTCCAGCGTCGCCTCGAGCCTCTCGCCCAGCCCGGCCAGACGTTCCGGAATACCGCCCGCGAAATGCTCGCCATGGCGGCTTTCAAGCGCGACGATCTGGACGCCGCGGGCCGTTGGCTCGACATGATTATCGTGGACGCCCAGGCGCCCGCCGCCATTCGCCAGCGCGCCGAGGCCTTGCTGGGCCTCGTCACCGGAGGCAAGGCGGCTGCGCCCGCAGCGCCCGCAAATCCTGCACCGCCCTCGCAGGCGGCCCCCTGAGGCGAAGGGCGACCCGGCCATGCGGCCTGTAGCGCCCTTCGACGGAACAAAATGTCTTTCACAATCGCGATCATCGGCCGGCCGAACGTCGGAAAATCGACCCTCTTCAACCGACTCGTCGGCAAGAAACTGGCGCTTGTCGACGACCGGCCCGGCGTCACGCGCGATCGTCGCGAGGGCGACGCCAAGATCGCAGACCTGCGCTTCAAGATCATCGACACGGCAGGGCTGGAACAGGATGACGAGGGCGTTCTGTCGGGCCGCATGCGCGCCCAGACCGAAGCCGCCATCGAACTCGCGGACGCTATCTTCTTTGTGATCGACGCACGCATCGGCGTCACTCCGTCGGACCGGCACTTCGCCCAGCTAGTTCGCCGATCCTCCAAGCCCATCATCCTGCTGGCCAACAAGGCCGAAGGAAAGCAGGGCGACCAGGGGGTCTACGAATCCTTCGGCCTCGGTTTCGGCACGCCCATTCCGTTCTCGGCCGAACATGGCGAGGGCCTGAACGAGCTTTACGACGCGCTGCTTGAAGCGCTGCCGGAGCTGACCCGCGAAGATTATGAGGACGAGGAAGAGGTTGTCGCCCGAACCTTCGACGATGAAGAGGATGGCACCGAACTCGACCCGACCAAGCCGATGCGCATCGCAGTGGTCGGTCGCCCGAATGCCGGCAAGTCGACGCTGCTCAACCGCATTCTGGGCGAAGACCGCCTTCTGACAGGGCCGGAGCCCGGAATCACGCGCGATTCCATCGGCATCGACTTCGAATGGACTCTGCCCACGGGTGTGCATCGTCTGGTCAAGCTGTTCGACACGGCCGGGCTTCGCCGTCGCGCCAACGTGCAGGACAAGCTTGAAAAGCTCGCCAATGCGGACGCCATCAGGGCGGTCAAATTCGCCGAAGTCGTCGTGGTTCTGCTCGACGCCACCATCCCGTTCGAAAAGCAGGATCTCACCATCGTGGATCTCGTCGCCCGCGAGGGCAGGGCTCTGGTGATCGGCTTGAACAAATGGGACCTGGTCAATGACCAGGCCAAGCTGCAGGAATTGCGTGAGGAAGCCGATCGCCTCCTGCCGCAGGTCAGGGGCATGCCGGTCGTACCCGTTTCCGGACTGACGGGCGCTGGCGTTGAAAAGCTCAAGGACGCCATCATCAAGGTCCATGAGACCTGGAACAAGCGTGTCTCGACCGGCCGCATCAACCGCTGGCTGTCCGCCACGATTGACAAGACGCCGCCGCCCGCCGTTTCGGGCTGGCGCATCAAGATCCGCTACATGACGCAAGCCAAGGCCCGACCGCCGCATTTTGTCATCTTCGGCAATCAGCTCGATTCTCTGCCGACCAGCTATGAGCGATTTCTGATCAACGGCCTGCGCGAGACGTTCGACTTGAAGGGCGTGCCGATCCGCATCACCAAGCGCATGAACCAGAACCCCTTCGACAAGGGCAAGCGCAAGAATTGACGCGTATTTCGATTTGAAAAAGCCCGCTAGTCGCGGGCTTTTTTGTCTTCGCTTTTCGTCGGATCAGGCCGACAGGTGGCTGATCAGGATGCTTGTGCCGATGGCCGCCAGGCCGATGCCGCCGGCAAACTCCGCCCACTGTCCCGCCTTCTGCCCGACCGCGCCGCCGATCCGCAGGCCCACATAGGTCATTCCAAAAGTGACGATGCCGATTGTGACGATCGTCAGCGGGATATTGTCGCTCACCAGGGCAAGGGTCACGCCCACGATGGTGGCGTCCACGCTCGTGCCGATAGCGGTCGCGGCGACGACGCCCCAGGTCGGCGAAATCGCCCCGCTTTCGTCCTCGATCGGAGAAAAGCTCTTCCAGATCATTCGCACGCCCAGGAAGCCGAGGAGCAGAAAGGAGACCCAGTGATCATAGTCCTCGATAACGCCCGAAAACTGCTGCCCCAGGAGATAGCCAATCAATGGCGCGAGCGCCTCCAGGATGCCGAATCCGAGAGCGATCAGCAGGGACCGATTCAGCGGCATGCCGGGGAACCGCGCGCCCTTGGCGAGCGACGCCGCGAAGGCGTCGGCGGACAGCGAAAAGGCGATGACAAAGGTCTGGACCATCAGCATGGCGAAGCTCCGGAGTTCGAGTTGCGAATGCCTGTTGTGGCGCTCGCATCGGTCTCGCCAGAGCTCTCGCCCGCGTCGCCAGGGCTGCCCTTCAGGCGGCCCAGAATGTTGACGACGCTCCACCGTCCCGGTGGCGCCTACTCCCCAATGCTGGCAGTTGACTATCAGTCCAGTTGCGAAGCATCAAGCTGTGCGGGAAACTTATTCCGGGCCTCGGAAGGTTTGCACGCGGTCGGTCTTGAAGTCATAGACCTTGCCGGTCTCGGTCCATTCCGCCGCGCACATGACCGCGACCTTGGGGGCGAAGTCCTCGGGCGTCCTCAACGTCATCGGATCTTCGCCGGGAGCTACGGCGGCGCGCATCTTCGTGCGCAGCGGCCCCGGATACGTCACCATCACCTTGACGTTGGAGGTCGTCGCAGTTTCGGCGGCATAGGTGCGGGCAAGCGCGTCCAGTCCCGCCTTGGTCACGGCATAGGCAGCGCGATAAGCGCTGAGCTGGGACTTCGAACCCGCGCCCGAAGACACGAAGACCGCGCGTCCGGAATCGGAAGAGCGCAGCGGAAGGTCGAGAGACCGGATAAGCCGATAATTGGCCGTAACATTGACGGCTATCGCCTGATCCCATTGAGGCGGGTCGATATGAGGGATGGGCGTGATGGGCCCAAGGACGCCGGCGTTTGCGACCAGGATGTCGAGCCGCTTCCATCGTTCGAAGACCGCTGCGCCCAACCGGTCGATGGCGTCGAAATCCTTGAGATCGCACGGCACGAGAGTCGCTTCCTGTCCGAAGGCGCGGATCTCGTCATCAAGCTCCTCGAGCGCGCCCTGCGTACGCGCCATGGCGATGACGTGGGCGCCCTGACGCGCAAGCTCAAGCGCGATGGCTCGCCCAATGCCGCGTGAGGCGCCGGTGACTAACGCAATCCGATTCTCGAGAGGCAGGGCCATGCGGCGACACTCCGGCTGACGCGATACGTCTTACCGCGTAGCAACAGAGCGAGTGCGGGGCAAGGGCGGTCGTAGCCGAAACGATGGAGAGACGACCTCAGCCGGTTTCCGCCAGCAGAGAGAGCTGCTGCTTGACGGTTTCGCCCATGACGTCGGTGAGGTGCGTGGGGTAGTCGCCGGTAAAGCAGTGGTCTGTGAACTGCGGACGCACGGGATCGCGCTTCTCGAAGCCCATGGCCCGATAAATGCCGTCCACGGAAATGAACGCAAGGCTGTCGCATCCCATATAGACGCGCATTTCTTCCAGAGAATGCGTGGCGGCGAGCAGTTTCTCTCGCTCCGGCGTGTCTATGCCGTAGTAGTCAGGATGCGTGATGGGCGGGGACGAAATACGGAAGTGCACTTCTTTTGCGCCGGCTTCCCGCATCATCCGGACGATCTTGAGCGAGGTGGTGCCGCGCACCACGGAATCGTCAATCAGGATGACGCGCTTGCCTTCGATCACCGAGCGATTGGCGCTGTGTTTCATGCGGACGCCGAGCTCGCGCACGGATTGCGTCGGCTGGATGAATGTGCGTCCGACATAGTGGTTTCGGATAATCCCGAGTTCGAACGGGATGCCGGATTCCTGCGCATAGCCAATGGCGGCAGGCACGCCCGAATCCGGGACCGGCACGACGACGTCAGCCTCGATCCCAGCCTCGCGCGCAAGTTCTGCGCCCATTTTCTTGCGCACGTCGTAGACATGCCGCCCGTGCACGTAGGAATCCGGACGGGCGAAATAGATATATTCGAAGATACATGGACGCATCGGCTGGGGAGGAAACGGCTTGTGGCTCTCGATGCCGGTCTCCGAAATCACGACGACTTCGCCGTTCTCGACATCGCGCACGAAGCGGGCGCCGATGATATCGAGCGCGCAGGTCTCCGACGCCAGGATGTAATGACCGTCAAGTTCACCCAGCACGAGCGGGCGGATTCCCAGGGGGTCTCGCGCGCCGATCAGCTTCTTGTTTGAAAGAGCCACCAGCGAATATGCGCCTTCGAGAGACCGCAGCGCCTCGATAAAGCGGTCAAGAATGCGAGACCGACGGCTGCGGGCGACAAGATGAAGAACGACCTCTGTGTCCGAGGTCGATTGATAGATCGCGCCCTCTCGGATGAGGTCCCGACGCAAGGTCAGTCCGTTGGTCAGATTTCCGTTATGCGCCACCGCGAAGCCGCCGGTGTCGAGTTCGGCGAACAGAGGCTGGACATTGCGCAGGATCGTCTCGCCGGTCGTCGAATAGCGAACGTGGCCTATCGCGGCGTTGCCGGGCAGACGGTCGATCGTCTTGGCGGAGGAAAAATGGTCGCCCACGAGCCCAAGCCGACGCTCGGAACTGAACCTTTTCCCGTCGAACGCCACAATGCCGGCCGCCTCCTGGCCTCGATGCTGCAAGGCGTGCAGGCCCAGCGCCGTGATCGCAGCTGCCTCAGGATGGCCGAAGATGCCGAATACGCCGCATTCCTCGCGGAGGCGATCGGCATTTGGATCGAAAACGTCGTCCGGGGCTGCCGAGCCTGTCGTGGCCACATGGCTTTCGTGAGCGCTCACCATAGAGATCTCCCTTCGGGCCGCGACCAAGAGGCTGACTGCGCGACGAAGCTTGGGTAGGCGACGTGCCTCATAAGGCGAAAGTCGTTACGATTGCATCCGGAATTTCCGCTGCAATCTCTAGATAGGCAACCTTCATCCGCTTGTCACTTCGCCCACTTGTCACATGGGCGCTAATCACAGGCGATCAAGGAGGTAGGTTTTCCCTCAGGTCCGGCGGCCAGGCGCCGGCGGAACGGTCTCTTCCGGGGCGGGCTCATCGCCCTTCGGGCGCTTGAAGCGGTTCAGGAAGGTGCTCTCCGGATCGTCCGGAAGCATGGTCATGAGTTGATCTCCCGTCGCCTGCAGCAGCGGCTTGGTCCGGGCATTCTTGACCCATTCCGGCTGGGACTTATCCGGCACCAGCCAGTTGAAAAACACGAAGGCGACGACGCACAGAAGCAGTCCGCGTCCGGCGCCGAACAGGAAGCCGAGCGACCGATCGAGCGCGCCGACCTTCGAATCAAGAATCGCGTCGGACAGCCGAACCGTGATGATCGATACGATGATCAGCGTGATGAAGAAGACCGCGCCGGCCGAGGCCGCAAGCGCAATCGAATCCTTTTGGATGTACTCCTTCACGAACGGCAGCAGCAGCGGATGAAAATAATAGGCGGCCGCAGCCGCCGCGGCCCATGATCCAATGGCCAGCACCTCGCGCGTAAACCCGCGCAGCATCGAAAGAAGCGCCGAAATTAAAACGACGACGATCAGACCGAGATCGAGATAGGAAGGCATGTGTTCAGGGCCTCGCCGCGTGCGGAATCACGTCAGGTACGCCACATACCTACCGCGCCACCACTCTATAGCGAAGGCGCTTGTCCCCGTCACCCCTTCGAGCTGGCGCAGGCCGGCCTTAGCCCGGAACCGCGCCGCTGCGTGGCCGCGAAGCCACGGCGGCCGGCTTCTGCCCGTTACTGCGTGCGACGCCACCCGCCGCGATATCGGCGACAAGCGACGAGATATGCCCGCAGCTCTTGACTGGAATCGCAGGCGTCTCGCCCTCGCGCGACGTTGCCGGCGCAACGGCGGCGGCGAACCCAAGCTTCGCAGCCTCCTTCAGCCGAAGGCCCGAATGCACCACCGGACGCACGGCGCCTGACAGGCCGAGTTCGCCGAAAAACACCGAATCAGGCGGAAGCCGCGCGCCTGTCAGCGACGAAACCAACGCGGCCGCCGCTGCGAGATCCGCCGCCGGTTCGTTGATCTTCAATCCGCCCGCTACGTTGAGATAGACGTCGTGCTGACCGAGGCGGACGCCCGCATGGGCCTCGAGCACGGCGATCACCATTGAAAGGCGCGCGGAATCCCAGCCGACGACGGCGCGGCGTGGCGTTCCCAGGGATGTTGGAGCCACCAGCGCCTGGATCTCGACGAGGACAGGCCGCGTCCCTTCCATTCCGGCGAAGACGGCGGCCCCGGGCGCTGAAGAATCGCGACCGGAAAGGAAAAGCGCAGATGGGTTCGACACTTCGCTGAGCCCAAGCCCGGTCATCTCGAACACGCCGATCTCGTCCGTCGGCCCGAAGCGGTTTTTGACGGCGCGCAGGATGCGGAAGTGATGGCCGCCATCGCCTTCGAAGGACACGACGGCGTCCACCATGTGTTCGACGACGCGTGGACCGGCGATCTGTCCGTCCTTGGTGACGTGGCCGACGAGAATCACCGTGGCGCCGCTGGTCTTGGCGTAACGGATCAGCGCCTGCGCGGAGCCCCGCACCTGCGTGACCGTGCCGGGCGTCGCCTCGACCTTATCTGTCCACATGGTCTGGATGGAGTCGATGACCACGAGCGCGGGGCGCGCGCCCTGAGAAAGGGTCGCGGTGATGTCCTCGACGCTCGTTTCCGCCGCCAGTTCGACGGGCGTCTTGGCTAGGCCGAGGCGCTCGGCCCTGAGCCGCACCTGCGCCACCGCTTCTTCACCCGAGATATAGACGACCCGGTGTCCCTTGGCGGCGAGAGTTGCGCACGCCTGAATCAGCAGGGTCGATTTTCCGATGCCCGGTTCTCCCCCGATAAGCAGCACGGAGCCCGGCACGAAGCCGCCGCCCGTCACCCGGTCCAGTTCGCCGATGCCCGAGACGATTCTCGGGGCCGGTTTGCTTTCGCCAGACAGGCCTTCAAGCGCGAAAACGCGCCCCTTGCGGGCGCCAATGGCTCCCTGCGCGCCGATGCCCGAGGCAGTCGCCTCTTCGATGATGCTGTTCCATTCGCCGCAGGACTCGCAGCGCCCGACCCAGCGTTGCGTTACGGCGCCGCATGTCTGGCAAATGAACTGGGATTTTGCCTTGGCCATTCGCGGCTCAGAACAAGCAGGCGGGGGAAGAAGGCGCAGCGCGAGACGTCACGCCCGCAAGGCCAAGATAGTGCCTGAGATCCGAGAGCTGGACCTCGAGCGCGCTTTCCGAGCGACGCAGGTCCTCCAGTGTCGCGCGCACCAGCGCCGTGACGTCGGCGCACGCGCCGCCCTGCGTCAGATGCCGCGCGACCAGGCGGGTGGATCTCGAGGCTGAGACTGCAAAGGCAGAAGAATCGGACATGTTCGGCATCCCTGGAACAGAAGAGAACATTACAGGAACACGTTGAAGATGGCCAGTCCGATTTCCGGCGCGGTCAACCGTTGACGTAAA
>JAIEQX010000387.1 GCA_019747375.1 Beijerinckiaceae bacterium | reverse complement strand
AAAGTGGCGAGAGAGACGGGACTCGAACCCGCGACCTCCGGCGTGACAGGCCGGCGCTCTAACCAACTGAGCTACTCCCCCGCGTGCCGGTGAGCGCTGGTGGCGCTTGCCGTCGGCAGAGGATGGTCGAATAAGGCGCACGGCCGCCCAAGTCAATATGAAAACCGAGAACGGGGTCGAGAATCCGGGGACATGCCGCGCGGCGCCGGCAATGCGCGACGCAGATCAGAGCTTGCCGGTGGCGAGCCGCCAGCGCCGCAGCTCGCGCGCGGACAGGATGTGAATCCGGTCCGGATTGATTCCCTCGGCGGTGCGGACGAGTTCGTTGCTGACGCCCATCATGTCGGCGTACTGGCTGAGCCGGGAGACAAGCGACTCGGTCGCGAAGGTGCGGTTCTCGATGGCGCCCGTCTCCTCGTTGCGCAGGGCCTCGAGCATGAACATGCGATGGATGCCGACCTGGCTCGGGGCCGGAACCACGCGCTTGCGCGCGCCCATCAGGGCGTAGACGCAGGCGGAATAGCATCGCGCCGCCGCCACCCTGCCCCCGCGCCCGGTCGCGTCCGGACCGACGCGGGCGACGATTCCCGCGGCGCCGAGCTTGCGCAGCGCGACGCCCAGCCGCATCGACGCGACCACGCGGCCGCCGGGCGAATGAAACAGCACGATGCTGCGCAGGTTGCGGCTCTGCACGTGGGTGGCGACGAAATCGATGAAGGCGTCGGGCGTGCGCTCGGTGATCTCGCCTTCGGCGGCGATCGCCTGCGGACATTTCGATTTGCATTTCGCCGGATCGCCGAAGGTGACAATGCGGAACGTCATCTCGGCGCCCTGCGCCGGCGCGGCCAGGCAGACCGCGAGAACGGCCAGCGCCGCGGCCAGTCGCGACTTCCAGTTCCACCAGGTCAGCATGGATCGGCACCGCCTCGGGGCATCGCAGTCAGCAGGTTGAGCGACTGCATTGTCCGGGACGCCGCGACCTCTGGCAAGCGAATGATCGGCGCCGCGCGGGCGTTCATGGGAGAATGTCCTAGCTTGGCAGGACGCATCGCCCGTATCCTTGTGTGAGTCGGATGATGAGGCCACGCAATGATCCGGAATTCGATAGTCGTCATCTATCTCGTCACGCACCGACGAAGCGAAATGTTTCGGCGCGCGCTTGATAGCGTGCTGGCGCAGACGCATGCGAATCTGCGCGTGCGAGTCGTCAACGACGATCCCGCCGATTCCGCCGTCGAGCGCATCATCGCGGAGGCGAAGGACGGGCGCGCGTCGCTGTACCAGCCAGCGCGCAGGCGCGGCCCGACGCAGAATTTCAACCTGATGCTGCAGGAGGAAGACGCCGATTTCGTCTCCATGCTGGAAGACGACAATTGGTGGGAGCCGACGTTTCTCGAGGAGATGCTCGCGGCGCTTCACGCCCATCCGGCGCACCAGATCATCGTCGGCAACGAACGCCGGGTGAAGGAGCTTGCGGGCGGCGGCTGGCTCGACACCGGGCAGACCATCTGGCCGTTTTCGGACGTGCGGGTTCACCGCTACCGGATCGAGGATATTTGCGGCTCGACCAGGATCTGCAACAGCTCGATGGTCATCAGGGCCGTTCAGCGGCGGGATTTCGCGACGCCCGACAGCATCAAGGTGGATGTGACGGAACATTTCAGGGAAAGGCTGCTGCCCTCCGGCAAGCTGCTGATGCATGGGGCCGCGCTGGTCAATTATGCCGAGACCCTGCAGACGGCGCGCTCGACCAAGGGCGAGGAATGGGGCGTGTACCAGACCCTGCTGATCGGCAGCGCTTTCGTGGCCGCGACATCGAAGTCGTCACGGCGCTGTCTGGCGGCGCGGCTGTGGCGCGAGTGCGGCTCGCTCACCTCGCCGCGCGCCGTGACGCTGATCCAGACGGGCCTTCTGGTTCGCGAGGCGCGATCGCTGCTGACGCTGGCGCCGGCAGCGTCGCTCGGCCGGTTCGCGCTGTGGATCGCCGCCGGCCCGCTGCGGCTGATGAAGATGCGCCGCAAGGTCAATTCGCAGACGCATCAGTCCGAACTGAATTTTCTCGCCGCCGCGCCGCTCACCCGGCGCCTCGCCGGCGCGCTGCCGGAATCGCCCACAGCGGCGTGACGGCTTCTCGCCCGCACGAGGCGCGCGGCCTGCCGGCAAGGCGCGGAGGCGGCGCTCCAGCGGCGCCGGCGGCTCCGTCACGGGCGGACGGACGCGCCGCTCATCGCCCGTATTTCGTCGTCAGGTTTTCGTCCGTCAGGAGCCTGCGCTCAAGCGCGCGCATCTCGTCATAGCCCATCAGCTCCATGATTTCCTCGATGCCGACGGCGAGATCCGGCCGGTCGGCCGGCACGCCCGTGCGGATCACGTCCTTCATGCAGTCGAGCGCGCGGCTCATTCCCAGAATGGCGGCGGCCGGAAGCATTCTCGGCAGGCTCACGCGGCGCACGCCGATGGCGGCCAGACGCGGCAAGGGAATGAGCGGCGTCGTCGGACGCGCCCTGATGCCGAACCCCATGTTGATCGTGACGGGCGCGCGCGACGCATCGACAATGCGCCCGATCTCGATTTCGCTGCGCGCCGCGTCCGGAAAGATCATGTCGGCGCCGGCCTCGACATAGGCGCGCACGCGCTTCACCGTCATGTCCAGCCCCTCGACCGCAAGGGCGTCGGTGCGGGCGATGATCATGAAGGCGTCGTCCTTGCGCGCCAGGCATGCGGCCTCGATCTTCTTGACCATGTCCTCGAGCGGGATGACTTCCTTGCCGGGCATGTGGCCGCAGCGCTTCGGATGCACCTGATCTTCGATGTTGACGCCCGCGACGCCCGCCTGCTCGAACTGCTGCACGGTGTAATGCACGTTCACCGGATTGCCGTAGCCGGTGTCGGCGTCGGCTGTCAGCGGAATCGAGATCGCGGCGGCGATGTGGCGGCAATGGCCGACATTTTCCGCCAGTCCCATGACCCCGATATCGTCGATGCCGAGCAGCGAATTGGAGACGGCCGCGCCGCTCGTGGCCGCCGTCTCGAAACCCGCCGCCTCGACGAGCCTCGCGCTATAGCCGTCATAGACGCCGGGCGCGATCACCAGATCTCCGCGCGCCAGAAGGTCGCGCAGACGTTGGGCTTGGCTCGCCATGTCGTTCTCCGTTTCAGCGTTCAGGGGCTGGATGCGGCGTCGATGGCCGCGAGATGTTCGGTGGCGCGGCGGATGTGCGCGCGCATGAGAGATTCGGCGAGAGGCCCGTTGCGCTGCTGCATGGCGGAGGCGATCTGCCAATGTTCCTCGCTGGCTTCCGCGCGTCGGCCCGGCGAGTCGCCGGATTGCCGACGATACATGCGCAGCAGGTAATAGAGTTCGTCGCAGAGCAGATCGCGGATGCGGCGATTGCCGCAATTCTCGGCGATGTGACGATGCAGGTCGAACACATTCGGGGCCTGCCCGGCGGATTCGACGGCGCCGACCAGCGCGCGCAGGCTGTCGTCGCTCATATGCGCGCAGGCGAGTCTCGTGGCCATGCCCTCGAGGCCTTCGCGCATCTCGAAAATCTCGCGGATCTCGGCCGGGCCGAGCGAGACGACGCGCGCCTTGGTGAAGGGGCTGCGCGCGATGAGCTTGCGGCCTTCCAGCCGGCGCATGGCCTCGCGCACGGGGCCGCGGCTGACCGCCAGCCGGCGGGCCAGATCCACCTCGTTGATGACAGACCCCGGCTGAAACGCGCCGCTGGCGATGCGGTCCAGCACGTCCTGCAGGACCCGCTCCGCGAGCGTGTTCGAGGCGACGGCGTCCGGCCGGTCGCGATCATCCGTCCCCGGCTGAGCAGGCGCGTCAAGTGTAGACACTATTTTGGCGGAAGCTGCGCTCATTCCCCGATGATTACGCCGTCAGCCGCAGTCTTGCAAATTAAATGTTGACACTTTGCGGCATGTCCTTCCAGATGCGGAAAAATGGACATGGGAGGATTGCATGCAGATCTCACGCCTGGCTCGATCGCTCGCGGCCGGCCTGTGTCTCGCGGTCGCGTCGGCGCCCGCCATGGCGCAGACGCCCTATTTCCAGGGCAAGCAGGTCAAGGTGCTGGTCGGCTTTTCGCCGGGCGGCGGCACCGACCTTTTCGGGCGGCTGATCGCCGACGGGCTCGCCAAACATCTGGCCGGCAAACCCTCCGTGCTGGTGCAGAACATGCCGGGCGCGGGCAGCGTGGTGGCGTCCAATTTCTTCAGCGGCCGCGCGCCGCGCGACGGAACCGTGCTGCTGATCGGCACGGGACAATTGCTTCTGCGCATCGTGCTCGGGCTCGACGGCGCCAAGAGCAAGGCCAACGATCTCGAACCGCTGATCGCCAGCCCGATGGGCCGCGTCGCCTATGTGCGCAACACCGCGGGCGTGCCGAACGCCAAGGCGCTGCTCGCGCCCGGCGAACCGCTGATCGTCGGCGTGCCGGAAGTGATCGCGACCCTCGACACCGTGCTCGGCCTCAAGGTGCTGGACGTGAAATTCCGCGCCGTCATGGGCTATCCCGGCAAGAACGACACCCGCATGGCGCTGGAGCGCGGCGAGGTCAATGTCGATGGCCAGGCCACGCCGGTCTATAACAGCAGCGTGTCGCCGATGATCCGCAGCGGGCTCGCCGCGCCGATCTTCGCGCAGGGCCTGATGGAGGGCGACATGCTGGTGCGCGATCCCGCCGCGCCGGATATTCCGACCGTCGCGGAGGTCTACAAGGACATCCACGGCAAGCCGCCGGAAGGGCCCGCCTGGGAGGCCTACAAGGCGTCGGTGCGGGCCTTCGGCAATGCCGGCAAGATCTTGATGACGCATCCCGACATTCCGCCCGCCGCCATGAGCGCCCTGAACGACGCCGTCGAGGCGATGGCGAAGGACGAGGCCTTCGTGCGCAGCGCCGAGGCGGTGCTGGAGGGCTATTCGTTCCAGACCGGCAAGCCGCTGCGCGAGGGCGTCTCCGCCATCGGCCGCACCGACGCCGCGACCGTCGCGTGGCTGCAGAACATGCTGAGCTCCGATTTCAAGATGAAGTTCAACTAGGAGGTCCGACGTGGACAAGGGCCGGGCGCAGCCGCCGACGCGCGAATTTTCCATCGGCGCCCGACGGCTCCGCCACGTCGACGTGCGCGGCCTCGTGGGCGCGGAGAGCTACGACCGGATGCCCTTCGTGGCGCGCGTGCTGGCCGAGAACCTGCTGCGCAACCAGGCGCCGGTCGAGACGGTGGCCGCCTGTCTCGCGACCCGCTCGGCGAGGCCCGGGACGGTGGAGCTGCCCCTCTACATGGCGCGGGTCATCCTGCCCGATTCGTCGGGCGTCCCCGTATTGATGGACCTGGCGGCCCTGCGGGCGGCGCTGGCCCGGCGCGGGCTCTCGACCGCGCAGGTCCGCAGCCGCGTTCCGGTGACGCTGGTGGTCGACCATTCGCTGCAGGTCGACGTTGCGGGTCGGCCCGAGGCCTTGCTGGAAAATCTCGATCTTGAATATCGCCGCAATGCGGAACGCTATCGCTTCCTGAAATGGGCGCAGCAGGCCTTCGACGGACTCGAGATCTTCCCGCCCGGCAGCGGCATCATCCATCAGGCGCATCTCGAACGCGTCGCCGAGGTCGTGCGCGTGCAGGACGGCGCCGCGGCCGGGCTCGTCTATCCCGACAGCGTCGTGGGCGGCGATTCGCATACGCCGATGGTCAATGCGCTGGGGGTGGTGGGCTGGGGCGTCGGCGGGCTCGAAGCCGAAATGGTGGTGCTGGGCGAGCCCTACCCCCTGCCCAATCCCGAATTCGTCGGCGTCGAACTGTCGGGCGACCTCGCCGCCGGCGTGTCGACGACCGATCTGGCCCTGACGGTCACGCATCATCTGCGGCGCCACAATGTGGTGGGGGCTTTCGTGGAGTTTTTCGGCGACGCGGCCGAGGCCATGAGCGTGCCGGACCGCGCCACGCTGGCCAATATGGCGCCGGAATATGGCGCGACGACGGGTTTCTGGCCGATCGACGACCTGACGCTCGACTATCTGGCCATGACGGGGCGCTCGCCCGACCATATCGCGCTGGTGCGCGCGCACGCCCTGTCGGCCGGGCTCTTCCGTCATCGCGGCGCGCCGGCGCCCGCCTACGACCGCGTGATCCGGATCGATCTCGGCGCGGTGACGCGCAGCCTCGCGGGGCCGAGCAAGCCGCATCATCTCGTCGCGCCGCGCGGCCTCGCGCAGGCCTTCGCGGACAAGATCGCAAGGCCGGTCGAGCGCGGGAGCGGCGACGGCGCCGTGGCGATCGCGGCCATCACGTCCTGCACCAACACCGCCAATCCGGTGGCCATGATCACCGCCGGGCTGGTGGCGCGCAATGCGGCGGCGCGCGGCCTGAAGCCCCCGTCCTATGTCAAGACGTCGCTCGCCCCGGGGTCGCGGGCCGTCACGGCCTATCTCGACAAGGCCGGCCTGCTGGAGCCGCTGGAGGCGCTGGGATTTCATGTCGTCGGCTATGGCTGCACGACCTGCGGCGGCAAATCCGGCCCGCTGCTCCCCGAGGCCGTGGAGGCGATCGCGGCCGGGCGCGCGATGGTCGCGGTGCTGTCGGGAAACCGCAATTTCGACGGGCGGATTCATCGCCTGATCTCGGCGAGCTTCCTCGCCTCGCCGGCGCTCGTCGTCGCCTATGCGCTGGCCGGCGACATTCTGGGCGATCCCGAAACCGAGCCGCTCGGGCGCGACGCCGCCGGCCGGGACGTGTACCTGCGCGACCTCTGGCCGAACGATGCGGAGATTGCGGCTTTGGCGCAGCGCGCCGTGACGCCGGAGCTCTTTGCGGCGAGCGCGCTCGAAGACGGCGCCGCGCAGGAGCGATGGAGCCGCATTGTGGCGCCGGCGGGAGACCTGTTCGACTGGGACCCGGACTCGACCTACATCATCGAACCGCCGTTCTTCGAGGCGGAGGACGAGGGATTTTGCGCCTCTGACCGGATCGTCGGGGCGCGCGCGCTCGGCATGTTCGAAGACGGGCTGACGACGGATCACGTGTCGCCCGGCGGCGAGATTCCGCCCGACAGTCCTGCGGGCGCCTATCTGCAATCGGTCGGCGTGCAGCCGGCGCAGTTCAACACCTATGTGGGCCGGCGCGGCAATCATCACGTGATGACGCGCGGGACCTATGCGAACCTGCGGGTCCGCAATCAACTGACGCCCGAACGCGAAGGCTGGTGGACGCGGCATTTTCCCGATGGCGCCATCATGAGCTTCTTCGACGCCGCCGCCGCCTACCGCCGGGAGGCGACGCCCATGATCGTTCTGGCGGGCCGGGATTTCGGCTCCGGCAGCAGCCGCGACTGGGCCGCCAAGGGCCCGGCCCTTCTCGGCGTCGGCTGCGTGCTGGCGCGATCCTTCGAGCGCATTCACCGGTCCAACCTGATCGGCCTCGGCATCGCGCCGCTGCTTTTCAGAGACGGCGAAAGTTGCGAAAGCCTCGGCCTCGAGGGCTGCGAGATCTTCTCGTTTTCAGGCCTCAGGACCGCCGTGCTGGAGAACGGGACCGTCGACGTGACGGCGCAATCCGCCGACCGTCCCGAGATCGCGTTTCAGGCGACGGTCGACGCGCGGACGCAGGCCGAGATCGACCTGCTGCTGCAGGGCGGCGTCTTTCGCGCCGCGCTGTCGCGTCACAGCCGCGGCGGCGGCGGCGGCGCCGAAACCCATTGATCCATCACGCGCGAAACAGCGCATCTCGAAGGAACGACATATGACATTCGACACCGCCATCGTGACGACCCGGCAACCCCATGTCGATCACTGGACTGCGTCGGGCGGGCGGAAAATCTTCATGAGCGAAAAGAACGCCGTGCGGCAGCCGGCGCTCGGCACGATCCTGCTCGTGCACGGATCCTCGATGGGCTCGCAGGGATTCGACCTCGACATTCCGGGCGATCCCGACGCTTCGATCATGGACTGGTTCGCATGCCGGGGCTTCAACGTCTGGCGGCTCGACTTTCTCGGCTACGGACGCTCCGACAAGCCCGACGATCATCTGGCGACCGTCGAGCAGGCGGTTCCGGACCTGCTCGCCGCGACCGACTACATGAAATCGCACGGCGTCACCGATGCGCCGATGCTGCTCGGCTATTCGTCGGGCGCGCTGCGTGCGGCGCTGTTCGCGCAAAGGCATCCCGACCGCGTCAAGCGTCTCGGGCTCGAGGCCTTCGTGTACACGGGCGCGGGAAGCCCCACGCTGGCCAAGCGCGCGGAGAAAATGAAGGAGTGGAAATCATCGGTGCGCCGGCCCCTGAGCCGCGACTTCCTGATGTCGACCATGACGCGCGATCATTCGGAAACCACCATGGACTCGCGCAAGCTGCCGTTCATCGAATCGATTCTCGCGCTCGAGGATTCGGTGCCGAACGGCACCTATATCGACATGTGCGAAAACCTGCCGCTTGTGGACCCGCGCGCCATCACGGTTCCGACGGCGCTGCTGCGCGGACAATTCGACGGCATCGCGTCCGACGAAGACGTGCTCGAATTTTTCCGGCTGCTGCCCAATCCCGACAAGGAGTTCATTTTCCTCCCGGGCGTCGCCCATACGGCGGGCACGGCGAAAAATTATCTCCGGTTCTATTCAGCCGCGCTGAGCTTCTTCGCGCGCCCGGAGCCGGTGTTCGTCGACAGGCATTGA
>JAIEQX010000287.1 GCA_019747375.1 Beijerinckiaceae bacterium | reverse complement strand
GCCGCGGGTTACGACGTGACGTCCTGGAACGCGCTCTTCGCGCCCGCAGGCACGCCTCCGGCCGTCATCGACAAGCTTCAGAAGGCGCTGGTCGAAGTGCTGGGCGAGAGCGAAATCAAGCGCAAGTTGCTCGACCTCGGCATCGAGGCGAAGGCCACCGCGCCGGATGAATTGAAGGCGCGTCTCGAAGCCGATATCAAGAAATGGGGCGACGTGATCACCAAGGCCGGCATTCAGAAGAACTGAGCCGGCGCCGGACAGGAGCAGCGACGGACATGGCCGACATTCTCATGCCCGTCCCGCTCAGCGCCTTCGTTTGCGATGCGCTCGAGAAAGAGCACACGCTTCATCGACTCTGGAAGGCGCCCGACGAAGGCGCCTTTCTCGCCTCGAACGCCGCCGACATTCGCGCCATCGCGACCGCGGCGAGCATCCTGGTCGACGGCCGGCCTCGCCCGATCGACCGCGGCTTCCTGGACCGGTTCCCGAAACTCGAACTCGTCGCCAGCCTCGGCGTCGGCTACGACCATATCGATGCGGCTCACGCCGCCTCGCGCGGCATCCTCGTCACCAACACGCCCGACGTGCTCACCGAAGAGACCGCCGACACCGGCTTCGGCTTGCTGCTGAACACGGTGCGACGGTTCTCGGCGGCCGAGCGCTATCTGCGCGACGGAGGCTGGCGGACAGCGCCCTTTCCCCTGACGGCCTCGCTGCGCGGCCGCACCATCGGCATTCTGGGACTGGGGCGCATCGGCAAGGCGCTGGCGCGCCGGGCCGAAGCCTTTGGTCTGCAGGTCGCCTATTGCGGGCGCACACGGCAGACGGGGGTCGACTATCCGTATTACGCCGCGCCCCGAGACCTGGCGGCCGCCTGCGACATCCTGATGATCGCCGCGCCCGGCGGTCCCGGCACCAAGAACATCATCGACGCCAACGTGCTGAAGGCATTAGGTCCGGACGGCTTTCTGATCAACATCGCCCGCGGCTCGCTGGTCGACGAGGCGGCCCTGATCGATGCGCTGGAGCGCGGCGCCATCGCGGGCGCGGGGCTTGACGTCTATCCGGACGAGCCCAACGTCGATCCAGGATTGCTCGCGCTCGACAATGTCGCGCTGTTTCCCCATGTCGGGTCCGGCACCCACCACACGCGGCGCGCCATGGCGGATCTGCTCCTGGAAAACATCGCACGATGGGCGCAGGGGGCGACTCCGCCTTCGCTCGTCCCTGAGTCGAGGCTTGCTCGCGACGGCAAGCGATGATAGCGGGGTAAATCATCGCAAGCAGCGCCTTGCAGCATGGCCATGTTTCGCCTCGGAGGCGGGATTTCGGCCGGAGACGACGACATGACGAACGTTTCGCCCCGCGCCCGTAACGCCCTCGCGGCCATGGGCGCCTTCGTCGCAGCCTCGCTGTTGATCGGCGCCGACGCAGGCGCCGCCGTGGACCTCAGCGCCACCGCCAGGGTCGCCGGCCAGTGGGACATGTCGCTCGACGACACCAATCGCAAATGCCGCTTCGTGCTGCGCGACGCCGACGATCGCCGGCTCGAAGGCTTGCCTCTGGCCGTCCCTGCCGGATGCCGTCGCGCCTTGCCGATTCTCGCCGATGTCGGGCAATGGAGCCTCGACAACAACCGCAGCCTGCGCCTCGAGGACGCGGAAGGCGGAAAAGTTCTTGAATTCAGTCCCGATCCCGCCTCCGGGGCGCTCCTGGCCAGGGGACCGGAAGGCGAAACCTATCAACTGATATCCGCCGCCGACGCAGCGCAGACGCCCCGACGTGACGCGCGCCAGCAGGTCGCCCAGACTTCGGGATTTCGGGTCGAGGAGACGCCCGCCGGCGCAGGATTCCAGCCGCGCCGCGAAACCGAGAAGCCGCTCGCAAGACAAAACGCGCCCGTGGTCGCCACCTCGGCAGCGCCGAACGCAGCCGCCATGCGGACGAACCCGGCCGGCCGCTACGCGCCCCTGCGCGACGCCGGCAAGGACACGGGCTGTATGGTGACGCTGGACGACAAGTCGCGCGGCCCCAAGGGCACGAACCGCGCGCAGCTCGCGCCGGCCTGTCGCGACCAAGGGCTGGTGATCTTCGATCCGGTCGGCTGGCAGATCGAGCGTGGCCGCCTTTCGCTCATGGCGCGCAAGGGCCACAAGGCGCATTTCGACCGTCAGCCCGACGGGGTCTGGCTGCGCGATCCGAAGGAAGGCAAGACCCTCAGTCTGCGCCCGATGTGAGCTGAGAGGCCGCAAAAACGCGTTGCTCGAAAGCCACAGCCATGCGGGACCGGGCGAAATCGCCAATTCGACCCGGCCTCGCCATGTTCTGACCGCATGACGCCATCAGGAACTCCCCCGCGCAGGCCTCGGCCTGGTCCAACCCGGGAGTTCCGTTGAAGTCTTCAGTTTTTGTCGCGTTCGCCTCGATCGCATTCGCCGCCGCCGCGCCTTCGGGCGCCGCTCATGCCAACGGATCCCAGGCGCAGGGCGCGGGATGGACCGGCAAGGCGTCCTTCTATTCCCACGGCGCACGCACAGCCAGCGGCGCACGTTTTCAGCCCAGAGGCCTGACGGCGGCTCACCGCAGCCTGCCCTTCGGCACACGGCTTCAGGTGACCAATCTGGCCAACAACCGCACCGTGACGGTGACGGTCAACGACCGCGGTCCATTCATCCGCGGCCGCATTCTCGACCTGTCGGCCGGAGCCGCCGACGTGCTGGGCTTCCGCCACAAGGGCGTCGCCACGATCCGCATGGTGCGGCTCGACCGCGGCCAGCAGCAGGCTTCGCTTCAGAGCATCGACAAGCTCGAGCGCTGACGCCCCGCCTCGTCGAAATTGGTCGGCGCGAGCCAAGCCTCGAACGAGGCGCGCCGCGCCGGCCATTCCGAGTCGAGCATTGAGAACCAGGCCGTATCGCGATTGCGGCCTTTCACCATCATATGCTGGCGGAACACGCCCTCGAAGGTGAAGCCATACCGTTGGGCGGCGCGGAAGGACGGCGCATTCAGGGCGTTGCATTTCCATTCGTAGCGACGCACGCCCAGATCCTCGAAGGCGTGTCGGGCGATGAGATACATGGCCTCGGTGCCGCCCGGCCTGCGCTGCAGCGCGGGCGTGTAGAGGATATTGCCGATTTCGATCGAACGATGCTCGGGAAAAATCCGCAAGAAGGCGCAATGTCCGACGACCCGCCCGGACGTCAAATCGCGAATGGCGAAGTAAAATGGATCGAGCGAGGCGGATTTCTCGGCCACGGACTGGGCAAAGGCCGTCGCATCCGTGAACGGCCCCTCCGCAAGATAGGTCCATAAAGCCTCGCAGCCCGCGCCATGACTCGCCTCGTAAAGTTCCGCAGCGTGGGCAGGGGTGAGCCGCGTCAGTTCGACATGAGCGCCGCGCAGCGTGACATCATGCGGTGTCCGAGCAGACGAAACATCCGGGAGTATGGCGCCCAGCTTCATTCCGCTGCCGCCGGCATGTGGCTCTTGGGATGCGCCTGCGGCTCACGCGGCTCACCGGCCTCGCCGGGTCCGATGAAACGCTTGAACACGCGCGACACGCCGTGCCCCACATCGTCCATCACGGTGAAGACCGCCGGCACGAAGATCAGCGACAACACGGTCGAGACGATCAACCCGCCGATCACCCCGATCGCCATGGGAGCGCGAAATTCGCCGCCGTCCCCGATGGCGAGCGCGGAGGGCACCATGCCGGCCGCCATCGCGATGGTGGTCATGACGATAGGCCGAGCGCGCTTGCGGCCCGCATCCACGATCGCCTCCGTGCGCGGCATGCCGGCGGCCATCTGCTCGACCGCGAAATCGACCAGCATGATGGCGTTCTTGGTGACGATGCCCATCAGCATCAGCATGCCGATCACGACCGGCATCGAGATCGGGTTATGCGTGACGAACAGCGCGATGATGACGCCGCCGATCGACAGCGGCAGCGACAGCAGGATGGTGATCGGCTGCGTCACGCTGGCGAAGAGCAGGATCAGCACGGCGAAAACCATCATGACGCCCGCGCCCATCGCCTGCGCGAAGCCCATGAAGACCTCGCCCATGATTTCGGCGTCGCCCGCCTGCTGCACGCTTGTGCCAGCCGGCATGTTTCGCGCGGTCGGCAGCGCATAGATCTGCTCCAGCGCCTCGCCGAGCGCATCCGTGCCCACGAGGTCGGCCTCGACTGAAATGCGCCGCACGCGGTCGTAGCGATCGATGCTGGTCGGCCCCTGCCCGAAGGTGATGTCGGCCACGGAGGCGAGCGGAACGGAGCCGCCCGACGCGGTAGCGACCTTCAGGCTGGCGAGCGCATCGAAATCCGCGCGCGCGGTCTTCGCCAGTTCCACCCGGATCGGCAGCAGCCGGTCGCCCGCATTGAACTTGGCGAGATTGGCGTCGACGTCGCCGATGGTGGCGACGCGGATCGCTTCCGCCAGCGCCTCGGTCGACACGCCGAGGTCGGCCGCCCGCCCAGCCTTGGGGGTGATGCGGATTTCCGGCCGATCCAGAGCGGCGGTCGACACGACGTTGGAGACGAGCGACAGCGTCTTCATCTCGCTGGCGAGCGCCGCCGCGGCCTTCTCGACAGCCGCAGGGTCCGTTCCCGCCACAGTCAGCTGGATGCCGCGCTGTCCATTGTCCTTGATGAACCACGTGCGGATATCGGGCCATTGCGAGACTTCGGCGCCGATCTCGCTCTCGATCGTCTTCTGGGCGATGTCGCGCTTGCTCTTGTGCGTGAGATTGATCACGAGCTGCGCCTTGCGGATTTCCGCCGAGCCGAGCCCGATCTTGCCGCCGTCGGTGAAGACGCTGGTGACCTCGGGACGCTGTTTCAGCCGCGCCGTGATCTCGTCCGTCACCCGGATCGTGTCCTCGAGGCGCGAGCCCGGCGGCAGCTCGACGGCGAGCAGCAGGCGCGCGACGTCTTCGGACGGGATGAAGCCGGACGGCAGCAGTTTTGTCGAATAGATCGACGCCGCGAAGATCATCGCGCCGACGCCCAGCGTGATGAAGCGATGGCGAACCGAGGCGCGCACGAGCCGGGTGTAGAACCGCAGCACGGCCCCGTCCTCGACATGCTTGTGCTTGTCGGGCTTGGACTTCATGAAATAGGCGGCCGCCAAGGGAGTGATCAGTCTTGCGACGAGCAGCGAGAACAGCACTGCGACCGCGACCGTCAGGCCGAACTGCTTGAAATATTGCCCCGCGATGCCGCCCATGAAGGATACGGGCGCGAACACCGCCACGATCGTGAACGTGATGGCGATGACCGCAAGCCCGATCTCGTCGGCGGCCTCCAGCGAGGCCTTCCAGGCCGACTTGCCCATATGCATGTGGCGGACGATGTTCTCGATCTCCACGATCGCGTCATCGACCAGGATGCCGGTCGCCAGCGTGATCGCCAGAAGGCTGACGAGATTGAGCGAGAAGCCCATGGCGTCCATCGCCCAGAAGGTCGGCAGCACCGACAGCGGCAGCGCAATGGCGGTGATCAGCGTCGCCCGCCAGTCGCGCAAGAAGATCAGCACCACCAGCACGGACAGGAGCGCGCCTTCCAGCAGCGTGTGCATGGCGGATTCGAAATTTCCCACCGTGTAGGTGACGTAGCTGTCGATCAGGTTGATCGACGCGTCCGGATGCTTGCGGCGGATCTCGTCGATTTTCACGTCGAGATCGCGCGCCACCGTCGCATCGCTGGCGCCCGTCGACCGTGTGACCGCGAAGGCGACGACCGGCTGGCCGTCAAGGCGCGCGTAGCGCCGCTGTTCAGCCGCGCCATCCGTCACCGTACCGAGATCGCCGAGCCGCGCCTGACGGCCGCCCGGAAGCGCGATCATCGTGTCGGCCAGATCTTCGACCCGGCGCGCGCCCGCAAGTGTGCGGATCGATTGTTCACGCCCGGCGATTTCGCCGCGTCCGCCCGCCAGATCGACGTTCATGGCGCGCAGCTGTCGATTGACGTCGCCGGCCGTGACGCCGAGCGCAGCCAGACGATCGGGTTCGAGCGAGACGCGGATTTCGCGGTCGACGCCGCCGACGCGCGACACGCCGCCAACGCCCTTCACGCCCTGCAGGGAGCGGGCCACGACGTCGTCGACGAACCACGACAATTGTTCGATCGTCATGGCGGGCGCGGCGACCGCATAAGTCACGATCGGCAATCCGGCGATGTCGACGCGCTGGACGATCGGCTCGTCAATCGAGCGCGGCAGATCCGCCCGCACCTTCGAGATCGCGTCCTTGACGTTGTTCAGGGCGCGATCAGAATTGGTTTCGAGACGAAATTCAATGGTGGTCGCGGAAGACCCTTCGGACACCGCAGAGGTGATGTGCTTGACGCCCTGCACGCCCGCGACAGCGTCCTCGATTTTCTTGGTCACCTGGCTTTCGAGTTCGGTCGGGGCCGCGCCGGCCTGCGTGACCGTGATCGACACGATCGGCACGTCGATGTTGGGAAAGCGCGTGATCGGCAGCTTGAAGAACGATACGACGCCGAGCAGCATCAGCACCGTGAACAGCACGATGGGAGGAATGGGGTTGCGGATCGACCAGGCCGAGATGTTGAGGGACATCAGCGCGCCTCCGCAACCGAGACCGGACGCACCGCATCGCCGTTGCGCAGGAAGGAGCCTGCGCGCGCCACGATGGGCTCGCCCTCCGCAACCCCGGCGGTGATCTCCGAAAAGCCTTCGGACGCAATGCCGACCTGCACCTTGCGGGTCTCGATCCGGTCGCCGACGACCACCTGCACGAACGGCTGCGCACCGTCATACAGGATCGAGCCGGACGGCACGCTCACACCCTCGGCGCGACGCGTGACGATGACGCCGCGCGCATACCCGCCGATGCGGGCCGCAGACGATGGATCGAGCAGGATGCGGACGCGGCCAAGCCGCGTCGCGCGATCGATCTCGGGAGACACGAGCCGCACGGTCCCGGGAATGCGCGCGTCTCCGACGGTCACCTCCGCCTTCTGGCCGACGGCAAGCCGCGCCAGACGCGACTCGTAGGCCTCGCCCTGAAGCTCGATCTCGCCGCGGGAAATCAGCCGGAACATGGCGTCGCCCGCGGCTGACGCAATGGCGCCGAGCCGCGCGGTCCGACGCGAAACGACGCCCGCGGCCGGCGCGCGCACCTCGGCGCGGGCGATGCGCACCTGCAATTCGCGACGCTGCGCCAGCAGGCTGGCCTTGTCGGCCTCGGATACATTCAGGGCTTGGCGCGAGCTTTCGAGCTGAGCCTGCGCGGTCCGGTCGGCCGCCAGCTTCTGATCAATCTGCGCCTGCGTGGAGACGCCGTTCTTCAGCAGCGACTGCGCGCGCTGCAGTTCCGGGCCGGTCTGGCCGATCGTCGCCTCAGCCTGCCGGATCTGGCTCGCCACCTGGGCGATCTGCGCATCCGCCCGCGTGAGCGCCGCATCGCTTTGCGCCAGCTGCGCGTCGAGCGCCTCGCGCGAGAGCCGGGCCAGCACCTGGCCGGCCGCCACCCTGTCGCCCTCTTCGACCAAAATCTCGACGATCCGCAGCCCTTCGATCTCGGGGCCGACAAGAATTTCTTCGCGCGCCACGAGCGTGCCGTTGATCGAAACCGTTTCGGCCAGAGGGCGCGTCTTGGCGACCACCACCGTCACGGCCGGAGCCAGCGGCTGCGGCTTGGCGAGCGCCTTGTCCTGCGCGCTGGAAGGCGACGCTGCTGCAAGGCAGGCTGCGAGCGCCAGCAGGAAGGAAAGGGGGACAATTCTTTTCATGATGCAATCCCGGTCGTCTGGAAGGCAGGCTGATTGAAAAGGTCGGAATCCGGCGCGACGGGCCGAACCAATGCAGCCACCATGGCCAGCACATGCGGCAGCGCGCGTTCGCCGTCGTGGTCCGGATCGACAGCGCGTCGCCAGAAAAGGCCGTCGCCGATCAGCGCCAGGGCGAGCACGACATCGTCCAGGGGCGCCACGGGGGCGATCCGGCCCGTCGCCACAGCCTGTCGCAGGAGCTGCAGCAGCGAGCCGCGAATGGATTGATCGAAGCGCAGCATGGAGGCCGCAATCGCCGGATTGCGCGTCGCCTCCGCGCCGATCTCGATGCAGAGCCGGGCCTTGTGAGTGGGTTGCGCCAGAATGCAGGTCCGAAGCATGGCCTCGATCATCTGCATGAAATCCTGCGAGCCGCCGGCCTCGGCGAAGCGGGCCATGATCTGCTCGCGGTCGCGCTCGGTCAGCCCCTCGATCAGGGCCTCCTTGGATGAAAAATAGAGATAGAGCGCGCCAGCGCTGATGCCCGCCTCCCGGCAGATCATCTGCATGGTCGAACGGTGGAAGCCGTGGGACGAAAAGCACCGCTCGGCCGCATCGAGAATATGCGTCCGCCGGTGCGCCTGCTGTTCATCGGTAAGCTTGGGCACGGCGATCCCTATAAAAAACGAACGATCGTTCATTATACAGGAAAGCCCGGGCCGTCAAGAAGCCGCGCTGCGCCGCAACATGGCGCCGATGTGGCGGGGGCGCAGAGCCCCCGCCCCGTGATCGAGCGTCAGCCGAGCTTGCCGACGCCCTCTTCGAGAAGCGTCCACGCCTTCGTGCCGATCTGCTTCTTCCAGCGCGGATAAAAGTCGCCCTTCAGCTTGGCGCGG
>JAIEQX010000159.1 GCA_019747375.1 Beijerinckiaceae bacterium | reverse complement strand
CTTGATGCGTGCCATACTCACAATCCTTCTCGTGCCAGGCGCGAGCGCTTTCAAAACAATGAAAGTAAGATGGCATCGATTGATTAAGCGGAACTTAAGGTTACTTTTCAACACATCAGAAACCATGATTTATTTACAAAAAAAAGGCGCGAACGTAGCCGTTCGCGCCTCCTATTTAGTCTCGGATGCCGTCAGTACTTTCGAACGAGCGGCATGTCTTCCATAACTGGCGCGGAGTCCGACAACATCCAACGCATACCGATCTTGATGTCGTGGTTCTCGTTCTTCTTTGTGACGAGATAAGTGTTGCCGCAGCCCGGGACTCCGAAACAGGTCAGAGCGCCTGTTGTCGCCTTCCCGGCGTTCAGGTAGCGATATCCGAGCTCGAGCTTGAGCCGCGAGGAAACGTCGTAACCGAGGCCGGCCATGAGCGCCCAGGCGAAGTTCGTCTTGGCGCCCGCGCCGTAAAATCCACCCGTCGTGCCGGTGGCGGGCGCAACGCCCGTGGAAACGAAATAGCCCTGGTCCACCATCCCGTCGATCTTGTTGCGCGCTATGCCGACGCCTGCGCCGACGTAAGGGGTCACGCCATGCCAGGTGCCCAGATCGATATAGCCATTGACGAGGCCGACAATCGAAGACAGGTCGCCACGATTGAACGTGCGCAAGACTGTCGTCGTCCCTGCCGTGTCATCGAAGGTTAACTCGGCGTTCGAGGAGAAGCGTGAAGCGCCGCGATATTCTCCCGTGATGTCCGCGCGGAACCAGCTGTTGACCTGGTAGCCGAAGCCGAGCCCGACAAACACGTTGTTCGAGACGTGCGCCTTGGAGGGCCCGTACGCAGTCGGGTTATAACCGGCGCTGCCCAACAGACGGCCCGGGACCATGTCCCATTGCGCGCTCTGGTCGACGCTCATGCCGATATCGCCACGCAGATACCAACCGGAGGTTTCCAGCGCAGCCACGCGGGACGGCTCTTGCAGTTGCGGACGGGGCGGCAGGAAGTCGGCGGCCTGAGCGACAGTCGCCCCGCCGAAAATGACCGCAGCCGCCAAGTAAAGGGCGTTGACGCGACCCATGACGATATCCTCTTCATTCATCAGGCCGAGCGGCCTAGAAATGTTGCACGAAGCGGATCATGGCTAAAAATACTGAATTATGGGTTAACCTTAATTTTAAAGCCCCCGTAAGGCATAGGCCACAGACGTGGCAGTGGCTTGTTAAGTAACGGGTAAGTATTATTATTCCGCCGCAACCGAGCCGGCTACATGGCGAACGGCGTCGCAAACGCTGTTAACTGCAGCCTCCACCCTGGCCCTGTCCTCTCCCTCACCCATGACGCGGATGAGCGGTTCCGTGCCGGATGCGCGGATCACTAAACGCCCACTTGCCCCAAGATCAGCCTCCGCCGCCCGGATCGCGTCGGTGACGCACGCGTCCGCAAGCGGCGCCCCGCCTGAGTACCGAACGTTCTTGAGCATTTGCGGGAACGGCTCGAAGCGATGGCAGACTTCGCTGACAGGACGGCCCTGCCGCTTTACCACGGCGAGGATCTGCAAGGCGGCCACCAGGCCATCGCCGGTCGTCGTATAATCGGACAAGATGATATGGCCCGATTGCTCGCCGCCAAGATTATATCCGTCCTCGCGCATGCGCTCGAGCACATAACGATCGCCGACTGCCGTTCGCGCGAGCGAAAGGCCCAGCCCCTGAAGGTGACGCTCGAGGCCAAGGTTCGACATGATGGTGGCGACGATGCCGGCCCGCGACAGCAGCCCGTCCTGATGCCAGCTTTCTGCGATCACCGCCATAAGCTGATCGCCATCCACGAGATGCCCACGCTCATCGACAATCAGGACGCGGTCGGCGTCGCCGTCGAGGGCGATGCCGATATCCGCGCGAACTTCGCGGACCTTCTGAATCAATGCCTCGGGAGCGGTCGATCCGACCTCATGATTGATGTTGAACCCGTCCGGCTCCACCCCGATGGAAAAAACCTCGGCGCCAAGTTCCCAAAGCGCTTCGGGGGCGACCTTGTAGCCAGCGCCATTGGCGCAGTCGACCACGATGCGCAGCCCGTCAAGCGAGAGCTGGCGCGGAAGCGTCCGTTTTGCGAATTCGATATAGCGCGCACGCACATCGTCGACACGCCGCGCGCGGCCGAGCGCGCGCGATCCAGCAAGCTGCGGGCTGAGATCGCCATCAAGCATGGATTCGATATCGCGCTCCACGTCGTCGGACAGCTTGAACCCATCCGGGCCGAAGAGCTTGATGCCGTTGTCGGCAAAAGGGTTATGGGAGGCGGAAATCATTACGCCGACATCCGCCCTCATGGAACGCGTCAGCATGGCGACCGCAGGCGTCGGCACCGGCCCCAGAAGCAGCACATCCATCCCCACGGAGGTAAAGCCCGCCACCATGGCGTATTCGATCATGTAGCCCGAGAGCCGCGTGTCCTTGCCGATGACGGCGCGATGGCGGTGGTCGCCCCTCTGGAACGCAAGTCCGGTCGCCTGCCCAACCTTCATGGCGAGTTCGGGCGTGATCAGACCATTCGCCTTGCCGCGGATGCCGTCGGTGCCGAAATATTTGCGTCCCATCGTTCTTTCCCCGTCAGTCTCCAAGGAACAGGCGGTCGCCCGCCGGGGCCTTGAAGGAAGCGACGTCAGTGAGCTACCCATCCACGGTCGTGCCGTTCGGAGCAACAAGGTTAATGCCGCCCGCCGGTTTCGTCAGCAAGGCGACGTTAGGATTATGTCATGCGCATCTATCACAATCCGGCCTGCGGGACATCCCGCGCAGTCCTGACACGCCTCCGCGAGGCGGGCGTGGAGCCAGAAATCGTCGAATATCTGAAGACGCCTCCCTCCAAGGTCGAACTCAAGGCCTTGCTGACCAAATTGAGCCTCGAGCCCCGCGACATCCTTCGCCGAAAGGGGACGACGCTGGAGACCTTGGGCATGGAAGAGAGGAATCTGGACCCGGACGACATTCTTGACGCCATTGCGAAACATCCGATCCTTCTTGAACGACCCATCGTGGTGATGAGCGATCTGGCGCGAATCTGCCGTCCAGCAGAGGTGGTCGAACAGTTTCTGACGGCTCAAACTAGAAAATCGGCAGGCTGACAACGGCCGATACGGCGATCAGAACGAATGCCGCGATACGATATTGGCGGTCGGTCGATCCTTTGAACACACGGGCGCCGAAAACCAGGCCGAGTCCATAAATCGGCACAGCCACGGCTGCATAAATCAGCGTCTCCAGTCCAAACATGCCGCGTAAATAGAAAACCGCGTCCGTGCCCAGCGCGGCAAGCGCGTAATAGACCATGATATTGGCCCGGATCGTCGCAGCCGGGCTGCGGCTGCCGAGCCAGTAGGCGATGATCACAGGCCCGGACACGCCCGCGGCCGCGCCCAGAACGCCGCCTGTTATGCCGACCGTGAATGAGACGGACGCCTTGGGCTCGTTTGAATAGCGCCAGCCCGACGCCAGCAGGCCCAGCATGGCGAGCACCAGTACGTTGGTGCCCCAGCGCAGGGCGAGCGGATCGGTATTGGACAGAATCCACGCCCCGAACGGGGTCCCGATCCAGCTGCCGACCAGCATGGGCATGATTTCCGGCATGCTGGCTCGCCGTATGGATCGCAGTCCATACGGCAGCGCCGTACAGAGATCGACAAGATAGAAGACCGGAACCGCAAAGCGGGGCCCGAGTACGGCGGAAGCGAGCGGAATGAAGATAAGGGCGCCGCCAAAGCCCGAAAATCCCCGCACGACGCCCGCGATGGCCACAACCACGATCAGGAACCACGTTCCCGGCCGAAGAAGGACATCGCCGATGGCGGCCAGATTCGCGCCGTCGAACATCGGCACTCCTGAAATGGACGGAAAGCGGGAACGCCAGCGCAGGCTGGCGGCGCCGCGGCGGCAGGGATATCAGATTACATGGCTTTGCAAACGATTCGTATCCTTGGAATTGACCCCGGGCTTCGCAACACCGGCTGGGGCGTGGTCGACGCCGAAGGCTCGCGACTGTCCTTTGTGGCTTGCGGCACAATCCATTCGGATGCCAAATCCACTCTGGCGGAGCGGCTTCGGCAGCTGCATGATGGTCTTACGGCCGTCATCCACGCGCATATGCCGGAGGAGGCCGCCGTCGAAGAGACCTACGTCAATCGCGATCCACAATCTGCGCTGAAGCTCGGCCAAGCCCGCGGAGTCGCTCTGCTCGTACCCGCCATAGCCGGGCTTTCCGTTGCGGAATATGCCGCCAATCTCGTCAAAAAGACCGTCACGGGCGCGGGCCACGCTGAAAAAACCCAAATCGCCATGATGGTCAAGGTGCTGCTGCCGCGCAGTTCAGCCACTGGGGCGGACGCCGCGGACGCGCTCGCGGTCGCAATCTGTCATGCCCAGCACCGCGGCGCACGCAAGCTCGCCGCAAGCGTGGCCGCACAGGTCCGTGCATGAGGCAGGGCGAGGCTGGACGCCTGCTTGCCCGGGTGACATCGTCCTGAGATGACGCACAGCGCCCATGACCCATCTGACGCCCGAGATACCGCCACGGCCTGGCGACGCCTCGCCGTCGCAGTCCTCATCGGTACGATTGGGTCGATCGGTATGTGGTCCTTTGTGGTCGCGCTTCCTGCCGTGCAGGCGGGATTTGGCGCCACCAGGGGCGAGGCTTCCCTGCCCTATACATTGACTATGCTGGGCTTCGGCTTTGGCGGGGTCTTGATGGGGCGACTGGCCGACCGGTTCGGCATCGTGGCGCCGCTGTTGCTGGGCGCCAGTTCGCTCAGCCTGGGGTATATGGCGGGCTCGCAGGCTCCCTCGCTGACGCTTTACAGCCTGGCGCAACTCATGGTGGGTTTTGGCGCGTCAGCAAGCTTCGCTCCCATCATGGCGGACATGTCGCACTGGTTTGTCAAAAGACGTGGAATCGCCGTCACCATAGCGTCTTCTGGCAATTATCTCGCCGGCACGGTCTGGCCGCCGGTTCTACAGAACGCGATCGCCGCGGAGGGTTGGCGCACGACGCATCTCGCCGTCGGCGTCTTCTGCCTGTGCACGTTGATCCCCCTTGCGTTTCTGCTGAGGCGGCGAGCTCCAGTCGACGCCCGCGCAAACATCGCCCCGACCTCGCGCCATGGAGCGCTGGCGGTGTCGCAGAATGCCTTGCTGGCCCTGCTGGTGGTCGCCGGCGTCGCCTGCTGCGTCGCCATGGCGATGCCGCAGGTCCACCTCGTGGCCTATTGCGCCGATCTCGGCTACGGACCTGCCCGCGGTGCGGAAATGCTCTCTCTGATGCTCGGCTTCGGCATCCTGAGTCGTCTCATATCCGGGATCGTCGCAGATCGCATAGGCGGGCTGCGCACGCTCATGCTTGGCTCTTTCCTGCAGGGGCTTGCGCTTTGCCTTTATGCGATTTTCGACGGCCTGGCTTCGCTCTACGTCATCTCCGCCATGTTCGGTCTCTTCCAAGGCGGCATCGTCCCGATGTATGCGGTGATCGTGCGCGAGTTTTTCCCCTCGTCTAGGGCCGGCGGGACGCTCGGGATCATCATCATGGCGACCTTGGTGGGCATGGCTCTCGGGGGCTGGATGTCCGGCTATGTCTACGATCTGACGGGCAGCTACCAAATGGCTTTCTTGAACGGACTGCTATGGAATTTCGTGAATCTTCTCGTCTGCGCTTACCTCATCTGGCGCCAGGCGCGCCCTGACGAAACGACCCGCAGCCACGCCCATGCGTGACCTGACAACGATGGACCAGCGAACGACATGATCGGCAAACTCAAAGGCGTCATCGATACTTATGCGGACGATCACGTAATACTGGACGTGCACGGCGTGGGCTATGTGGTGCAATGTTCGGTGCGCACGCTGCAGAAGCTGCCGCCCGTCGGGGAAGCCGCTACGCTCGCCATTGAAACCCAGGTGCGGGAAGACGCCATCCGTCTCTTTGGCTTCTCCTCGGACGCGGAACGTGACTGGTTCCGACTGTTGCAGAGCGTTCAGGGCGTCGGCTCGAAGGTTGCGCTGGCGATCCTCGGCCTTCTGCCGCCAGCGGACCTCGCCAGCGCCATTGCGCTCCAGGACAAGGCCATGGTGGCGCGCGCCCCCGGCGTCGGGCCCAAACTGGCGCAACGCATCGTGTCAGAACTGAAGGACAAGGCGCCGGCGTTCTCCGCTGTCGATCCCAACCTGTCCCGCCTTGCAGGCGACGAAGTCCGGAGCGCGCCAAAACCGGTCCAGGACGCCATTTCCGCCCTGGTCAATCTGGGCTACGGGCGTCCGCAGGCGGCCGCAGCAGTGTCAGCCAGCGTCGCGGCTCTCGGAGAGGACGCCGAGACCGGCGCTCTCATCCGGCGCGGACTGAAAGAACTGGCGCAGTGACCGGCCGTTACGCGAGCCATTGGCAAAAGGCGTTTTGAGCATGACAGAGAAGCCCCGCCTGGTCTCGGCCCAAAAGCGCGAGGACGATGTCGACGCCTCGATCCGGCCGATGTCGCTGCTGGATTTCACAGGACAGGAAGCCGCGCGCAAAAACCTCAAAGTCTTCATCGAGGCCGCCAAATCCCGAGGCGACGCGCTCGACCATGTGCTCTTTGTCGGTCCGCCCGGCCTTGGCAAAACGACCTTGGCCCAGATCGTGGCGCGCGAGCTCGGGGTCAATTTCCGCTCGACGTCGGGGCCGGTCATCGCCAAGGCGGGCGACCTCGCCGCGCAACTGACCAATCTCGAAGAACGTGACGTGCTCTTCATCGACGAGATCCATCGCCTCAATCCGGCGGTTGAAGAAATTCTTTACCCGGCCATGGAGGATTTTCAGCTCGACCTCATCATCGGCGAGGGACCGGCGGCGCGTTCGGTAAAGATCGATCTGAGCAAGTTTACTCTGGTGGGAGCGACCACGCGCGCAGGCCTTCTCACGACGCCGCTGCGGGACCGGTTCGGAATCCCGATCCGGCTGAACTTCTACACAGTGGCGGAGCTGGAATCGATCGTGCGGCGCGGCGCGCGCGTCATGAACATCCCGATGACGGAAGACGGCGCCAATGAGATTGCACGCCGCGCGCGCGGCACGCCGCGCATCGCTGGCCGCCTCCTGCGCCGCGTACGCGACTTCGCCATCGTCGACGGCGACGCGTCGATCACCCGCAAGGTTGCAGACGGTGCGCTACGCGCGCTCGACGTCGACGAAATCGGCCTCGACATCATGGATCGACGCTATCTCGACACCGTGGCGCTGAAATTTGGCGGCGGCCCCGTAGGCATTGAAACAATCGCCGCCTCCCTTTCGGAACCGCGGGACGCAATTGAAGAAATTATCGAGCCCTATCTGCTTCAACAGGGCTTTATCCAGCGTACGCCGCGCGGCCGCATGCTGACCCAGGCGGCGTTCCGCCACCTCGGTCTGGAGGCGCCGCCGCGTGAGGCCAATCAGATCGGCCTGTTCGGAGACGACGATGTCTAATTCGCATAGCTTCCCGGTCAGGGTCTATTACGAAGACACAGACTTTTCCGGCGTGGTCTATCACGCATCCTATCTCCGTTTTCTGGAGCGCGGACGTACCGAATTGCTGCGTACGCTCGATATCCATCAGGGGGCCATAAGCGTCAAGGATCCCGCATCGCGCTTCGGCTTTGCAGTCCGGGCCATGACGATCGAATTCTTGAAGCCAGCCCGAATGGACGACCTCTTGACCATTGAAACACGCAAGATCTCGGTCAATGGAGCCTCCCTTGAACTCCAGCAGAAGATATTGAGGGGCGAAGAACTCCTTGTAAGCGCCGAGGTTCGGATCGCCTGCGTGAGTGACGGTCGACCAGCGCGGCTGCCCGCAGACATCCGCGACAAACTGACAGGCTGGAGCTGAGCTGATGGCGGCGGGCGTCGCTTAACGACAAATTAACCCTGATGCGTGCTTAACTCTGGTCTGACCGGGTGCTGCCGCAGGGGTGACCCCCTTCAAAGCCCCAGAAATGACGGATTCTGCGCAGAGGTAACGGCGTGCGTCGCGTGCGGGGGCCGTGCCCGCGCCGGACGAGCGAAGGACCCTTGAGATGAACCCTGCCGATGTCGCTTCGGGAGCCTTGCAGGCCTCGACGGAAGTTTCCTTCTGGCACATGTTCTGGCAGGCGCATTTCGTCGTCAAGGCCGTGATGATCGGCCTTCTGGCCGCTTCCGTCTGGAGCTGGGCCATCATCGTCAACAAGTTCATTCTTTTGTCGACCGCCAAGAAGGCCATGGACCGCTTTGAAGAAAGCTTCTGGTCAGGCAATTCGCTGGAAGACCTCTATCAGAGCCTTTCGAGCCGGCCGACCACCGCGATGGCGTCGCTTTTCGTCGCCGCCATGCGCGAATGGAAGCGTTCCTTCACCGGCGCCGCATCCTCCTTCATGGGTCTGCAGGCCCGTATCGAGAAAGTGCTGGACGTGTCGATCGCACGAGAGGTCGAGCGTCTGGAATCCCAACTCCTTGTCCTCGCCTCCGTGGCTTCGGCTGGCCCGTTCGTCGGCCTGTTCGGCAC
>JAIEQX010000238.1 GCA_019747375.1 Beijerinckiaceae bacterium | reverse complement strand
GCGCGCCTGTTCAAGCTCGAGCCCCGCAACGAGGCGCAGAAGCAGAACCTGATCAAATACGGAAATTACACCGCCGGTTAACCTGGGGGCGGTGTACCGGCGAAGTCCGGTCCGTAAAGAAGCCGGTTTACGGCTCTTGCCTGAAAGGCGGCCCTCGGGCCGCCTTTTTCTTTTGTCCCACGCGCATGCCCCGCGGCTGGTGTAAAGTTCCGCCCGGGCGCCGGCCGGACCGGCGGAGCACGCGGGAGGACACAATCAATCTCAGGCAGCTCACCTATTTCCTGCGTGTGGTCGAAGCCGGAAACATGACGGCGGCGGCCGAGCAGCTGAACCTCGCCCAGCCGGCGCTGGGCGCGCAGATGCGCCAGCTCGAGAAGGAGCTCGGCGTCGAACTGCTGGTGCGGCATTCGCGCGGCGTCTCGCCCACGGAGGCCGGGCGCCGACTGTCCGAACGCGCCAAGGCGCTGCTGCGCGACGTCGAGGACATGCGCCGCGAAGTGCAGGCGATCGGCACGGTCGCCAAGGATTCGATCGTGCTCGGCCTCGCGCCCAGCATCATGCTGCTGATCGGTCCCGACGTGCTGCTGGAAGCCCGCAACGAAATGCCGGAAGTCTTCTTCAGCCTTTCGGAAGAGCGCAGCTCCGTGCTGGCCGAAGCGCTCGAGCGAGGGCAGCTGGACGTCATCCTGGCGTATAATATCGGGCCGCGCGCGGGCTTCGAACGGCAGGCGATCCTGGAAGAGGATTTTCTGCTGGTGACCGCGCCCGAAAGGGCGCCGGCCAGTTCTTCGGTGAGCCTGGCGGAAGCGCTGGAAATGGAGCTGGTGATCGGCGGCGAACGCGGCGTGCTGCGCTCGATCGTCGAGGCGGAGGCGCAGCGGCTGTCACTGAAACTGAGACTTGCTTTCGAAGTGCATTCGATCAATTCGATGAAATCGCTGATCACGCGCGGCGTCGGCGCCAGCATCATGCCGTATTCGCTCGCGTCGGAAGAGCTCAAGCGCGGCTCGCTGATCGGCCGCCGGATCGACCGGCCTGCGATCACCAGGACACTTTACGCCGTGCAGCCCGCAGCGCGGCGCGCCGCCGCACACGACCAGAACCTGAAACGGTTCATGGACAAGCTCGAGGCGAAGATCCTTGCGGCGCTGGGACCTTTTGGCCGCCCGCTCAAGTAGGCGTGATCTCCGAACGCCGAATAGCGCGCCATCAAAGCTTCGCCTCAGGTTGATTTGATCGCGCGCTTGCGTACTCTGCCGCCGTCCTCAGAACGTCATATTCGGAGATGTGCGAGTTGGATGACGTGCGGCGTCAAACGATCCTGGATGAACTTCGTCATGCCACGCGTGCGTCGCACGACCGGCTCGAACAGCGGCTCGACCTGCTGGCGCAACCGGCGGACCGGGATCATTTCATCGCCGTTCTGCGCGGCTTTCTGGGCTTTCATCGCGGGTTCGAACCATCCCTGTCGCATCACGGCGAATTTGCCGGATGGCTGGCGGAGCGGAGCCAGATCGCGGCGCTGCGCGCGGATCTGACGGCGCTCGGCGTCGACGACGCCGCGATCGACGACGCACCGGTGTGTCGCGCCGCGGCCGAGCTTACGGAAGATCGCGCCCGGACCTGGGGGGCGCTTTATGTGATCGAGGGATCGACGCTCGGCGGGCAGGTGATCACGCGTCATCTGGCGGGAACGCCGTGGCTGCCCGCCGGCGGGTTGCGGACATTCCATCCCTACGGCTCACAGACGGGTCATATGTGGAACGAATTCCGGGCTCGCCTCGTTGCGGCTACGACTTCGCTCGACCCGTTGGACGTGACCGGGGGTGCGGTGTCGACGTTTTCGCTTCTGGCGGAGTGGCTCCCAACGAGATCGATGAATGCCCAGCATAGAACCTGATCTCGAATTCGGCTGCGCGCGGGAACCGATCCGCATCCCGGGCGGCATTCAGCCGCATGGGGGGCTCCTGGTTCTTGATCCGGCGACCGGCGCCGTGCTTCAGGCGAGCCGCAACCTGGGCGACCTGCTCGGCGGACAGGCGCGCGCCGGCATGAGCGTGCGCGACCTGCCCGGCGGTCCGGGCTTGGCGGCCGATATCGACGCGTGGGATTTCGCCGCCGAACCGACGTTCATGCGCAGCTACGCCATCGGCCAGCGGACCTTCGACGTGCTGGCCCACGAGACCCCGCAGGGCGTCGTCGTGGACATTGAGCCCGCCAGCGCGCATGCGGGACTGAATCCGGCGAGCCAGTATCCGGGAATGCGCTCATTCTTCGCGCGCATCGGGCAGGCGCGCGACCTCGTCGACCTTTGCGCCATGGCGGCGCGGCACATCCGCGACCTCACAGGGTTCAACCGCGTCCTCGTCTACCGCTTCGACGCCGACTGGAACGGCAAGGTGATTGCGGAAGATCGGGACGACGTTCTGCCGTCCTATCTCGACCTGCATTTTCCCGCCTCCGACATACCCGCGCAGGCGCGCGACCTTTACGTGCTGAACCGGCTGCGCCTGATCCCCGACGCCGTTTACCGGCCGGAGCCGATCGAGCCGCAGCTGAGCCCGGTCAACGGACGGCCGCTCGATCTCAGTCTCTCGGCGCTGCGCAGCGTGTCGCCCGTGCATCTGGAATACATGCGCAACATGGGCACGTGTTCTTCCATGTCGGTGTCGCTCGTGGTCGACGGGCGCCTCTGGGGCCTCCTGTCCTGCCACAGCGCCGCGGCGCATCACGTCGACATTCACGTGCGCGCCGCCTGCGACCTCATCGGCCAGACGATGTCGCTGCAGATCGGCGCCCGCGAGCGCGCCGAGGCGGCGTCGCAGAAGATGGAGCTGAAGCAGATCGAAGTGGCCCTGCTGTCGCGCCTCGCCGAGAGCCGCAGCGTGACGATGGGACTGGCGGCGAACGAAGAACTCTGGCTCGGCCTGACATCGGCGCAGGGCGCCGTCGCGGTGTTCGGCGACGACATGGTGCGGGCCGGGCGCACGCCCGACGAAGACACGATCCGGGGTCTGGTAAGCTGGTTCTTCAACCAGAAGGCCGATCTGGTGGCGACAGACCGGTTGTCGTCGCTCTATCCGGAGGCGTCTGCGCCGGCGGAACTTGCGAGCGGTTTTCTGGCGATCGCGATTTCGCAGGTCAATTCCAGCTGCCTGATCTGGTTTCGGCCGGAGCAGGTGCAGACGGTGACCTGGGGCGGCGAACCCCGCAAGGAAGCGGATCCGCGCGACCCGGGCCGGCTGCATCCGCGAAAGTCGTTCGCGAGCTGGAAGGAACTGGTGCGCGGGCGTTCGCTGCCGTGGTCGGACGCCGACGTTCTGGGCGCGCGCGATCTGCGCAACGCCATCCTGAACGTCGTGCTGCGGCAGGCCGAAGAACGCGCGCAACTGACGGACGAGCTGCAGCGCTCGAACAAGGAACTGGAGGCGTTTTCCTATTCGGTGTCGCACGATCTTCGCGCGCCGTTCCGGCACATCGTCGGCTTTTCCGAACTGCTGCGCGACCGCAATGCGGATCTCGACGACAGGTCGCGGCATTATCTCGCCAACATCATAGACGCGGCCATGTCGGCGGGACGGCTCGTCGACGATCTCCTGAGTTTTTCGCAACTGGGCCGCCATTCGCTGTCACTCGCGCAGGTCGATCTTTCCAAGATCGTCGAAGAGGCGCGGCGGACGCTGCAGCCCGAGCAGGGCGAGCGTCGCGTGACATGGGATGTCGGGCGCCTGCCGGTGGCGTGGGGCGACCATGCGATGCTGCGCCAGGCGGTGTTGAACCTCTGTTCGAACGCGCTGAAATACACGCGTCATCGCGACGACGCGGTCATCGCCGTGCGGGGAGAGACGCGGGACCGCGAGATCGTGCTGAGCGTCAGCGACAATGGCGTCGGCTTCGACATGGCCTATGTGGGCAAGCTGTTCGGCGTGTTTCAGCGCCTGCACAGGGCCGAAGATTTCGAGGGCACGGGCATCGGGCTCGCCCTGACAAAGCGGATCATCGAACGCCACGGCGGCTGGATCAAGGCGGAAGGGGCGCTCGACAAGGGCGCGACCTTCACGTTCGGTCTGCCCCTGCGTGACAAGGAACCTGCAACGTGAGCGATCTCAGACCCATCCTCCTCGTCGAAGACAACGCCAAGGACATCGAGCTGACGCTCGCGGCCCTGGCGAAATGCCAGCTGGCCAACGACATCATCGTGACGCGCGACGGCGCCGACGCGCTCGACTACATCTATGGTCGCGGCGCCTATGCGGAACGCGCGCCCGGCGATCCGGCGGTCGTGCTGCTGGACCTGAAGCTGCCCAAGGTGGACGGGCTCGAAGTGCTCGAGAAACTGAAGGGCGACGCGATCCTTCGCCGGGTGCCCGTGGTGATGCTGACGTCCTCGCGCGAGGAACGCGATCTCGTGCGCAGCTATGAGCTGGGCGTCAACGCCTTCGTGGTGAAGCCGGTGGATTTCAGCGCCTTCTTCGAGGCCATCCAGGATCTCGGGATGTTCTGGGCCATACTCAACGAGCCGCCGCCGCGCGGCGCGATGGGTTGATGGAGACCTTCGTGGCAAAGAAGCCCGTCCGCATCCTGCTTCTGGAAGACAGCGAGCTCGACGGCGAATTGCTGTCGGGCCATCTGGATCGCGGCGGCCTGACCTACGACCTGCATCGCGTCGACACGGAGGAGGCTTTCGTCGCCGCCCTGATGACGGGCGAGTTCGATCTCGTCCTGTCGGATTTCGCGCTGCCGGGTTTCGACGGGCATCTCGCCTTGCAGCTCGTGCGCCAGCATGCGCCCGATACGCCGTTCATCTTCGTATCCGGGGTGCTGGGCGAATTGTTCGCCACGGAATCGCTGAAGCAGGGCGCGACCGATTATGTGCTGAAGCGCAATCTCGTGCGTCTTCCGGCGGCGGTCGACAGGGCGCTGGCGGAGGCGCATGAGCGGCGCGAGCGCCGACGCGCCGAGGCGGCGCTGTCGGCCAGCGAGATCAGCACGCGCATCGCGCTCGAGGCGGCGACGCTGGGCCTGTGGGCCTTCATGCCGAAGACCGGCCTCCTGCAATGGGACCGCCGTTGCCGCGCCATGTTCGGCGTCGAGCCCGAGGCGAAGGTCGACTACGAGCTGTTTCTCGCCTGCGTGCATCCCGACGATCGCGCGCGCATGGACGAGGCCGTGCAGGCCGCCATTGCGCCCGATGGCGCGGGCGAAATCGAGGAAGAGTTCCGGATCGTCTCGGCCCCGATCGGCGAGCGCTGGATCGCCACGCGCGGACGCAGCATTTTCGAAGCGGGACAATGCGTGCGCTTCACCGGCGTCGTGCAGGACATCACCGGCCAGAAGCGCGCCCAGCAGGAACTGCGCCAGCTCAACGAGCGTCTGGAGGCCGCGGTCGAATTGCGCACGCGCGAGCGTGACCGCATCTGGCGACTTTCGCGCGACCTCCTGTGCGTGCTCGGCGTCGACGGTCGCCTGCTCAGCGTCAATCCGGCCTGGACGAGCCTGCTCGGGTGGCCGGCCGAAGAACTGACCGGCCGCTCGCTGTTCGAACTGATCCACCGCGACGATCTCGCGGCGACCCGCAAGGCCCTCGCGCTGCTGGCGTCCGACAATGCCTCGCCGCGCTTCGAGACGCGCTGCGCGCAACGCGACGGCGGCTATCGCTGGCTGTCCTGGACGGCGGCGTCCGAAGACGGCCAATTATATTGCGTGGCGCGCGACATCACGGCCGAGCGCGACGCCGCGTCCGAGCTCGAGGCGGCCAACCGGCAGCTGCTGCAGCAGATTTCCGAACGCGAGCGCGTGGAAAAGACCCTGCAGCAGATGCAGCGTCTCGACGCCGTGGGGCAGCTGACCTCGGGGGTGGCGCATGATTTCAACAATCTGCTGACCGTCATCCTGGGCAATGTGACGTTCATCGAGCGCGGGCTGACGAGCGCGGGCGCCGAGCCTTCGCTGCATCGGCGCCTGTCGCACATGCGCATCGCGGCCGAACGCGGCGCGAAACTGACGTCGCAGCTCCTGTCCTTCTCGCGGCGCCAGCGGCTCGAGCCGAAGCCGCTCGATCTCAACGAGACCGTGACGAGCATGCGCGACCTGCTGCAGAGCACGATGGGCGGCAGCATCCAGATCGAGACGCAGCTCAGCGCGGATCTGTGGCCGGCGCTTGTCGATCCGACCCAGATCGAACTCATCATCCTGAACCTCGCGATCAATGCGCGCGACGCCATGGCGGTCGGCGGCAGCCTGAAAGTGTCGACCGGCAATGTCGTCCTGACGGATCCGCCGGGCCGGCCCGAGGAGCCGGGGCCGGGGGAATATGTGATGCTGAGCGTCGCCGATACGGGCGCGGGCATGAGCGACGAGGTGCTTGCCAAGGCGTTCGAACCCTTCTTCACCACGAAGGAGGTCGGCAAGGGATCAGGCCTCGGCCTGGCGCAGGTGTTCGGCTTCGCCAAACAGTCCGGCGGGGGCGTGCAGATCTTGACCAAGGCGGGAGTCGGCACCGAGGTCCGCGTGCTGATGCCGCGCGCCGCCATCCGGCGTCCGGTCGCCTCGGGCGCGGAGAAACAGTCGAACGCCCGCGCGCTGTCCATGGCGGGCCGCAAGATCCTGGTGGTGGACGACGATGCGCGCGTGCGGGAAATCACCGCCACCATGTTGCAGGACCTCGGCTATGTCGTGGTGGAGGCGGGCAGCGGCGGCGCCGCGCTCGACCAGCTCGACCGCCTCTCCGACGTCGATCTGCTGATGGTCGACTACGCCATGCCGGGCATGAACGGCGCTGATGTGATGCGCGAGGCGCTGGCCCGCCGCCCGGGGCTCCCGGTGCTTTTCGTCACGGGTTACGCCGATCTCGGCGCGCTCAGCGACGTGGGCGAGCATCGCATCATCCAGAAGCCGTTCCATGAAGACGAACTCGCCGCCAAGGTGGTGCGCGCGCTGTCGTCGGCGGACGAGGCGCCGGCCAGGTCATCCGCGCCGGTGAATTGACAAGACCGGCGTCGCGGGAGAGTGTCCCGCCGCGCATGGTTCGCCTGCGCTGCTTCATTTCCCCTCATCGAGCGTGCAACCTGTGGCCAGCCCCGCCGCATTCGCGGCTTTCCGGTATCGCGACTTCACATCCTTCTATATCGCCCGCGTGTTCAACGCCCTGGCGGTCCAGATGGTCGACGTCGGCATCGGCTGGCTCGTCTACACGCTGACGGGCAGCGCGCTGGCGCTGGGGCTGGTGGGGCTCTGCATCTTCATTCCCAACATCGTTTTCGCGCTGCCGGCCGGGCAGGTGGCCGACATGTTCGACCGCAAGCACATTCTCGTCGTGTGCAATCTCGTGTCGACCACGGCGGCGCTCGGCCTTCTTGTCGCGTCCATGCAGGCCGATGTCAGCGTGCCGCTGCTGTTCGTGCTGATCGGTCTCTTCGGGACGGCGCGCGCCTTCGCCAATCCGGCCGGGCAGGCCATCGTGCCGGGCCTCGTTCCGCCCGAACATCTCGCCAATGCGCTGGCGCCGAGCTCCTCGGCCTACCAGAGCGCCATCATCGCCGGGCCGGCCCTGGGCGGGCTGCTTTACGCCTTCGGCGCGCCGGTGGTGTTCGGCGCCACGACATTCTGCTTTTCTTGCGCGCTCGTCGCCTATCTCATCATGAACAGGCGCGGCGTCACGGCGCGGCCCGACAAGTTCAGCTTCGCCTATATGACGGCCGGGCTGAGCTTCATCAAATCGAAGCCGATCATCCTGGGGGCGATCACGCTCGATCTCTTCGCCGTGCTGCTCGGCGGCGCCACGGCGCTGCTTCCCATCTACGCGCGCGACATTCTGATGGTCGGGCCGTGGGGACTGGGGCTGCTGCGCAGCGTGCCGGCGCTCGGGGCCTTCACCATGTCGCTGGTGATCGCGCATCGTCCGATGCGGCGGAAGGCCGGGCTTCGCATGTTCCAGGCCGTCGCGCTTTTCGGCGCGGCGACGATCGGGTTCGGGCTGTCGACGAGCTTCTGGGTCGCGGCGCCGTTCCTGTTCATCCTTGGCGCGGCCGACATGGTCAGCGTCGTGATCCGCTCGACGCTCATCCAGATCGAGACGCCCGATGAAATGCGCGGGCGCGTTTCGGCGGTGAACACCGTTTTCGTCGGCGCATCGAACGAACTCGGGCAATTTGAATCGGGCCTGCTGGCCTCATTCGTCGGGCCCGTCATGGCGGTGGTGCTCGGCGGCGTCGGCACGATCGGCGTGGCGGGCCTTTGCGCCCGCATCTTCCCGCAGCTTCGGCATCGCGACCAGCTGACCTGAGACTGTCGCGCGATCGCGCATCGGCGCCGCATCGCTGTGCATCTCCTCATCAGCAAAACTGACAATCCGGATTCCATCCCTGAATTTCATGGATTTTCGCCTGCGCGGGCGAGGGTCCGCGCTGGCCCGGCCTGTCCATATCGTCGCATCCGCGGCGCCGCCGCGTCTCCCTGACGCGCGCGAGGAGACGCGGCGCAATCGCGCATCCGCACGGCGATTGCCAAATGGCGACGCTCGAGCCGCTTGGCACGGGG
>JAIEQX010000303.1 GCA_019747375.1 Beijerinckiaceae bacterium | reverse complement strand
CGCCTGGCTTGCCCCGCGCCTTGGCGATCCGGTCCGGATAGGCGAGCGCCAGCAGCCGGCCGCAATCGGAGAGGTCGCCGGCCCCCTGCGCGGCACGCCCTGTTTGCCGGGCGGCCTCGTCGGCAAATCCCCGCGCCAGCCGCCGCGCATCCTCGCCGCGCCGCGACGAATCGCGGCGAAGCGCTTCGACCCGGCTCGTGAGATCGGCCCGGTCGCCGCCCAGCCCGCGCTCCACGAGCACGGCCGCCAGATCGGCGCCCAGCCGCGCCTCGCCGCGCCGCGCCGCCTCGATCACCATGCGGGCGAGACGGGGCGGCAAGGCTAACGACCGTAGCGCGCGGCCTTCCTGGGTGATCGCGCCTTCATCGTCGAGCGCTCCGAGGCTCGCCAGCAGCGCGCGCGCCTCCTTGACGGCGGGGGCGGGCGGCGGATCCAGCCAGGCCAATTGCGCAGGGTCGCGCACGCCCCAGTCGGCCAGGTCGAGCAGAAGGCTGGACAGATCGGCCGAAAGGATTTCGGGCGTCGAAAACGCGTCGAGCGCGCCGGTCGCGGCCTCTTCCCAAAGGCGGTAGCAGATGCCCGGCTCGGTGCGGCCGGCACGACCCCGCCGCTGGTCTGCGGCCGCGCGCGACACCCGAACGGTCTCAAGCCGAGTCAGCCCCAGGTCCGGCTCGAAGCGGGGGACGCGGGCCAGCCCGCTGTCGACGACAACGCGCACGCCCTCGATGGTCAGCGACGTCTCCGCCAGGGAGGTCGCCAGGACGATCTTGCGCCGGCCCGGCCCCGCTGGCAGCACCGCCCGGTCCTGGGCGGCGCGGTCCATGGCGCCATAAAGCGGCGCGATTTCGGTCGCCTCGTCGGTGATGGCGGCGGCCAGCGCCTGCGCGACGCGGCGGATCTCGCCCTGGCCCGGCAGGAACACGAGGATTGATCCGCGCTCGCCGCGATAGGCCGTCAGGACGACGCGCGTCACCTCGTCCTCGAGCCGTTTGCGCGGGTCGCGCGACACATGCCGGGTTTCGACCGGGAAGGCGCGGCCTTCGCTGACGATGACGGGCGCGTCCTTCATCAGGCGCGCGACGCGCGCGCCGTCGAGCGTCGCCGACATGACAAGGATGCGCAGGTCCTCCCGCAGACCAGCCTGAGCTTCGAGCGCGAGCGCCAGTCCGAGGTCGGCGTCGAGCGAGCGCTCGTGAAACTCGTCGAAAATGACCGCTGCGACGCCCTCGAGCGAGGGGTCGTCGAGAATCATGCGGGCGAACACGCCCTCGGTCACGACTTCGATGCGGGTCGCCGCCGAAATGCGTGACTGCAGGCGCACTCGCAGCCCCACCACGCCCCCGACCCTGTCGCCCAGGGTCTCGGCCATGCGTTCGGCGGCCGCGCGGGCGGCGAGGCGCCGGGGCTCCAGCAGGATGATCTTGCCGCCCTTGGCGAAAGGCTCGCCCAGAAGCACCAGCGGCACGCGCGTGGTCTTGCCCGCGCCCGGCGGGGCGACCAGGACAAGACGCGTGGAAGTCGAAAGCGTGTCGCGCAGAGCGTCGAGCACATCGTCGATCGGCAAGGCGATTGCTGGCTCGGCCATGCCGCGTGATCGCAAAAATGCGCGCCCGCCGCAAGCGCCCGCCGCGAACTCGCCACAAGCCTTCGACAAACGTCTTTGGGTTGAACGCTCAAGCCTCTTCTCGCCAGCCTTGGAACAGGCTATATCGCCGGGCCAGTCCACCAGGTTCGGACTGACAGAGGATCACCCTCGAAGGATCAGAGTATGGCGCAAGGTCTCTCGGAGGACCGCGGCTCACGACCGGCGGACGGTGGTCACGGAGCGCCCGACGCTTCGGAACATGCCAAATCAAGCCCGTGGACCCTGACTCTGGGGTCCATCGGCGTCGTATATGGCGATATCGGGACCAGCCCGCTCTACGCGCTGCGCGAATCGCTCGCGCATACGCAATCGGTCGGCACGCTGGAGACCAACGTCCTGGGCGTCATCTCGCTGCTGATCTGGGCGCTGTTTCTGATCGTCACGCTGAAATACGTGATCTTCATGCTCCGCGCCGACAACCGCGGCGAGGGCGGGACGCTCTCCCTCATGGCTCTCGCGCAGGGCGCGCTCGGCCGCCGCTCGGTGCCGGTTCTCGTGCTCGGCATGATCGGCGCCTCGCTGTTTTCCGGCGACGCCATCATCACGCCCGCCATTTCGGTGCTGTCGGCGGTGGAGGGTTTGAAGCTCGTTACGCCGCTGTTCGAGCCTTACGTGCTGGCCATCACCTTCGTGATTCTGATCTCGCTGTTCATGGTGCAGAGCCGCGGCACCGGAAAGGTCGCGACCTTCTTCGGCCCCATCATGCTGACGTGGTTCATCGCGCTGGCGCTGCTGGGCCTCAGCCACATCGGCGACGCCCCGCGCATCCTCCATGCGTTCAATCCCGTGCATGGCGTGCGCTTCCTGTTCTCTCACGGCATGTTGAGCTTTGTCGTGCTGGGCAGCGTCTTTCTCGCCATCACGGGCGCCGAGGCGCTCTATGCGGACATGGGCCATTTCGGCCGCCGGCCGATCCAGGTTGCATGGATCGGCTTCGTGCTGCCGGCGCTGGTGCTGAACTATCTCGGGCAGGGCGCGCTCATTCTCAATGATCCGGAGGCGATCGGAAATCCGTTCTTCCTGCTCGCGCCGCAATGGGCGCTGCTGCCCCTGGTCATCCTCGCCACCGTGGCGACCGTCATCGCCAGCCAGGCGACCATCACGGGCGCCTTTTCGCTGGCCCGTCAGGCGATTCAGCTCGGCCTGCTGCCGCGTCTCGAAATCCAGCACACCTCCGACAAGCAGGAAGGCCAGATCTTCATCCCGCGGGTCAACCTGATCCTGCTTATCGGCGTGCTGCTTCTGGTGGCCACGTTCAAATCATCCAGTTCCCTTGCATCGGCCTACGGCATCGCCGTCACGGCTTCGATGGTGGTGGATTCCTGCCTTGCCTTCTTCGTCGTCTGGCGTCTGTGGAAATGGCCGCTGTGGGGCGCCTTCACGGTGATGGGCGGCTTTCTGGTGATCGAGATGGCCTTTTTCTCGGCCAATCTCGTCAAGATCCTGGATGGCGGCTGGGTGCCGGTGCTGATCGGCGCCACCATGGTCCTGCTGATGTGGACATGGATGCGGGGCTCCGGCCTGCTCGAGCGCAAGACTCATCGCGATTCCATTCCGATGCGCGATCTCATCCGCATGCTGCAGAAATCCAAACCGACGCGCGTGCCCGGTACGGCCATCTTCCTGACCAGCGATCCCGAAGTCGCCCCATCGGCCCTGATGCACAATCTGAAACACAACAAGGTGCTGCACGAACGCGTCCTGATCGTTTCTGTCAAAACCGAGGACACGCCGCGCGTCAGCGCCGGCAATCGCTACGAAATCGAGCAGTTGTCGGAAGATTTCACGCGCGTGACGCTGCACTTCGGCTTCATGGAAAGCCCGCGTGTGCCGGTCGCCCTGGCGGGGCTCCGGAAGGCCGGGTTGAAATTCGACATCATGACGACGTCGTTCTTCCTGGGACGGCGCACCATCAAGGCGTCGCCGACGTCGGGCATGCCCGGCTGGCAGGACAGCCTGTTCATCGGCCTGTCGCGCCAGTCCGCCAATGCGACGGACTTCTTCTCGATCCCGTCCGACCGCGTGGTCGAACTGGGCGCGCAGGTGACGGTCTAGGGACGCCGCGGCGTCCCCTGCTCAGGGACGCCCGATGCTCTGATAGGTGAAACCGCGACGGCGCATGTCCTCCGGACGATAGATGTTGCGCAGGTCGACGATCACCGGGCTCTTCAGCGCCTGATGGATCAGGTCGAGATCGAGCGCCCGGAAGGCGTCCCATTCCGTCACGATCACCAGCGCATCGGCGCTCGCGGCGCATTCATAGGCGTCCTCGGCGAATTCGACGCCGGGCATCAGCGGCCGGGCCTGCTCGGTCGCTTCGGGGTCGAAGGCCGCGACCTTCGCGCCCGCCGCCGTCAGCGCCGCCACAATGTCGAGGGACGGCGCGTCGCGCATGTCGTCCGTATTGGGCTTGAAAGCCAGCCCCAGAAGTCCGATCCGCTTGCCCGCGACCGACCCCCCGCACGCCGCGATGACGCGCTCGGCCATCTGCTTCTTGCGCGCGACATTGACGCGTTCGACGGTTTCGACGATTTGCACGGGCGCGCCGGCTTCCTGCGCGGTCCGCACCAGCGCCAGCGTGTCCTTCGGAAAGCACGAGCCGCCGTAGCCGGGGCCCGCATGCAGGAATTTCGAGCCGATGCGGTTGTCGAGGCCGATGCCGCGCGCAACGTCCTGCACGTTGGCCCCGACCTTTTCGCAAAGATCCGCCATTTCGTTGATGAACGTGATCTTGGTCGCCAGAAACGCGTTGGCGGCGTATTTCGTCAGTTCCGACGTGCGGCGCCCGGTGAACAGGATCGGCGACTGGTTCAGGAACAGTGGGCGATAGATCTCGCCCATGACTTCGCGGGCGCGTTCGCTTTCGGCCCCGACCACGATGCGGTCAGGCCGCTTGAAGTCCGAGATCGCCGCGCCCTCGCGCAGGAATTCCGGGTTCGACACGACCGCGAATTCGAGATCGGGCCGAGCTTTCGCCACGATGGCCTCGACTTCGTCGCCGGTGCCCACCGGCACGGTGGACTTGGTGACGATGACGCAATAGCCCGTCAGCGCCTTGGCGATATCTTCGGCCGCCGCATATACATAGGACAGGTCCGCATGGCCGTCGCCGCGCCGCGACGGCGTGCCGACCGCGATGAACACCGCATGGGCGTTGGCGACCGCGGCCTTGATATCCGTGGTGAAATGCAGCCGCTTCTGACGCACATTGCTGGCGATGAGATCTTCGAGGCCGGGCTCGAAGATCGGCACTTCGCCGCGCTTGAGCGCATCGACCCGCGCCACGTCCTTGTCCACGCAGGTGACGTTATGGCCGAAGTCGGCGAGGCATGAGCCCGACACGAGGCCCACATAGCCCGAACCGATCATTGCGATATTCATCAGACGAACTCCGTCGCAGCAACGCGCAAGGCTGGCGCCTCAAGACGCGCGTAGGCCTGAAATGGACACGGCGAGAGCCCTGGGGCTCCCGCCGCATGAATGTCGGCGCGTTCAGCCGCCGATGTTGAAGGCGGCCAGCGCCGCCATGTTGACGATGTCGGAGTCCTTCGCGCCGAGGGGCACGATCTGCACCGGCTTGTCGAGACCGACGATCAGCGGGCCGATCACGGTCGCGCCGCCGAGCTCCTGCAGCATCTTGGTGGAGATCGACGCCGAATGGAAGGCCGGCATGATCAACACGTTGGCGGTGTCGGACAGGCGGCAGAACGGATAGGTCGCCATCAGCTCCTTGTTGAGCGCGACATCGGCCGCCATCTCGCCGTCATACTCGAAGTCGACGCGCTGTTGGTCGAGGATGCGCACGGCTTCCTGCACGCGCGCGGCGCGCTCGCCCTGCGGGTGCCCGAAGGTCGCAAAGGCCAGCATGGCGATGCGCGGCTCGTAACCGAGACGCCGCGCCACGCCCGCCGCCTCGATGGCGATCTGGGCAAGTTCGGGAGCCGTCGGCATTTCCGTGATGGCGGTGTCGGCGACCAGTACGGGCCGTCCGCGCGCCAGCACGAGCGATACGCCGATCATGCGGTGGCCGGGCTTGGGATCGATGACGCGACGCACTTCCTCGAGAGCGATCGAGAAATTGCGGGTCACCCCCGTCACCATCGCGTCCGCATCGCCCAGCGCCACCATGGCGGCGGCGAAATGGTTGCGGTCCTGATTGATCAGGCGCTGGCAGTCCCGATACAGATAACCCCTGCGCTGCAGGCGTTCGTAGAGGAACTGGGCATACACGGTGTTGCGGTGGGAGAGACGCGCATTGGCGATCTCGATGTTCTTGTCGGTGAGGTCGACTCCTGCGAAAGCCGCGGTCTCCGAAATCCTGTCCTCGCGGCCGACCAGAACGGCCGTGCCCAGCCCCTGGTTCACGAAGGACACGGCGGCGCGCATCACCTGCTCCTCCTCGCCTTCGGCGAAGACCACACGCTTGGGATAGCGGCGCACGCGCTCGATCACGCGCTGCAGGGCGCCCGCGACAGGGTCGCGGCGCGCCGACAATTGCGCGATATAGGCTTTCATGTCGACGATCGGCTTCTGGGCGACGCCCGTCTCCATGGCGGCCTTGGCCACCGCGACCGGGATGACGCTGATCAGCCGGGGGTCGAACGGCACCGGGATGATATATTCGCGACCGAAGCGCGGGCGCGCGCCCTGGTAGGCGATCGCCACTTCGTCCGGCACGTCTTCCTGCGCGAGTTCGGCCAGCGCATGTGCGGCCGCGATCTTCATTTCCATGTTGATCGTGGTCGCGCGCACGTCCAGCGCGCCGCGGAAGATATACGGGAAGCCCAGCACGTTGTTGACCTGGTTCGGATAGTCCGAACGCCCGGTCGCGATGATGACGTCGTCGCGCACGGCATGCGCCTCTTCCGGGGTGATTTCCGGATCGGGATTGGCCATCGCAAAGATGATCGGATCGGGCGCCATGGTGCGCACCATGTCGGCCGTCAGGGCGCCCTGCGCGGACAGGCCGAAGAAGATGTCGGCCCCGTCCATCGCCTCTTCCAGCGTGCGCTTCTGCGTCACCACGGCATGCGCCGACTTCCACTGGTTCATGCCTTCGGTGCGGCCCTGGTAGACCACGCCCTTGGTGTCGCACAGCAGCACGTTCTCGGGCGCAAAACCCATGGCCTTGATGAGGTCGAGGCAGGCGATGCCGGCCGCGCCCGCGCCGTTGCAGACGAGCTTGGTCTTCTTGATGTCTCGGCCCGTCAGCTTCATGGCGTTGAGCATGCCCGCCGCCGCGATGATGGCGGTGCCGTGCTGGTCGTCATGAAAGACCGGAATGTCCATCAGTTCGCGCAGGCGCTCTTCGATGATGAAGCACTCGGGCGCCTTGATGTCTTCGAGATTGATGCCGCCGAACGAGGGGCCGAGATAGCGCACGGCCGCCACCATGGCGTCGGGATCCTCGGTCTCGATTTCGAGATCGATGGAATCGATGTCGGCGAAGCGCTTGAACAGCACCGACTTGCCTTCCATCACCGGCTTGGCGGCGAGCGCCCCCAGATTGCCGAGGCCCAGAATGGCGGTGCCATTGGTGATGACGGCGACGAGATTGCCCTTCACCGTATAGTCATAGGCGGTCGAGGGATCGGCCGCGATGGCCTTCACCGGCACGGCCACGCCCGGCGAATAGGCGAGCGACAGGTCGCGCTGCGTCGCCATCGGCTTGGTCGGCACGATTTCGAGTTTTCCCGGGCGCCCCTTGGAATGGAATTGCAGGGCTTCCTGATCGGTGATCGTCGGCCTTTTCGGCCGGAGGGGGCTCTTGGGGGTCTCGTCAGCCATGTCTGCTCGAAATTCCGTTCGTTCGAAGCCAATGGGCGGCGACCTTACCCGTGGGCGGCCCCGCTTCACAAGCGCCGATCGCGGTCCCTTCGGCCAAGGCTTCGTTTTCAAGGGGAGATCGACCGGCGCGAGCGTGGACAATCGCTCAGAACCGTGGATGACGCCGCCGCGCCACATGCATCGCCGGTTCCCATGCGCTAGGCTCGACACATGACGTCCAGCACAGACAAGACCCTGCCCGCCCCGGATCGGGACGCCTCCGGCGCGGCGGCGGCCCGCATGACGCCCATGATGGCGCAGTTCACCGAGATCAAGGCGGCCAATCCCGACTGCCTTCTGTTCTACCGGATGGGCGATTTCTACGAATTGTTCTTCGAGGACGCCGAAGTCGCCTCGCGGGCGCTGGGCATCGTGCTCACCAAGCGCGGCAAGCATTTGGGCGAAGATGTCGCCATGTGCGGCGTGCCGATCGACCGCGCCGACGATTATCTGCAGCGCCTGATCGGCCTGGGCCATCGCGTCGCCGTCTGCGAACAGATGGAGGACCCGGCCGAAGCGCGAAAGCGAGGGGCCAAATCCGTGGTCCGCCGGGACGTCGTGCGCCTTGTCACGCCCGGCACCATCACGGAGGAGCGCCTGCTCGAACCCGGCCGCGCCAATTTGATGCTGGCGCTGGCCCGCACCCGCCAGTCAGACGAGAGCTGGCTCTATGGCGTCGCCGTGGTGGACATTTCGACCGGGGCCTTCGCGCTCACGGAAACGCCCGAGGCGGGCCTGGGCGCCGAGATCGCCCGGTTCGAGCCACGCGAAATCGTCGTGCCGGAGGCTCTGGCGGATGAACCCGCGATCCGCCGCCTGGCGGAGGACGCAGCGCTGCCGCTCGGTCCCGTGCCGCGTGAAAGCGGCGAGCAGGCGAGCGCCGAGCGGCGCATCCGCGATTATTATGGGATCGCCACGCTGGACGGCTTCGGGTCGTTCTCGCGCGCTGAAATCGCCGCTGCGGCCATCGCCATCGCGTATATCGAGCGCACCCAGATCGCCGTCCGCCCGCCGCTGAGCCATCCCGAACGGCTGCAGCGGGGCGGCACGCTGGAAATCGA
>JAIEQX010000090.1 GCA_019747375.1 Beijerinckiaceae bacterium | reverse complement strand
GAGGCGGCCTGCGGCAGCAAGATCCGTCGAGGCTTCAAGCCAGACATGACGGCGGCGGCCCTTTCCAGACTCGATGCTGCGGGCGCGGTCGATTGTGGAACGCTGCACATGGCCGAATTCGCCCTGAGCCCAACGGGTTACAATGAGCACATCGGGCACGGGCTCAACCCCTGGAACCCGGACCATGTCTGCGGCGGCTCGTCCTCAGGCTCCGGCGTCGCGGTGGCGGCCGCCTGCGTTCCCGCCGCGCTGGGAAGCGACACGGGCGGATCGATCCGCCATCCCTCGGCCATGTGCGGCGTCACCGGCCTGAAGCCGACCCATGGAGCGGTCAGCCTCTATGGCGCCATGCCTCTTTCGGCGACGCTGGACTGTATCGGTCCGCTGGCCCGCCATGCACGGGACGTTGCGCGGCTGCATGACGTGATTGCAGGCTTCGATCGCCGTGATCCGACGACCTATGGGGCGCCGGCAGGCAATTGCGAGGCGGGTTTGAGCGGGGACATCCGCGATGTCGTCATCGCCCGTCCCGGCGGTTACTACGCGGAGGATGTCGATCCGGAGGTCGACAGCGCCATGAACGAGGCGTTCCGGGTGTTCCAAAGCCTCGGCGCCGGGGTGCTCGCCACGGTTACGCCCGACATGGCGCGCGTCAATTCGCTGATGCATCTGGTCATGGCGGTCGAGGCGGCGACCCTGCACCGTCAATGGCTTGAGACGCGTCCAGAGTATTATGCAGACCAGGTTCGAGGCCGCATCGAACCCGGCCTCTACTATCCGGCGACCCGATATGTGGAGGCGCTCTCGATGCGCGGAGCCCTGTCCCGCGAATGGATCGAAACCGTCATCGGGACGGCCGACTGCGCCATCGTTCCGACGCTGCCGGTCGCGGTTCCCACCATCGCCCAGACCATCGATGGTTCGCCCTCGGACGTCGCCGCGATCATCGGGCGCGTCACGCGTCACACGCGCGCCATCAATTATCTGGGGCTGCCGGCGGTCGCCCTGCCCTGCGGCTTCAGCGCCGGCGGCTTGCCGGTTTCGATGCAGATCATCGGCCGCCCCTGGAGCGAGCCTCTCCTGCTGCGCATTGCGGACGCCTTCCAGCGCGTCACCGACATGCACCTGCGCACTCCCCCCGACCTCGAGCTAACGGCGGCCATCCCATGACGATCATCGATTGCCACACGCACACGCTCTGCCCGGCTGTGAACGGGCGCGTCGCACCCAGCTACAAACCTGAATTCATCCCCTATCAGCGGGACATGAGCGACGAGAGCAAAGCCGTCGACCACGCCCAGTTCCCGGTGCTCATGCCGAAGTTCAACGATCTCTCAGTGCGCCGCGAGGCCATGGCGGCGATGAGTGTCGACCGGCAGGTCGTCGCCCCCGCGCCGGGCCAACAGCATTATTGGGCCGACGCGGATCTGCTGACGGATATTTCGCGCGTTCAGAATGATCACGTCGCCGATCTCGTGAATCAGGACGCAGCGCGATTCTCCGGGCTCGGCACTCTGCCTATGCCGTTCGTGGACGCAGCGATCGACGAGGCGACGCGCGCCGTGGAAGAGCGCGGTCTGCGCGGCTTCCAGATCGACTCCCGCGTGCTCGACCGCGAACTTTCCGATGCGGCATTCGATCCGCTCTATCGGCGCCTGGTCAAACTCGATGCGCCCCTGGTGATCCACCCGCTCGGCTTTTCGCAGGGCGAGCGCATGGGCGACTACTTCATGGTCAACACCATCGGCCAGCCGCTCGAAGAGATCATGGCGATCAATCATCTGATTTTCGGCGGCGTTCTCGATCGTCATCCGGAGCTGCGCGTGCTCATCGTCCACGGCGGCGGATATTTTCCGTTTTATGTCGGCCGCATGGATCACGCCTGGACGTACCGGCCGGAACTCAAGCGCCTGACGTCGAAAAGGCCGTCCGACTACATGCGCGCCATGTGGTACGACACCTGCGTTTTCCGGCCCGATCATGTGAAGACGCTGGTCGACCTGGCCGGCCCCGAACGCGTGATGCTGGGCTCCGACTATCCCTTCGACATGGGCGACCCCGATCCGCTGGGAACCGTCGAGGCCGCGGGGCTTTCGGCCGCCGCCATGCAGGCGATCTGTTGCGACACCGCCATGTCTTTCTTCAAGCTGAAGGCGTAACGGACGACTGCGACGCGTGGTTTTGCGATTTCAGGAATGCAGGGGCGGCTTTTTCAGCAGGGGATCAGCCGCCAGCGTCGCCACCACGGCGGGATCGGCGGCGAGCAGAACGCACCCGCGCCTGGCGCCGGTTTCCAGAGCCGAAGGCAGGGCCGGATAGAACTGGGACATGCCGAAACGAGAGCACAGCGCCTCGATGTATTCCGGAATCAGGGCGCTGCCGGCGCCGTAGTCGTCGTAGCCGTAGCCCGCGTCGCCTGGAACCTTGAAATCGTCGATCATCACGAGCGGAACCGGCGTCTTCTCGAAGATGATCCGGATTTCTTCCGCGAGCGGAAGATCTTCGCCCCAATGAGCGTCGAGATAGAAAAAGACGCGCGATTGCGGGAGCCGGAGATTGTCGAGAAACGCCCGGCTGTCGCCGTGTGAAATGCGCACATTGCTCAGGCCGCGCAGATTTTCGGATGCGAACCCAACATTCCTGGCGTCGAACTCGGCAGTGTAGACCGGCGCTGCGCAACGACCCGCCATATAGCGTGTCGTGTCGCCGCGAAACGTGCCGGTCTCGACGATCGCCTCCGGAGCGAAGTTCTTGACGAGACTGTCGAAGATTGCCCGCCGCCCGTCCTGCCCATTGAACGGACCGCCCCACGGCTGGCGCAGGGCCGGACGGAAATGATAAAGCAACCGGCCCTGAAGCGAGTCCGGAAGCAGCGACACCAGAAACTGTTTGGCGCTCATCTGATTCTCCCTCCCGAAACACGGACGACCGTACCGAGCGGAAGGCGAAACGCAAACCTTTTCATTGGCTTGGCAGTTAGGCTGCGAGCGTGGATTTGTCCGCGCACGTGTGACGCCGAGCGCGAAATGCGGTAATCAGCCGGCAGATACAGACAGCAGCGGGATGAATTGATGCGGTGGTTGATGCGTTCCAAGATTCACAACGCCCGGGTGACCGAGGCCAATCTCGCCTATGTGGGCTCCATCACCATTGATGAAGATCTTCTGGACCGGGTCGGCCTCTGGGCGGGCGAACGCGTGCTCGTCGTCTCCAACACGTCGGGCGCCCGGCTGGAGACCTATGTCATTGTCGGCCCGCGTGGATCCGGGGCGATTTGCGTCAATGGCGCGGCCGCGCACCTGATCGGCGAAGGCGAGCAAATCATCATCATGGGGTTCGAGTTGACCGACAAGCAGATCACGCCCCGCGTCGCTCTTGTCAACGACTCCAATGAGTTCGTGCGCGACCTAGCGGAAACGCCCTTCGCCGGGACTCCCGCGCTCACCTGGTCATGATCCGGGCGCCGACCATCGCCGATCTTCGCGCGAGAGGTCACACGGGCGCGCGGATTGTCTGTCTGGCCTGCCACGACAGTCAGATCGTTGCATGGGATGACATCGGACTGTCCGACGCCACCCCGGTTCCGGACATTGCGTTGCACCGGGGCTTTGCCTGCCGAGCCTGCGGCTCACGCGACGTCGCGGCCGCGCCGATCTGGTCGGGAAAGCCGTCGGACGCACCCGGCTGAGTCTTGTCAGTTGCCTGATACGGGCCTGAACTGCAGAGGAATTCCGTCGATGCTCTCATAGCGGCTGATGCCCAGGCGACGCTCGCCGTCGACACGGCTGATCTGCTTCCACTCGAAGGCGGGATTGATCCGAAATCCCGTGAGCGCCTTGTCGGCAAGGGTGCGCACGTCGTCTTCCGACCAATAGTCCTCGCACCGTCCGTTGAACCGCCAGACCGCTGCGCCCGCAGGGACTTTCAGGGACGCTGCCGACTGATCCGGGGTCTCGAGCCTCGGTCCATCCAGCGGCCGGCCCATGCGGCCTTCGACCTCCGGGATCTGGACCAGCCGCCGAAACGTCTCGGCCCAGTTGGGATCCGCCCCAAGCGCGGACTCCAGCTGCAGAATTCGCCCGTTGGTCGCCACCGTGACGACCGGCGCCGAGATGACCGTCCTGGTCGCGTGGCGAAGTCCGGCATAGTCGTAGGGAGGACAGACCTGGATGACGTCCCCGGGCCGCACATGGGACGCCAGATATCTGACCGCGCCTCGATAATCGTCTTTTTCACGACCCTGAATCTCGAGCAGCGTCGAGCCGAAAAATGTCGCCACCAGGATGGCCGATTCCCACCCGGCCCATCGGCTGTCCTTCACCAGTAGGCAGAGGAGCAGGATGAATCCCGGCAGGCTGTAGAGCAGCGTCCGCGCGTGGAGCACCGGCAGCGAGATGAGGCCGATCGCCCAGAGGAAGAACGGGATCAAGAAGTAGAGCCCGATCAGGATGCAGGCGGCGCGATGGCCGTTGAAGCTCGCGCGGATCGATCTGCGCCGCGCCAGAACGCCCCCGATCACGCAGAGAAAGCCCACGACGAGCACGATGGACTTGCTCGCCAGCCGTTCCGACGGACTGTTGATCCAGAGATGCTCCCAGAAGCCGGCGGGAAAGTAGATCTGTCCTATCCGACTGACGAACTGGACCAAACTTGGCTGTTCGAGCCATTCCACATGTTCGAAACCGTAGCGGTGTCCGACATAGACCCACCACAATCCCGGCAGCGCCAGCAGCGCCATGGCCGCGTAGGCGACGAGGATCTCGTTGCGGATCCTGCCGCGCCGGAGCTTCTCCCCCGCGAGCCACAGGACGAGGAGGCTGGTGAGCGCGATCCAGATCGCCGAGGTCGCGTGCGAATACCAGCTCAGAACATTGCCGGCGGCAAAGAGGAACAGGCCCAGGCGTCGGCGACCGGCCTGCGCCGGCTCGCCTTTTTCGGCCGCCGCGACGGCGTTGGCGTAAACCATGACGCCGATGCTGGTCAGCAGCGTGAGGCCGAGCATCAGGCTGTATTGTCGGGCTTCCTGGCTGAATGTGACGTGCGAGGTCGAGACCGCCATGAGCGCCGCGGCCAGCAGTCCGGACCGCGCGCCGAAGCAGAGCCGCCCCAGAACATACATCAGCCCGACCGAAATCACCCCGGCCCCGACCGCGAGACAGCGCATCGCCCCCGCCGAATGATCCATGGAGAACAGGATTTTATGGATGAGGTAATACAGGAACGGCGTGGGATCCGTGGGATAGCGGATCATCTCCGCGACGGACCATTGCGATTGGACGATGGTCAGCGCCTCGTCGAACCAGAGCGCGTGCTTGTCGAGCGCGGCGAAGCGCAGGAGAGCCGCAACCGCGAGGATCATCGAGAGCAACGCAACCCTGCCCTGAAAGACCTTCAACTTTGCGACCTGAAGCTTCAGCACCCGCCCCCTGCTCCGTTAGACTTCAATCAAACTATTGGCCGCATGAGTAAATCAATGTCGCTAAGCGACCAAACCAAGCCTGTTCTTATGATGAACGGAATGGGCGCCTTTTGACCTAATCCAGCCTGCCGCGGACCGGGCCGCCGTCTGCATCAAAGAACGCGCCGCCGCCGCCGGCAAGCTTGACAGAAAATGCCGCCGCCCGACGGGCCCGCAAAAAGACGCGTCCAACCCTGTCGTTCGCGCGCACCTTCGACAGCAGAGCGCCATGGCGAAGCCCGAACCCCGGGCTGAACTGTCCGCTGGCAAACAGAAGCGGCGCGAATGCAACCTATGCTTTTACGGGGCGTCTTGCTTGCAACCCCCAAGGGAGATCGAGATGCCTAGATTTTATTTGCACACGCTGCGTGCCGAGCTGCGCGCGGAAGACATCGAGGGAAGCGACTTCGACAATGTCACGGCGGCCATATTCGAGGCGACATTGGCGATGCGCGAACTGATCGGCGACGACTTGATGGCCGGGCGCCCGCTGACGCCGACCGCGATCGAGATCGCCGGGGAAGACGGCCGCGTGTTGAAGAAGCTGCGCCATAGCGAGGTGCTGGAAAGGAACGTCTGACGGGCGGTCGACGCCGGACGCCTACCGGAGCTTCCGCAGGCCGCCCCGGATCGAGCGGAGCGTCGTATCGACAAGGCGATTCTTCGCCGCAATCGCCACCAGCTGGTTTCGCACGAGCCGCGAGGCATATTGCCGGTAGCCGATGCGGCTTCTGGCGTCGGGCGGGATCTGCGTGGTGGCGTGAATATCCTTCCAGCCGAAGCCCATCATCGTCATGAACTGGCGAAGATGCTGCGGCGTCATCCACGGCCCCGCGACATCCGCGCCGAACGGACCGGCGGAATGATGCGGAAAGGAATAGTCCACCGGCCCGCCGCCGACCTCGATCGGATGACGCCGGTAGCGCCGCGCCACCGTACTCCCGTCGACGACGTTGAATGCCGGATAGCCGCCCTCGCGGATCAAAAGCTCCATCACGTCGCGTGAATGGGCCTCGGCCGAAATATAGGGCGGCCGAATATCCGCCTTGAACAGCGCCGTCAGGATTTCGCTGTCATAATGTTCGATGTCGATCTTGATGTAATGCGGCGCCCCGTGCCGGGCGATCAGGTCCACGACATTTCGCGCCGGCAAATCCACCTTGTCGAAATTCTCCGGGTCGGACGGCCGCGGCATCTGGCTGAGCACGTGATTGTCCCGGTGGATGTAGAACGGCACGGTCCCGCCCTGCGGACCGACCGTCAGCACGCAATTCTCGACGATCAGGCGTCCGCATCCGATCTCGTCGGCGAAGCGCGCGTTGATCATCGCGGCGAGTTCCGGATTCGCCTCGACGGCCACCACCTTGTCGGCCTTCATCAGATAATACGGAAGATCGTCGCCGTTGTTCGCACCGAAATCGTAGATGAGCTTTTGCTGCAACCAATATCTCCTGTCGGGAATCGCCCGGAACGCCGATGGAACCTGCCCGTCGCCCACGGCGACGTCATGCCGACTCACGGCAGCGCGACTATCAGCCCATTAACCGGCGGAAGTTAGGTCGGCAGACGCGCCAGGCGTGGCGGCTTGGGCGCGGCGTGCCCATGCGACGCGGTCGGACTCGAGCTGTCTAAGCTTGCGCAGATCAGTCGGAACAAAAAGCGCAGGAACCCACTGCCGCAGCTTTCGCTCCGCTCTCTCCCGAATGGTTCGGGGGATGGGCTTGTCGCCCCAACTCTTCGCCCAATGATGGACTGCAAAGGTATTCGCGGTGACGCAGTCTTCGGAAAATTGCTCTGTGTACTTGTACGGGTAAAAGTATTCGGGAGGAAAAACCGTCACGCCGCCGACGCGCTGAATTCGGGGATTATCCAAATCGAAACCGCGCGCCTTGAGCATAAGGGTCACAAGCCCGGGCGACGTAAACGAATGCGTCTCCTTTGAGCCGTCGAGCTTCTTGTCGAAATATTTGATCATATCGCTCGGTAGGCTGTGGCCCTTGACCGCTCCCATCACGGCGCCGTTCACCGCATAGTCGGGGCGAGACAGATTTTCGACGCCAACAAAGCTTTCAAGTTGAAGCAATGTGTCAAGCGGACGGCGAAGCTCAATGTCAGTGTCCAGATTTTTCCCTCCGTATTCCGCCAGCACGCGGACACGTTGGTAATCTGATACGCGGTGCCAAGCCTTCGTCGCAATGGCGCCCTGCAAGTAACGGGGCGAGAAATCGATGGTTGTGGCGTTCCAGAACTTGAATTCCCAATCGGGGTGGAGAACCCGCCATTGAGCGATGTTCTCCTGTTCTTGCTCTGGAATGGGTTTCGGTCCGACCCAAACATAGTGAATAATCTGAGGAATCATTTTTAGACGCTAAGGAAATATGACCTCTGCTCAAAGCTCGGCTGTAAAGCGCGCATGTATAACCCTCCATGGGCCCCAATCGACCAACAGCATGGACGATCCGCAGTTGATGACGCGATGCGCGGCGGAGGAGTTGGCTGAGTGAGCTAATTCGTCGTTTGGACCGCCGGGTACTTTCCGCAAAAAAGCATGACCTGAACGCCGACCAAAACGCCCCATCCTGCCTCCGTGCGAGGGACAAAGCGGCGTCGGAAGTATGCGACCCTGACGAATAAAAATTGTCCCCCGAGACTTGCGCCGCAAATGCACGCATCAAACTTTGCTTCAGGCCGTCCTGGTGCGCAGCCGTCCCTCGTAATCGCCCTTGCCGATCGGCACGCCCCGCGTTCGCAAAATGTCGTAGGCGGTGACGGCGTGGAAATAGAAATTGGGCATCGAATACGAGAGAAGGAAGGTCTCGGACGTGAACGCCAGGGCGCGTGGAGCCCAGGCCGAAGCGTAGGCGTTTTCCTCGTCGACTGGCCGGAAGACGTCAATATCGAGGTCCCTGTCGGACCAGCCGTTGACCTCTTCGGGGGTGAACGCCTCCAGCATGAGCACCGCGCTGCTGACCATCGCCTGTAATTCGGCAAAGGACCGCGCGCCCTGCAGAGGCGGCGGAGCGAAGGCGCCCGTCTTCACCGCCTCCACCCCCCACACGGCATGGTTCTTCA
>JAIEQX010000147.1 GCA_019747375.1 Beijerinckiaceae bacterium | reverse complement strand
ACAGACGCCGCGACGCGATCGGCCCAAGAGGCTCGCGGGCTCCGGAAGACATCGCCTCGTGCGGACACGTCAGTCCGGAGTCGGGCCCGGCCGGCCCGCATCGCCCCGCCCGAGCGAAGCCGTGCAGACGCCCGTATATGTCGTGATGTGAGGAAAGTGCGCCCCAGAGGGGCGGTCGAGCCTAGATCCGCGCGCCCGCCCAGGCGACGATCTGGCGAAGCACATTGTTCGACGCAGCGTCGAGCGCGGTCGTGGCTGAGGCCCCGTCCGAAGCGGATCCGGGAACCTGAGACCGGAAGATCTGCGCGGCCGCGATCCGTCCATCCGGCGTCAGGACTTTCACGGAAATTTCCACCACCGCCTGCCCTGTCGGCACGTCGATCTCGAAGCGACGGACGTCCCAGTTGAAACTCCGGTCGGCCGACAAGCCCTCCCCCGGACGCCCGACGGAGCGCATGAGCTTGGCGTTCTCGAATGTCTGGATCATGCGCGTCTGAAGCAGCCGCGGCAGGCGGTCGCTCCATTGTGCGCCGGCGAGCACCGAAACCGCGCTGACGCCGCTGCGAACCACAATGCGGTCGCCATCGGTCGGAGCCGGAGCAGTCGGCTCTGGAATGACAAGAATGCCGCGCAGCGTGCGCGGTTTAAGGCCATCGCGCGGTGCGGAAATGTCGAAGGTCGCGAGCGGTGAGCTGCCACAGGCAGACACGAGACAGAGCAGCGCCGCAATGCCGGCGAGCCGCAATGGCCGACCGGACGCACGAGATCGGCTCGACAACGGACGGGCAGGCTCTGTCACCGCACGGATACTCCGGAACTTTTGATTCTTGCGCGCCATGCGTCATCAGAACAGCAGCGCAGCAGGCGACGCAAGCGCCGCCATTGGCTCCTTGCAGAGCTTTCAAACGTCTGCGCTTTTTGCGTCACTCTAACGGCCGCTATATTCCGGAACGGACGGCTTCCCGCCGAAAATCAGCTGTTGCGGGTTCTTGCCGAGCGAACGGACTGTGCGGTTGATCTCGTCCAGCGTGCGACGGCCGTCGGTCGCCAGAGCTTCGTACTGCTTAAGCCCCGGACCGGTGAAGCGGTTGATTCCGGCGGTGATTTCCTTCGTTCGGACGTCGAGGTTGTCAGCCAGCTTGCGGATCGCCTTGGCGGCCTCGCCGACGTCGGAGAACATGCCCTCGGAGCCCGGTCCGCCCAGGAACCCCTGCACGGAGGCGAGCACGCCGTCGATCTTGTCCGCGGAAGCGTTGAGCTTGGCGGTCAGTTCGTTGGCGTTTTTCATGATTGAATCGGTGTTCTGCCTGTTGTTGTCGAGCACCGTGGCGAAGCGATCGAGCGAGTCGACCGCATTGGCGACTTTCTTGGGATCCACCGCCTTGGTGATGTCGCCGGCGCTGCTCATCAGACTGTCGAGCTTGGATGTCTGTGCGCCAAGATCGCGCGCCACCTTGGCGGCGTCCGTCAGCAGCGAATCGATGTTGGTCTTGTTGCGGGCGAGCGACGTCGAGAAATCTTCGACGTTCGAGACGATGCTGCGCACCTTTTCGGTATCCACCGAGGACACGAGCTTGTCGAGCGTGCCCGTCAGGCCTTCGAGGCGCTGCGCCAGCGGCCGGATGGTGCGGCCCAGATCGGCCATGCCGCCCAGAAAATCTTTCAGTCCGTCAGAATTGGCCGCCAGCGCGTCCGTGAAGACCTGCACGTTCTGCACGGTCTTGGAGATCGCCGTCGCATTGTCGGTGACGAGCGAGTCGGCCTTGTTGAGCAGGCCGTCAACCTTCGACGACAGGTTCTGCAGAGTCTCGACAAGGTTCTGGAAGTCGGAGCGCTCGGCGCGGATTTCCGCCATGTCCTTGGTGGTGGATGTCAGGCGCGGGGCGTCCGAGGATCCGCCGGTCAGCGCAATGGAGCCGACGCCCGTGAGACCCTGATATTCGAGACGCGCACGCGTATCGGTCTTCACGGGAGTGCGACGATCGACATCGATAATGGCGAAAACTTCGCTTGGATCTGGGGCGAGATCAATGGACGTCACTTCGCCGACCTTCAGGCCGTTGAAGAGCACCTGCGAGCCGCGCGTCAGTCCCGACACGGAGCTGGAAAACACGACGCGGTATGAATCGCGGCCGGACTGCTTGCTCGATCCGGAGAACCAGAACACGAACATGAAGGCCGCGGTCACGACCGCGAGGGTAAAGGCGCCGATCAGGGCGTAGTTGGCGCGGGTCTCCATCTTCGGTCGATCATCCTTTCGCCAGCCCGGAAAACATCACCAGGGCGACGTGGTAAGCCTGCGTGGAAATGCTTGCCAGACAACAGAATCGCCAGCATGACCACATACAAAATCAACGTGACATTCGCAGTCTTTCATGGCGCTTTCAAGGGCGCGCATGCCCTGTCCCGCCGCCGCTTTCACGTCTTTGTGCGCGCTCCCCGTGGAAGTAGGCGCGAAGCCATGGGTGATCGAGCTTGAGGATTTCCGCCACGCTTCCGGCGGCGATGACCTTCCGCTCGGCCAGCGCGGCGATGCGGTCGCAGATCGAGTAGAGGCTGTCGAGATCGTGGGTCACCATGAACACGGTCAGGCCGAGCGTCTTCTGCAAGGTTGCGATGAGCTGGTCGAATTCGGCTGCCCCGATGGGATCGAGCCCGGACGTCGGCTCGTCGAGAAACAGGATGTCGGGATCCAGCGCGAGCGCGCGCGCGAGAGCCGCGCGCTTGATCATGCCGCCCGAAAGCTCGGACGGGAATTTCTCCGCCGCGTCGGGGCTGAGCCCCACCATTTCAATCTTGAGGAGCGCCAGTTCGTCCATCAGCTCCTGCGACAGATCGAGATATTCGCGCATCGGCACCTGAATGTTCTGGCGCACGTTCAGTCCGGAAAACAGCGCGCCATGCTGGAACAACACGCCCCACCGCCGCTCCATCTCGCGATGCCCCTTGCGGTCGAGGGCGTCGAGATCCTGCCCGAACACCTCGATCGTTCCGGCGCGCTTCTGCACGAGACCCAGTATCGCGCGCGTCAGCACCGACTTGCCGGTTCCCGACCCGCCGACGAAGCCCATCACTTCGCCGCGCCGCACATCGAGGTCCAGATTGTCGAGGATGATCTTTTCACCAAAGCCGACCTGCAGGCCACGCACGCGGATGATCGCTTCATCCGCCGTCTGCGGCTCGCGCGACGGAGGCTCCACCGGCACGACGCGCGGCAGCAGGTCTTTGTTGATCTGCCGGGTCTCCGCCACGGGGCTCTCCATCAATATGCGATCGACGCGAAGAACATAGCGAACAGGCCGTCCACAAGTATGACCATGAAGATCGACTTCACGACCGACGACGTGACCTGGCGGCCGAGCGATTCCGCCGAGCCCTGCGTCGCCAGGCCTTCCATGGCGGCGATCATGCCGATCACCAGAGCCATGAACGGCGCCTTGATCATGCCCACAAGGAACGTGTTCATCGCGATCGCGCTCTGCAGTCGCGCCATGAACACTTCAGGACTGATGCCGCCGTAAAACCACGCCACGAGCAGACCGCCGAAGATCGCCGACATGTCCGACAGGAAGGTCAACAGCGGAAGGCTGATCACCAGCGCGAGAATGCGCGGCATCACCAGAACGTCGATCGGATCAAGCCCCATCACGCGAAGCGCGTCGATTTCCTCGCGCATCTTCATCGACCCAAGCTCGGCCGTGATCGCCGAGCCCGAGCGTCCCGCCACCATGATGGAGGTGAGCAGGACCGCGAGTTCGCGAAGCACGAGAATGCCGATGAGGTCGACCGCGAAAGTGGCGGCGCCAAACTTTTGCAGCTGGAAAATACTCTGCTGCGCGACGATGCAGCCGACCAGGAAATTGATCAGCGCGATGATCGGCAGGCCGCGAAACGCGAAGGTCTCGATGTGGAAGATCACCGAAGTGCCGCGAAAGCGCGTCGGCCGTACGATCGACTTCGCCATCGAGGCGATGACCTCGCCCAGGAAGGCGACGCCGCTCAACATGTTCTTGCCAAAGCTGATCACATTGCCGCCGACATCGGCCAGGACGTCGATCAGCAACGAGCGTGGCCGAGGCTTCTCGTCGGAAAAACTCCGGAATGCGGCTTCCTTCAAGAGGATCTCATATTCCGGCTTCGCCTGCGCATATTCGATGCTGGCTCCGGCAGCCTCAAGCTGGGCGCGACAGCGGCCGATCAGCCAGGCGCCGGCCGTGTCCATCCGTTCGACCTGGGACAGATCGAGCACCGCCTGCGACATGCCGCGCGCTTCAGCGACCAGCGCGCGGGCGGCGTCCTCGATTGATTTGGACCCCGCGATGGTCCACGCGCCAGTCAGCGTGACGCGCAACTCATCCTGATTGCGCTCGCTGGAAAATGCCGGTTCGGAGACCATTGCGTTGAGGCGCCCTCGGCAGCGTGGCGCGGGCGAACCGGCGACGCGAAATGACTTTCGTCTCGTACATACGCGGCGCTCAACCGGAAGTCGAGTTCACGGCCGCGTGCGCGTCACGCTTTGCCGCCCTCTGTGGCGTCGCGCGCGCCCGCGCCGCTCCGCGCCTGCGTCAGCCAGAGCCAGCGTGTCCACGTGAGATTTTGCGGCTCGTTGTCTCGCCACCAGGTGGCGTCGCGCAGGCGGCCAGTCTGCGGATCGAAGCCGACGCTCTCGGGGCCTCCGTCGCCGCGATACAGGGCGCCGTCGCGGAAGAAATACATCTCCTCCACCCGACCGGTCTCGAGGTTGTAGTAGATCGCCGCCGGCCCTTCATCGCGATGCAGGCGCCCGTCGCGATACCAAAGCTCGAACGCCACCGCGCCATCTGCGGTGCGATGCATCACGGCGGCGGGTCCGTCGTCCCGGTGCAGCCGATCCTCGAGCAGGTACAGTTCAGTGAAGACCGGCCCCTCTTCCTCGATCCTGTATTCCAGCATGGGTTTCATCATGAGACACACCCGGTCGCGAGACAGGCCCGGCGGTGCGCTACTCCATCACCGCCGCCTTCAGGATACACACCATGGTGGCATGCGCGGGCTTCTTTGTCGTGTTGCGGATGACATGCGGGCGGTCGCAGCGATAGCGCAGCGTATCCCCGGCCCTGGCGATCTCGATCACGCCGGAAACCTCGACCTCCAGTTCGCCGGAGATCACCGAGAGACATTCGACCGAGCCGCGCTGATGCGGATCGGACTCCAGGACGCCGCCCGCGTCAGCCTGGAAATCATACCATTGCAGCCATTCAACGGTCTTGATCCATCCAATGATCGCCAGGCGGCACTTCCCGTCGTCGGACCGGAGGATCGGGGTTTCGGCCTTGGAGGATTTTTCCAGAAACGGCTCGTCTTCGGCGGCCTGCAGCACGCGTTCGATGGAGACGTCGAGAGCCTGGGCGAGGCGCCAGATGGTCGCGAGCGTCGGATTGGTCTCGTTGCGCTCGATCTGGCTGATGATCGACTTCGCGACGCCCGACTGTTCGGACAATTCTGACAGTGAAAGATTATAGGCCTTGCGCAGACGCTGCACCGTCTTGCCCAGCTGACCTGAAAGCGCCAACGCGCCCGCCTCCAGAGCCTTGACCTTGTCCCGCCCCTCGACGCCCATGCCCGTCCCGTTCCGCTGTTGAAGACGTTCCGGATAATAGCCAATAACGTTCGAAATAACGAACGCTTTTTGCGGTTCGTCAGCTGAACGCCGGAGTGGATCGCCGTAGTGTCATGCGTCGCCAGACCATCGCCATGAGGGGCTTTTCGAGCCAGACATGTCCCGCCACGCTCATGCCGGCCGCCGTGACGGCCAGTGCCAGCAAAGTCGCATTCGGAGGGATCCAGTCCGGAAGCAGCCGTATGATCGCCGAACCCGCCAGTCCGTGCGTGAGATAAAGCAGATAGGACGCTCCGCCGAGCAGCGCCAGGACGCGCTGCCCGGGGAGCCTGCCCCTGCCCGCTCCCACGAAACCAGCCCCTGCAGCAGGATGGCGGCGGCCAGGGAATAAACGATCGGGCTCGGGATCGCGCCAAACGGCAGGTCTTCCGAGACCGGAATGGCGCGACCCATCGACCATTCCAGCGCCATCAGCGTGACCAGCGCCGTCGCGCCGCACGACAGCCAGATCCATGGCTTCGCTTTCGGCAGGACGCCCAACGCGATCACGATCCCGAGGCCGAAGCCGAGATTTGCGACGCCCACCAGGGGCGCCAGCCCTTCGCCGCCTGTTTGCGGGATCTGAAATGCGAGGGCGGCCGCGAGCGCCTGCCAGACAGCCACGAGCCACAGTCCATGTCGGCCGATCAGGATCGCCGTCCCGAATATGGCGTAGAAGACGACTTCATGTCGAAGCGACCACGACACGCCGAGCAGCGGCGCGGTGCTTGGCGCGAGCGCGAGATCGGCGATCAGCCGGCTTGTCTCAAGGATCGGCTGCGAAGGTGGCCGACCCAATGGCAGCGCCATCGCGACGCACAGGATCGTCAGCGAAACAAGGAGAAAGGGCGGATAGATTCGCCAGAAGCGGCGCAGGACAAACCTGCGCGCCGCCACGGCGCCGTGTTCGCCGCGGTGTTGCGACATGATGAGGAAACCGCTGAGCACGAAGAAGAACTCGACGCCGCAATGACCCGCCCGGAAAGCCCAGCCGAGCGGAAACACGCCGCGGGCGGCGCCGACGAGATCACTGAAGTGAAAGAGCATCACGAGACTGGCGGCCACAAATCGGCCCGCCTCCAGAGTGAGGAATCGATCGCTGGTCATCAAAATTCCGGAAATCCCGGCAGGGTCGCAAGGGTTAAAAGAATGCAAGGATCATAGACGGCCGGAGCCCGGCCCGACAATCACGGGACCGAAACATGGTGACCGCGCGGGGCTGTCTCTACATCCGCTTGGCGTGACGTTCGGTCAGGATGGCGAAGAGACCGCCCGCCGCGATGATGGACGCGCCCACGATGGCGATGGGGGACGGCGTTTCCGAGAAAAGCACGAAGCCGAGGATCAGCGCCCAGATCATCGACGTGTAGTCGAAACAGGAAACCACGGAAGCGTCGGCGAAACGGTAGCTCTGCGTCATCAGGATCTGACCGACGCCGCCAAGCAACCCGATCGCGATGAGTGGAGCCCAGTCGCGGCCTTCCGGCCAGATCCAGGCCTGCGACTGCACGAGCGCTGCGCCCGGCCACGCGCTCGGCCAGTAATCGGCCGCCAGCACGATGATGAGGCTCGCAAGCGTTGTCGTGCTCTGGAAATAGAACACGATGGCCCCGGTGTCCTCGGTGCGGGTCAGGCGTCGCGTCTGGATCATCGCGACAGCCACCAGCAGCGCGCCGCTGAACGCCAGCAAGGCGCCGAGCCCGGTGCGCGCCAGCCCGCCCGCCGCGGACTCGCCGGTCGTGAATCCCAAATGCTGCCAGAGCATCACCATCACGCCCGAGAAGCCCACGACCACAGCGGCCCAGCGCGTCGCATGGACCTTTTCGCCAAGCAGCAGCGCCGCCAGCACGACGACGACAAGCGGCCCCGCATAGCCGATCGCCGTGGCGTCGGCGAGCGGCAGCAGCCCATAGGCGGTGAAAACACAGAACATGCTTCCGACGCCCGCCAGCGAGCGAACCAGGTGGCCGCCGAACCATCTGGTGTGCAGGGCGCGTGGAAAATCGCCGCGCATCAGCAGCCAGAACACCAGGATGAACAAGGCGAAGAACGAGCGGAAGAAAACCAGTTCGGCGACCGAATAGGCGCTGTAGACTTTCACCAGCGCCAGCATGAAGGCGAAAGCGAGCGTCGAGCCGATCTTGCAGGCGATGCCTTTCAGCACGGATCAGAAAGCGCCAGGGAAGGCGCCGCCATCAATGAGGAAATTCTGACCCGTGATGTAGCCGGCGTGGCCGCTCGCGATGAAGGCGCAGAGATTGCCGAACTCGGAAGGGTCGCCAAAGCGTTTGGCGGGAATCGACTGGCGACGCTGCTCCTGCAGCTGCGCCACCGGAACGCCCTTGAGTTCGGATTGCTTCTGCGCCGCGCTCTTCAGTCTGTCGGTATCGAATGCGCCTGGAAGGATATTGTTGATCGTCACATTGGCGTGCGCGACCTCGCGCGCGACGCCGGCGAGAAAGGCCGTGAGGCCGGCGCGCGCGCCCGACGAGAGGTCAAGGCCCGCCAGCGGCATCTTCACCGACCCCGATGTGATGTTGATGATCCGCCCAAAGCGACGCTCGACCATGCCGTCGATCACCGCCTGCGTCAGGGCGATCGGCGTGAGCATGTTGGCTTCCACGCCCGCCACGAGCTCGGCATGGCTAAGCTTGCGGAAATCCTTGGGCGGCGGGCCCGAGTTGTTGTTGACCAGGATGTCGGGCGACGGACAGGCCGCCAGAATGGCTGCGCGTCCTTCCGGCGTGCCGACGTCGCCAGCAACCGCGATGATTCTGGCGCCCGTGGCCTTCGACATGTCCTCTGCGGTGCGCGCGAGAGCGTCGGCGTTGCGGCCATTGATCACCACGGAGCAGCCCGCTTCCGCCAGCGCCAGCGCGCA
>JAIEQX010000272.1 GCA_019747375.1 Beijerinckiaceae bacterium | reverse complement strand
ATGGCCCGGCTCGTGGCCCCGCAGCTTCGTGGCGCCGGCGTTCCGCCGCTTGCAATCGTCGCAAGCGGCCAGCTGCAGAACCAGCGCGCGACGGTTGACGCGACGATTAACGCCGGCTCTGCCGGGCGCTTGACGGTCACGGGCGCAGTTCCCTTCGGCCCGTCGGCGCCGCTCGACCTGTCGGCGCGCGGCAATCTCGACGCCGCGATCGCCAACGCAACGCTCGGCCCGGCCGGTCGGCGCCTCACCGGCCGTGTGGCGCTTGACATGCGCGTGGCGGGGAGCCGCTCAGCTCCGCGATTGTCCGGGGCAGCCACGCTTTCAGGCGGGACGTTTCGCGACACGCTTCAGGGCGTCCAGCTCGATTCCCTCAATGCGCGCCTGCGCGCGGAAGGCGAAACTCTCATCATAGAGAGCGTCAGCGCCACGACGCCACGGGACGGCCGCCTCAGCGCTACCGGGCGCGTGCAGATCGACCCTGCGGCGGGTTTTCCGGGGGATATTTCGATCCGCGGTCAGCGCGCCGTGCTGGTCTCGAACAGCCTCTTGAACGCCACCGCGGATCTGGCGCTCGACCTGACCGGCCCGCTGGCTCGCACGCCCCGCATCAGCGGTCGCATCGATCTGACTCGTCTGGACGTCGCCGTGCCGGACCGGCTTCCAACCACCTTGAGGCCTATCGAAAAGACAAGGCACATCGCGCCGCCCCCTCAAGTGGCGCGTCGCCTGGCGGCTCAGCGATCCGCGCGGGCGGCCGCTGGTGGCAGGCAGGCCATGTTCGTCGCCACGTTGGATCTCGCCATCACGGCCCCCAATCGCATTTTCATACGTGGCCGCGGCCTGGACGCCGTGCTTGGCGGCTCGCTGCGGCTGACCGGTACGACCAGCGATCCGGTCGCCATCGGGGCCTTCGACTTGGCGCGCGGCAAGCTCGCCATTTTGGGTCAGCGGCTCGACTTCTCGCGCGGCCGTTTGGCGTTCGCGGGCAGCCTGATCCCCGATCTCGACTTTCTGGCTTCGACCCAGGCCGGAGAAGTGACGGCGAATGTCGCCGTCACTGGGCCGGCGAACGAACCAGCGTTCGCCTTTTCGTCGCAGCCGGATTTGCCTCAGGACGAGGTGCTCTCCCGCATCCTCTTCGCGCGAGCTTCCGGCGGACTTTCTCCGTTTCAGGCGCTGCAGCTGGCCCAGGTCGCCAGTCAGTTTTCCGGCGGCGGAGGAGACGATTCCTTTGAGCGTCTGCGCAAGTCCCTCGGCGTGGACAGCCTGGACATCCAGGCAGGTCCGGGCGGGCCCTCGGTCGGGATCTCGCGCGCCATCAGCGACCGCGTCAGCATTGGCGTCAAAGCCGGAGCCACGCCAGACCAGACCGGGTTGTCGGTCGACGTTGACGTCACCCGGCGGCTGAGGGTGCAGTCGGAAGTCGGCTCGAATGGCGGTACGTCCGTCGGCGTGGGGGCCGAATGGGAATACTGACAGAGGCGACCGGCTGACAGAATTGTTTACCTTATAGCCAAGCTCCGCGCAGGGGGGCGGATTCATAAATGGATGTAAATACTTGAGGGCTTTTATGACGGGCGACCGGCTGTTCGGGCGTCCAGAGTAGGTTCATGAGTGCGCTGATCAAGATTCTGTCTGGGGACCAGTCCTATTTCGGCGGACCGGTTCTTGACGCTGAAGATGCGGCCCGTGCGCGCGCCGATCAGATCAATGCCCTGTGTCGCTACACGCGCGGCATCATGGTCGTAAATATCGTCAACGCCATCGTCTTCGTGGCCGCCGGACTTCAGTCTGAACATCCAGAACTGTCAGTGCTTTGGGGCTTTGCCGTCATCCTCTACGGGTCTTACTTCTACCTGCGCGCGACACGACTGCGGGTCGCGGTCACGCAGATGTCCGAGCGAACGATCCGCCGCGCTGTCTTCAACGCCTTTTTGCTCGGCGCACTCTGGTCGCTTCTCCCGGTCCTGTTTTTCGATGACGGATCTCAGGCCTTGCAGTTGCTCGTCATCTGCTTGTGCACAGGGTATCTCTGCGGCGGCGCTTTCGTGCTCGCGAGCATTCCGATCGCCGCCATCGCGTTCATGATGCCGATTGTCGGATCGCTCGCATCGATCTTCCTGGGCCGCAACGAGCCGCTGCATTATCTCATCGCGCTCCTGATGTTCATGTACCTGTTCGTGCTTGTGCGCGCAGTGGTCAGTCATGGCCAGGAAATGCTCGCCGGTCTTGTGGGCAAATACTCTGCCCAGCGCGAAGCAAAAGAAGATCCGCTGACACGGCTTCCGAACCGAGCCGGGCTTGTCGACACGCTGCAGAAAGCGACATCGCGGCTCAACCGTTTTGGCGAGCCCTTTGCGGTCCTTTATCTCGACCTCGACAAGTTCAAGGAGGTCAACGACGAACTCGGCCACATCGCCGGCGATCAGATCCTTTTGCAGGTCGCCGAAAGACTCAATTCCTGCATTCGCGACAGCGACACGGTCGCTCGCCTTGGTGGCGATGAGTTCGCGATCGTGGGGCATGGCATCTCGACTCCCAAGGCGGCTGTCATGCTGGCGGACCGGATCCTCAAGGCTTTCGCCGCTCCCTTCTTCGTTGAAGGAGTGCGCCGCGTCAGTTCGACCTCGATAGGCATTTCTCTTGCGCCCTCCGACGGGCATCTCCCGGAAGTGCTTCTGCGAAACGCCGACGCTGCGCTCTATCGCGCCAAGCGCGACGGACGCGGCGTTTACTGCTTCTATGAGGACGAAGATGCAGCCGCCGTCGCCAATCGTAGAGCGCTCGAGCGCGACCTGCGCGTCGCAATCGGAACGAACGAGATTTTCCTCGAATATCAGCCAATCTACTCGCTGACGGCGAATTGCGTCGAAGGCTTTGAAGCGCTTGTGCGCTGGACGCATCCTCAGCGCGGTCCGATCGAACCGACGGTTTTCATTCCGATCGCCGAGGAAGCCGGTCTGATGCAGGAGCTCGGCGAACAAATCCTGTTGGCGGCGTGTCGTGAGGCAGCCGCATGGCCCGCGCATATGCGCCTGGCGGTGAATTTCTCCGTGACACAGTTCCGGAGCGACACGATCCACGATGTCATCATGGGTACGCTTGCGGCCTGCGGTATGGATCCGCAAAGGCTGGAAATCGAGATCACCGAATCGGTCTTCATGGCCCAAGCTGAACGCGCAGTCTCAATTCTCGAAGGGCTCAGCCGCCTCGGCGTGCAGATCTCGCTCGACGATTTTGGGACAGGCTATTCATCCTTGACCTCCCTCAGGAAGCTACCCCTGAACCGCCTCAAGATCGATCGCAGTTTCGTTGCGGATGTGGCCACCGATCCGGAGTGCGCGTGGATCGTTTGCGCTGTCTTGGGCCTTGCCGCCAACATGCAGATAGGCGTCACCGCCGAGGGCGCGGAAACCGCACAACAGATTGATTTCCTTCGTCTTCACCAATGTGACGAAGTGCAGGGCTTCATCATTTCGAGGCCATTGTCGGCGGTGGACGCCAACAAGCTGGCTCATGACCGTTATCGCGTGAATATCGCGGCCTGAGCGGCTTCAGGTCGTCACATGTTCGAAGAACGCCTGCGCGGCCACGGACCGCCGCGCGCCGCGGCGAAACAACACGACGAGCTGAAGGCTCCCCATCTTCTCGCCGAGGTCGATGACGTGCAGGTCGCGCATCCCGCTACGCTGCACGCAAATATTGTGGACTACTGCCGGACCTGAGCCCAAAGCCACCAGATCGATCGCCGTCTGGCACGTCGGGCATTCGAAATAGCTCATTGTGTCGGAGGCGAATTCCGACTTGCGCAGGATTTGGCGCATCGCGGTGCCGCGTGGCGCAACGATCAGCCGTCCGCTGACCAGATCTGCGGGCCGCTGCGACTGCGGCGCTCCCGTGTCTTTCGTGATCAAGGCCAGCGTTGTGCGGGCCACAACCTTGGCGGCGACGCCTGTCGGCAATCGCGGATAAATTCCAAGGCAGAAGTCCAGTTTCCCGGTTTGCAGGGCTGCGAGCGCGTCGGACGAACGCGACACGCGCATCTGGACCTGAACCTTGGGAAATTCGTTCAGGAAGCCGTTGATCTTGGGAAGGAAGTGGGAGGTGTAGTCCCCACCTATCGAGATCGAAAGACTCCCGGTTTCCTGCGTGTTGGCGGGGACCTGTGATTGCACGCTTGCGACCACCCTTTCAGCATCGAGCAAAAGGGGGGTGACGTCGCGCAGGAATCGCTCGCCTGCTGGCGTGAGAACCAGACCGTTGGGCAGCCGGCGAAACAATGCCACGCCCAAAACGTCGTCGAGTCGTCGAAGCTTCGCCGAAACGGCCGGGATGGTGAGGCGAAGATGGGTGGCTGCGGCGCTCAGGGTGCCGTGCGTCGCGACGAGCTGAAAGGCGCGGAGCTTGCTGAAGTCCAGGTCTTCCAGGCGCATGCTTTACCCTTGAGCGGTGGTCGATGGCGGCTGCGACCCAAAGCAGGAATTGAGCGCGGCCTTCAGACATTAAAACATTTTGTATCTGGCTTACAAAGGTTTCAATTTACCTTTCGTGTTCGAGAATCTACGGTTTATGCCAAGGCGTAGCCAAAGACTGCGCCACGGGAGGCTGTTTAGATGATCGATGTGATGTTCAGCTCGCTTGGCGCGCTGCTGACCTCGCCTCAGACCATGGGTCTGATGCTCATAGCCGTACTGATCGGGTTGATCGTCGGCGCCACCCCTGGAATAGGCGGACGCCTCTCAATCGCACTGGCCATTCCTTTTGTTTTCGGCATGGACATGACGCAGGGGGCCGTCTTCCTGCTCACCATGCATGCCGTTAACGGCACCAGTGGACAGATCTCGAGCATCATGTTCGGCGTGCCTGGCGACGGCGATGACGCCGCCACCACGATCGACGGCTATCCCATGGCCAAAAAAGGCGAAGCGGGACGGGCTCTAGGCGCCAGCATCACAGCGTCGGGTGTTGGGGGGATCATCGGAGCGGGCGTGTTCGCCATCATGATTCCGGTGCTCGAACCTGTAATTCTGGCGTTCAGCCCGGCCGAATTCTTTCTGCTGGCTATTCTCGGCATTACCTTCATCGCCTTCCTGGCGGGCGGACAGAATATCTTCAAGGGCATGATTGTCGGCTTGTTTGGCATGATCCTGGCCACGATAGGCATGGACCCGCAGACTGGTACGACGCGTTACGCCGGCGACTACCTGTTTCTATGGGACGGCGTCAGCCTCGTAACGCTTGTCCTCGCGCTTTTCGCCGTGCCGGAAATGATCACGCTGGCCGTGAAGGGCGGATCCATCGCGTCTGTTTCGATGGAAAACGTCAAGTACTCATACAAGCAGATATTTCAGGGCGTCATGGAAGTGCCGCGCCACTGGTTCCTAGCTCTTCGGACGTCGATTATCGGCGCGATGATTGGCATGGTTCCGGGCCTCGGCGGCTCGGCGGCGGCATGGCTTTGCTACGGTCATGCAGTTCAGTCTTCCAAAACGCCCGAGCGGTTCGGCCATGGCGCGGTGGAAGGCGTCATAGCCCCGGAGACCGCCAGCAACGCCAAGGAGGGCGGCTCGCTTCTGCCGACGCTCTTCTTTGGTATCCCGGGCTCATCCGGCATGGCCGTCATGATGGGCGCGTTCCTGATCCTGGGAATACAGCCAGGACCCGCGATGCTGACCCAGCATCTCGACCTTGTCTGGACACTGATCTGGGCTCTCGTCGTGGGAAATCTGATCGCCGTCACGTTCCTGCTCTTTATCACCCGATGGGTCGCGGTTCTCACGTTCATCAATGCCTCCATGCTCGTGCCATTCATCATCGTGATGGTCGCGATCGGCGCTTATGTGAACGAAGGGCAATGGGAAAATCTTGTGATCCTGGTCATGATGAGCGCCGTCGGCTACGCCATGTTGCGGGCAGGGTGGCCGCGCGCGCCGTTCGTCATCGGCCTCGTGCTCGGCAGGATCGCCGAAGAATCGCTGCACAAGGCCCTCGACCTGTGGGGATATTCCTTCTTCGTCAGGCCTTTGTCGCTGGTGCTGATCGGCATGATCATCGCCACGGTCGGCTTCGCGATCTACAAGAGCCGTCGGCCGTCTGTCCTCGATAATCTGAAGGTGACCTCATGAGCCTGTCCCGTCAGTCCATGACCCTCTTCATGCTCGCCGTCTTTGTCCTCATGGTCGGGGTCGCTATGACTTATCCGGCGGGAGCCCGCTTTATGCCGTTGACGGTCGGCATTCCGGGCATCGGACTGTGCCTGCTTCAGATCTTCCTGGACCTGAAGCGCCAGCCCGACGGCGAACGACAGATCGATGAAATGCGAGAGGCCGAAGCGAAGGCCGCCCAGGTGGTTGGCCACGAGGTTCACTTCGGTCATGCCGAAGTAATCGACGCTCCCGCGGACGAGAAAGAGACGATTCGCCGCGAAGTGATCGTTTGGGCCTATTTCCTCGCCTTCATCGGCTCGATCCTCGTCTTTGGCTTTTATGTCTCGATTCCCGTCTTCCTGATCACATTCTTGAAGGAGCGAGCGAAGGCGAGTTGGACGCGTGCTTTCGCGATGGGCGGGGTCGCTTCAATTCTCTATTATCTCGTATTCGCCAAGGGGCTTGGCGTTACGCTTTACAATGGCGTGGCGACCGGTTGGCTTCTTGATCGGCTTGCCGGCTAACGAAAGTCTGCCGGCGCCGGTGCGGAGGGGTTGGCAAGACCCACGCGCGGACAATGCATGAAAATGCGCCGCAATGGAGGAAAGCATGATGAGCAAGGCTACGTTGAAAAACGCATTCAAGCTGGCGGGAGCGGCGTGCTTCGTCCTGCAGGCGACCACCGCATTCGCACAGCAGGGCGCCGAGTTCTTTAAGGGAAAGACGGTGAACTACATCGTCGCGACCGCGCCCGGGGGAGGCTACGACTCCTACGGCCGACTCGTCGCCGAATACATGCAGCGGTATCTGCCGGGCTCCACATTCGTGGTGAAAAACATGCCGGGCGCAGGCCATATCATCGGCACGAACGCAATCTACGCGTCGAAGCCCGACGGCCTCACCATCGGAACCTTCAACACCGGCCTGATCTACAATCAGATCACCAAGGAGTCGGCGGTCAAGTTTGACCTCAGCAAGATGAGCTGGATCGGCAAGGCCGCGGCTGACCCGCGCGTCATAGTGATCGCGCAGCAGTCGCCCATCAAGTCCTTCGAAGATCTGATGTCGCAGAAGCAACCGCAGAATTTCGCGGTCGCCGGCCCCGGCAGCGCCTCGTTCGTTGAGACCGTTATGCTCACCAACGCGCTGAAGATGCCGGTAAAAATGCTTTCAGGCTACAATGGCACTGATGATCAGCTGGCGATGCGCCGTGGCGAGATCGTCGGCTCCATCGCCTCGCGTTCGTCTTACAAGGCCTTCGTTGAAAACGGTTACGGCCGCATGATCGCGCAGATTGGAGGCGCCGAGAAAGATGTGCCGCAGCTGGCCAGCATGGTGAAGGATGAGAAGGCGCTAGGCCTGATCGCACTTGTGCAGTCTCAGGGCGATATCGCACGCCTTACCGCCGGTCCTCCGGGCATTCCGGCCGATCGCATGGACGCTCTGATTGACGCGTACAAGAAGGCGATGGAGGATCCGGAGCTTCAGGCTCGAGCTGAAAAGCTGGGCCTGCCCGTCCAGCCTGCGTACGGCGAGTCGGTTCTCAAGGCCGTCACTGCCGCCATCAACCAGTCCGATGAAACGCGCGCCATGCTTTCGGAGGCTCTCAAAGCCCCGAAGAAGTAAGCGCAAGAACCTGAAGCGCGCAGCGCGAAAAGCGCTGCGCGCGACATCGCCGCCCGTCCACTCGCAAGAACAGGAAACATGCCAATGTCAGACGAACTCACATCGGAAGAAGAACTCACCGGCAGGTTCCTGGTCGATCCCTATATGAACTGGGTGCAGGGAGAGAATATCCCGGTCCATCTCGATTTTGGGCACGACCTCTTGGCGCTCGAAACTGCTGCTTGGGATCGCTACGACGCGCGCGGCTGTTTCGCTCATGCGCATGGTCGCGGCGACTTCATGGCCAACTACGTGCTTGAAATCCTCCCCGGTAAGAAGACAAGGCCCGTCAAGCACCTGTATGAAGGTTTCTTCTATGTTCTCTCGGGTTTCGGTTCGACGACCGTCTGGATGCCGGGTGGCGAGAAGCATACGTTCGAGTGGGGCCCGAAGGCGTTGTTCGCCATCCCTCTGAACTGCGAATATCAGATCTTCAATTCATCCGGACGCGAGACAGCGCGGCTGTCCTGCACGAACGACGCGCCACTGACCTTGAATCTGTATCACAACGAAGATTTTGTCTTTAACAACCCCTTTCAGTTTCCGGAGCGCATGGGCGCGCCGAACCAATTCCAGGGCGAAGGCGAACATCTCGAGATCAATCGTGGCAAGGACACCGCGAAACTGAATTTGTGGGA